>NZ_BAAGXJ010000001.1:0-305143 GCF_054779895.1 Microbacterium lacusdiani | reverse complement strand
AGCTCCACTCTGCCGGGAGGTTCTCGTCACATCAGGGAAGCCAGATCAAACAACGTCCCTGGGCAGTACAACTAGATCGCGAATCCCAGGGCGCGCATCATGTCGCGGCCGTCGTCCGTGATCCGCTCGGGACCCCACGGCGGCATCCAGACCCAGTTGATCCGGAACCGCTCGACCACGTTGTCCAGCGCCTGCGCGGTCTGCTCCTCGAGCACGTCCGTCAGCGGGCAGCCGGCGCTGGTCAGCGTCATGTGGATCACGAGCGCGTCGTTCTCCTCGTCCCAGGCGAGATCGTAGATGAGGCCGAGGTCCACGACGTTGACCCCGAGCTCGGGGTCCATGACGTCCTTGAGGGCCTCGGTGACCTCGTCGTACTTCTCCGGGGTGAGGGTCGCGGTCATGTCTCCAGCCTACGCTTCGATGGGCTCGCCGGGCGCGAAGTAGCCCTCGTAGCCCTCGCTCTCGAGGCGCTCGGCCAGCTCGGGGCCGCCCTCCTCGACGATCTCGCCCTTGACCATGACGTGCACGAAGTCGGGCTTGATGTAGCGCAGGATGCGCGTGTAGTGCGTGATGAGCAGGACACCGAGGCCGGTGTTCTCCTTGGCGCGGTTGACGCCCTCCGAGACCACCTTGAGCGCGTCGACGTCCAGACCCGAGTCGGTCTCGTCCAGGATCGCCAGCTGCGGCTTGAGCAGCTCGAGCTGGAGGATCTCGTGGCGCTTCTTCTCGCCGCCCGAGAAGCCCTCGTTGACGTTGCGCTGCGCGAACTTGTCATCCATGCGCAGGTTCTTCATGCCCTGCTTGACGTCCTTCGTCCACGTGCGCAGCGACGGCGCCTCGCCGTCGATCGCGGTCTTGGCGGTGCGCAGGAAGTTCGTCACGGTGACGCCCGGGATCTCGACCGGGTACTGCATCGCGAGGAACAGGCCGGCGCGGGCGCGCTCGTCGACGCTCATCTCGAGGACGTCCTCGCCGTCGAGCGTGATGGTGCCGCCCGTCACGGTGTACTTGGGGTGGCCCGCGATGGTCGACGCGAGCGTCGACTTGCCCGAGCCGTTGGGGCCCATGATCGCGTGCGTCTCGCCGGAGCGGACGGTGAGGTTCACGCCGTTCAGGATGGGCGTCGTGCCTTCTTCGGTCTCCACCGTGACGTGGAGGTCGCGGATCTCGAGGACAGCCATGGTCAGATTTCCTTCTTCAGCGTGGGGTCGATGAGCACGTCGTCTCCGTCGATCTCGACGACGAAGACCGGGACGGGCTCGTAAGCGGGGAGGTTGAGGGGCTTGCCGGTGCGCAGCGAGAACGCCGAGCCGTGGGCCCAGCACTCGAGCGTGTCGCCCTCGACGAAGCCCTCCGACAGGGAGATGTCGCCGTGCGTGCAGGTGTCGCCGATCGCGTGCACCTCACCGGCCGAGTCGAGCACGACCGCGATCGCGACGCCGTCGACCTCGACCTTCAGCGGGGTGTCCTGCTCGAGCTCGCTCAGCGCGCACACGCGCGTGGCGCTCACGCGGCGGCTCCGTCCGGAGTCGCCGCCAGCTCCTTCTCGATGAGCGCCGTCAGCTCCTCCTCCAGGGAGGGGATGCCGATCTTCTGGACGGTCTCGGCGAGGAAGCCCAGGACCACCAGGCGACGCGCCTCCTCCTCGGAGATGCCGCGCGCCTGCAGGTAGAAGAGCTGCTCGTCGTCGAAGCGGCCGGTGGCCGACGCGTGGCCGGCGCCCTTGATGTCGCCCGTCTGGATCTCGAGGTTCGGGATCGAGTCGGCGCGCGCGCCGTTGGTCAGCACCAGGTTGCGGTTGGCCTCGTAGGAGTCGGTGCCGGTCGCGTCCGGGCCGATCAGCACGTCGCCGATCCACACGGTGCGGGCGCTCTCGCCCTGGAGCGCGCCCTTGTAGAGCACGTCGCCCGTGGTCTCGACGCCCTTGTGGTGCAGGTACACCTGGCTCTCGAGGTGCTGGCCGGCGTCGCTGTAGGCCAGGCCGTACATCTCGCCGTTGGAGCCGGCGCCCGCGAGCTCCAGGTTCGGGTTCACGCGCACGACGCCGCCGCCGAAGCTGACGACGATGTGGCGCACCGAGGCGTCGCGGTCGACGCGCGCCTGGTGGGAGGCCGCGTGGATCGCGTCGTCGTCCCACTGCTGCACGGTCACGACCGTGACGTTCGAGCCGTCGCGCGCGATGATCTCGACGTTCTGCGCGTACTGCGCGGAGCCGGCGTGCCGCAGCACGACGGTCGCCTTGCTGTGCTCGAGCGCCTCGATGACGATGTGGCCGTCCGCGCGGCGGTCGGCGCCGAGGCCCGTGAACTGCACCACGATCGGCTCTGCCACCTCCTCCTCGCGCGGGATGCGCACGTGGAGGGCCTCGGTCGCGCCCTGCCAGGCGAGCGCCGCCGGCAGGTCCTCGGGGATGAAGAACTCCCCGCGCGGCGCCTGGCCGGCCGCGAGCGGCGCGCCGACGTACTGCGCGCCAGACACGACCTCGGCGGTCACGCCGTCGTTCGCGGCCGCCGCCGCGAACAGCGGCTTGAGGCGCGCCACCGGCGCGTGCTTCCAGTTGACCTCGCGGCCGGTGGGCACGCCGAAGTCGGCGGGCTCGTACGAGCGGAGGCGCTCCGAGCGGGTCTGCACCGGCACGGTCACCCCGGCGACCTGCGCCGCGGGGTCCACGTGGGCGTGCTCGTCCTGCGCCGCAACCGGCGCCGTCGTCGACGTCGTCATCTAGCCGACCGATCCTTCCATGCCCATCTCGATGAGCTTGTTCAGCTCGAGGGCGTACTCCATGGGCAGCTCGCGCGCGATCGGCTCGATGAAGCCGCGCACGATCATCGCCATCGCCTCGTCCTCGGGGAGGCCGCGGCTCATCAGGTAGAACAGCTGCTCCTCGCTGACCTTCGAGACCGTGGCCTCGTGGCCGAGCTGCACGTCGTCCACGCGGATGTCGATCGCGGGGTACGTGTCGGAGCGCGAGATCGTGTCGACCAGCAGCGCGTCGCAGCGGACCGTGTTGGCCGAGTGGTGCGCGTTGGCGTCCACCCGCACCTCGCCGCGGTAGCCGGCGCGGCCGCCGCCGCGGGCGATCGACTTGGAGACGATCGACGACTGCGTGTACGGCGCCATGTGGATCATCTTGGCGCCGGCGTCCTGGTGCTGGCCGGGGCCCGCGAACGCGACCGAGAGCGTCTCGCCCTTGGCGTGCTCGCCCATCAGGAAGATCGACGGGTACTTCATCGTGACCTTGGAGCCGATGTTGCCGTCGATCCACTCCATCGTCGCGCCCTCGTGCGCCACGGCGCGCTTGGTGACGAGGTTGTAGACGTTGTTCGACCAGTTCTGGATCGTCGTGTAGCGCACGCGGGCGTTCTTCTTCACGATGATCTCGACGACGGCCGAGTGCAGCGAGTCGCTCTTGTAGATCGGGGCGGTGCAGCCCTCGATGTAGTGGACGTAGGAGCCCTCGTCCGCGATGATCAGGGTCCGCTCGAACTGGCCCATGTTCTCGGTGTTGATGCGGAAGTACGCCTGCAGCGGGATCTCGACGTGCACGCCCTTGGGCACGTACACGAACGAGCCGCCCGACCACACGGCCGTGTTCAGCGCGGCGAACTTGTTGTCGCCGGCGGGGATGACCGTGCCGAAGTACTCCTCGAAGAACTCCGGGTGCTCGCGCAGCGCGGTGTCGGTGTCCATGAAGATGACGCCCTGAGCCTCCAGGTCCTCGCGGATCTGGTGGTAGACGACCTCGGACTCGTACTGCGCCGCCACTCCGGCGACGAGGCGCTGGCGCTCCGCCTCGGGGATGCCGAGCTTCTCGTACGTGTTGCGGATGTCCTCGGGGAGGTCCTCCCACGACTGTGCCTGCTTCTCGGTGGAGCGCACGAAGTACTTGATGTTGTCGAAGTCGATCTCGCTGAGGTCCGCGCCCCAGGTCGGCATCGGCTTCTTCTCGAACAGGCTCAGGCCCTTCAGACGGGTCTTGAGCATCCATTCGGGCTCGCTCTTGAGCGCGGAGATGTCGCGCACGACGGCCTCCGTGAGGCCGCGCTTGGCGCTCGCGCCGGCGGCGTCGGGATCGTGCCAGCCGAACTCGTACACCCCCAGACCTTCGAGCTCGGGGCGGTCGATCAGCACATCGGACATGACGTCACACTCTCCTCTTAGGCCGCAGACGGTGTCAGCCGCTCCAGCGGCGCGAGCCGATCGGATCCGCGCGAGCCGCCGTGGTGGGGCCTTCATACGAGACGCGAAGGTGTCGCGCCTAGACTGTGGGCGGTGCGGCGAGACTCTCGCGCGCATCCGCGTCACCACCTTCGATTCTACAGGTTCCGCCCCTCACCGGGCCGCGCCGGCCCCGCTTCACGGGGTACCGCCAGGAGGCCTCCTCGCCATGTCCGCCGCCACCGCAGCCCCCGTCACCGGCCCCGTCCCGGCCTCTCCGCGCACCGCCGCCGTGGCGGATCGCCTGCTGCGCGTGCTGGCGTGGCTGTCGTTCCTGGCGGAGACGACCATCATCGGCACGGGCGGTGCGGTGCGGCTGACCGGCTCGGGACTCGGCTGCTCGGAGTGGCCGCTCTGCACCCCCGACTCGCTCGTCCCGACGGAGGAGCTGGGCATCCACGGCTTCATCGAGTTCGGCAACCGCACCATGACGGGCGTCGTGGGCCTGCTCGCGCTGGCCGTCCTGATCGTCACGCTGCGCCGCGCACGCGCTCGCCGCGACCTCGCGGTGCTGGCCTGGATCGTGCTGGGCGGCGTCGCCGCGCAGGCCGTGGTGGGCGGCGTCACCGTGTGGACCGGGCTGAACCCGTTCATCGTCGGCTTCCACTACGTCGCGTCTCTCCTGCTGGTGTGCACGACCGCCGCGTACCTGGTGCGGATGCACGAGGCCCCTGGGCCCCGCGAGCGCGCGGTGCCCGCGTGGTTCGCGATCCTGACGCATGTGACGTCGCTCGCGCTCGCGGCCACGATCCTCTTCGGCGTCCTGACCACGGCGAACGGCCCGCACTCCGGCGACGCGAACGTGATCCGCACGGGCTTCGACGCCACGGTGCTCGCGCACGTGCACTCGTGGCCGGGGTACATCCTGCTCGCGCTGGTCGTCGCGCTCGTGATCGCGGCCGCCGCGCTGCGCCTTCGCCCGCTCCCCTGGCTCGCGGCGCTGCTGGCGGTCATCGCCGTGCAGGTCGTCGTCGGGATCGTCCAGGCGCGCACGGACCTCCCCGCGCTGCTGGTGGGCGTCCACATGGTGCTGGCCGCCCTGTCCGCGGCGGCGTTCACCGTGGTCGTGCTGCGCCTGAAGCGGCCGGTGTCCGCCCCGGCGTGAGCACTCGGTCGGCGTTCATCCGTCGGCCACCTTCTCGTCTAAGGCGGAGGCCGACGCCGAGCTGGCCCGCGTGCGCGCCGCCGGCTTCGCCGGTCGCACCTGGTACGCGGGCTGGGACGGCAGCTCGGACGCCGCCGGTCACTGGCGCATCAACGTCCTCACGATCGATCCGCGGACGTTCCGCGGCGAGATCGGCGGCACGTACGGCCCGACGCTCGAGACGCGCGAGCGCACCACCTGGCTCGCGGCGCATGAGAACGCGACGGCGGCGGTCAACGCCGGCTTCTTCGTGTTCGACCCGGCCGCCGGAGCCGAGGGCGACCCCGCCGGCGCCGGCGTGTACGACGGCGAGCTCGTGTCGGAGACGATCGGCTCGCGGCCGGTGCTCGTCCTGGACGCGCACGCGGAGGGCACCGACATCACCCGCCCCGTCTGGGAGGGCAGCGTGCGGCTGCCGTCGGGCACGGCGACGCTCGACGGCCTCGACCGGGTCCCCGGCCTGATCCGCAACTGCGGCGGCCTCGGCGACGCGGCCACGGACCTGCCCCTGCACGACGTCACGTGCGCGTCGGCGCGGCCGTGCCCGTGACGCTGAAGCTGACGTCGGAGCGCGGCGCCGATCTCACCCAGCCGGGCATGTCCGTGATCAACGGCGGGCCGCTGCTGCTCGCCGACGGCGAGCACCGCATCACGCAGGCCGCCGACGGGATGGTCCACCCCGGCAACCCCTCGTTCCAGTACGGCTGGGTGCTGCAGCGCAACCCGCGCACGTTCGCGGGCGTGGATGCGGCGGGCCGCACCGTGCTCGTGACGGTGGACGGCCGCCAGGTCGGCGAGCTCGGCCTCTCCATCGCGGAGACGGCCGACGTGGCGAAGGCCCTGGGCCTGGTCGACGCGATCAACCTCGACGGCGGCGGCTCCACGGCCATGGTGATCGAGGACGTGCTGGTCTCGCACCCGTCGGACGCCGCGGGCGAGCGCGCGGTGGGCGACGCGATCTACATCCGCTGATTCCGACGGAGGGCCCGGGCGCTCGGCGCCCGGGCCCTCCGCGTTCCCGTCAAGGGGTCAGTCGCTGGTCGCGGTCGGGACGAGGATCCCGCGCGCGAGCGAGTGGAAGTGACGGTTGAACCCGAGGATCGCGGGGGTCGCATTCTCGGGCAGGTCCAGGTGCTCGACGTCCAGGGCGTCCACGACGAAGAAGTAGCGGTGCACCCCCGTGCCCGGCGGCGGGCCCGCGCCGATGTAGCCGCGGACGCCCTTCTCGTTCGGCAGGACGATGCCCGCGGGGGTCTCGCCCGTCGGGAACGACGAGACGTCCGCCGGGATGTCGTACACGGCCCAGTGCCAGAACCCGGAGCCGGTCGGCGCATCCGGGTCGAAGCACGACAGGGCGAACGACTTCGTGCCCTCCGGGGCACCCGACCAGCTCAGCTGCGGCGAGGTGTCGGAGCCGCCGCCGGCCGCTCCCCACTGCGCCTTCGGAAGCGGCTGGCCGTCGGCGATGTCGGTGCTGGTCAGCGTCAGCGGGGCGAAGTCGCGCAGGGTGGCCAGCTCGGCATACGGGTCGTAAGAGAACATGGGGCCTCCTTCCGCCGCCAGGCTAACGCGGCGCCCGGCGTCGGCGCACCCGGCCGCCGCGGGGCGCACAGGGGATCCATAGCGGGCGCATGGACGGCGCCTGGGCGGTCGGGTTCGACTGGCCCGATGAACACGAACGCATCCGTCAAGACCCGCACGTCCGCCCCGACCGCGTCCGCGCGACTGCGCCGCAGCGTCCCGTTCTGGATCCTGCTCGCCGGATCGGCGGGCGCGCTCGCCGCCGGACTCGCGCTGACGCTGCCGCGCATCGACACGATGACCGCCAAGCTGACCGACATGACCGCGACCGGCGTCGAGGTCTACGTCGGCCAGGCCTGGATCACCCTGGGCGCCGCGCTCGCCGGCGCGGGCGCGATCGGGCTCGCCCTCGCCCTGGCGCTCGCGGGCGCCGCGGCCCTCGTGCCCGCGCCCGCCCGCACGGACGACGCCGCGGAGGAGTGGACCGACGAGGCGCCGGACCAGGACGCCGCGCCCGAGGGCGCGGGGGCGGACGAGCCGGCGTACGCGGGCGCCCGCGCCTGACCGCTACGCGGCGCCGGCGGAGCCGATCCCCCGGCGCCGCGCCAGGTCGGCGATCGCGGTGACGAGGGCGACCGCGAGGAACCCCGCGACCGCCAGCATGCCGGCCGCGTACGCGTCGTGGTACACGACGATCGCGGCCGCGTGGCCGTTCTCGCGGTACACGGTCGCGTAGAACAGCGAGAGGGCGACGGCCGTGCCGATCGCGGTCCCGACCCGCTGACCCAGCTGGCCGACCGAACCCGCGACGCCCGCCTGCGACCGCGGCACCTCCTCGTACATCAGCGCCTGGTTCGGCGCGATGACGAACCCGGCACCCAGCCCGCCGATCACCATGACCGCCGCCATGATCCAGCCGACGTGCGCGGCCGGCGCGAGGAGCGCGGTGACGATCAGCGCCGCGACCGCGAGCAGCATCACCGCGAGCCCGAGCGCCACGAGACGCCGGCCGTGCCGGGCCACGAGTCGCCCGCCGGCCCACGAGGTGACCGCGCTCGAGAGCGCGAAGCCGACCGTCACGACCGCGGCCGAGAGCGCCGTCATCCGGACCCCGGTCTGCAGGAAGAGCGTCGTGACGAGGAACATCGCCGGCATGCCGCTGAAGTACGCGGCCCCCACGATGGCGCCGTTGCGGAAGGCCGGGGCGCGGAACAGGTTCGCGGGCAGGAGGGGCGTGCGCCCGCGCGCGGCGTATCGCCGCTCCCACAGGATCAGCAGCCCCAGCAGCGCGGCGAAGGCCGCGAGCGCCCACCACCGCTCGGACGGGTCCTGCGGCGACCCCGTCGTCAGCAGGAACGGCAGCATGAGCGCCACCACCACCCCGCCGAACAGCACGATGCCGACCGGGTCCAGGTCGAGGCGCCGCGCCCCGCCGTCCGACCGCGGCAGCAGCCGCAGCGCGAAGACGATCGCCGCGAGGCAGAGCGGCACGTTCATCCAGAAGATGCCGCGCCAGCCGTCCTGCTCGCCGCCCGCCGCGACGAACAGGCCGCCGACGAGCGGCCCGAACGCGGTCGCCAGCCCGATCGTCGCCCCGAACATCCCGAACGCGCGGCCCTGCGCCGCACCGCGGAAGAGCTGCTGGATGAGCCCCATCACCTGCGGCATGTGGATGCCGGCCGCGACGCCCTGCAGCAGGCGCCCCGCGAGAAGAACCTCGGCGTTCGGCGCGAGTCCGCACAGCGCGCTCGCGACCGTGAACAGCGACAGGCCGGCGACGAGCAGGGCGCGTCGCGAGCGCTGGTCGCCGAGCCGGCCCATGGGCACCATCAGCAGCGCGAGCGCGAGCACATAGCCGGACACGACCAGCTGCAGCTCGGTCGGGCCGGCCTCGAGCCCCTGCTCGATCGACGGCAGCGCGACGTTGACCTTCGTCAGATCGAGGATCGTGATGCTCGCGACGCCGGCGCACACCCAGAACGCGGGCCAGGGGCGCGCGTCCGCGTGCTCGGGACCGCTCACGTCAGAACGGCAGCAGCGGGTCGATCGCGACGGCGACGAAGACGAGCGTCAGGTAGGTGATCGAGGCGTGGAAGACGCGCATGGGTCCCGCGACCTCGCCGCGGACCGTGCGGGTGTAGAGGCGGTGCGACTCGTACAGGAACCAGCCGCCGAACACGAGGGCCGACACCGTGTACACCAGCCCCATGCCCGCGACCGGGATCAGCAGCAGCGAGCAGACGACCGTGGCCCACGCGTACAGGATGATCTGCAGCCCGACCTGCGCGCCCGAGCGCGTGGCGCCGAGCATCGGCACGTCGACGTTCTCGTACTGGTCGCTGTACTTCATCGACAGCGGCCAGTAGTGCGGCGGGGTCCACAGGAACACCAGGGCGAACAGGATGAACGGGGCCCAGTCGAGCGAGTTCGCGACCGCGGCCCAGCCGATCAGCACCGGGAAGCAGCCCGCGATGCCGCCCCAGACGATGTTCTGCTCCGTGCGGCGCTTGAGGATCATCGTGTAGATCACGACGTAGAAGAAGATCGCGAAGGCCGACAGGAACGCCGTGAGCGGGTTCGTGGTGAGCAGGAACCACGCGGTCGACACGATCGCGAGCGTCCACGCGAACACCAGCGCACTGCGCGGCGAGATCTCGCCCGTCACGATGGGCCGGTTCTCGGTGCGCTGCATGTGCGCGTCGATGTCGCGATCGAGGTACATGTTGAACGCCGCGGCGGCGCCGGCGCTCAGCGAGCCGCCGATCACGGTCGCCAGCACGAGCCACAGGTTCGGCAGGCCGCCCGCGGCGAGGAACATGACCGGCACGGTCGAGACCAGCAGCAGCTCCAGCACGCGCGGCTTGGTCAGCGCCACGTAGGCGCGGATCCGGCGCCCCAGGCCGCTCCTCGTCGTGCGGTCGGCGCCGACGGTCGTCGTGGCCATGCCTCTCCTCCCCGCGCCGTGCTTCCGTGCCCGTGCGCGCAGAGGCACAGGCCCCCTCAGTCTAGGGCATCCGTACCCCGCGACCCGGCCGCCGCCGCGCTTCCCCGACGCGTCCTCACGACCGCGGATCGCCGCCCGTGAGCGGAGCGACACATGCGCGTCACGGCCCCGTCTCCGAGCAGGCGATCGACTGTGTCACGCTCCGTCACGGAGCACGTTCCCGGCTCCTGGCCCGGCGCTATGCTGGGGTCACACGCGCGCCCAGCGCCGGTTGCTTCACCCCGTGCACAGCCCACGGTCCTGCCGAGCGGCCCGCTCGGGCGCACCCCCACCACGAAAGGGCATCCGGTGACGGAACTGCGTTGGGATGAGATCGACAGGCGCGCCGTGGACACGGCCCGCGCACTTGCTGCGGACGCCGTGGAGAAGGTCGGCAACGGCCACCCGGGCACGGCGATGAGCCTCGCCCCCGCCGCCTACCTGCTGTACCAGCGCGTGATGCGCCACGACCCCGCGGACACGCGCTGGGTGGGTCGCGACCGTTTCATCCTCTCGGCCGGCCACTCGTCGCTGACCCAGTACGTGCAGCTGTACCTCGGCGGCTTCGGCCTCGAGCTCGACGACCTCAAGTCGCTGCGCACGTGGGGCTCGAAGACGCCGGGCCACCCGGAGTACGGGCACACCGACGGCGTCGAGATCACGACCGGCCCGCTGGGCCAGGGCCTCGCGTCGGCGGTCGGCTTCGCGTACGCCGCCCGCTACGAGCGCGGTCTGTTCGACCCCGAGGCGCCGGCGGGCGAGAGCCCGTTCGACCACTTCGTGTACGTGATCGCCGGCGACGGCGACCTCCAGGAGGGCGTGACGGCGGAGGCCGGCTCGCTCGCGGGCCACCAGCAGCTCGGCAACCTGATCGCGATCTACGACTCGAACCAGATCTCGATCGAGGACGACACCGACATCGCCTTCACCGAGGACGTCGCCAAGCGGTACGACGCCTACGGCTGGCACGTGCAGACGGTCGACTGGAAGAAGACCGGCGAGTACGTCGAGGACGTCGCCGCGCTCCACGCCGCGATCGAGGCCGCCAAGGCGGAGACGACCAAGCCGTCGCTCATCATCCTCAAGACGATCATCGGCTGGCCCTCGCCCGGCAAGCAGAACACCGGCAAGATCCACGGCTCGGCTCTGGGCGCCGACGAGCTGGCGGCGACCAAGAAGGTGCTGGGCTTCGACCCCGAGCAGCACTTCGTGGTCGCGGACGACGTGATCGCCCACACGCGCTCGCTCGCCGAGCGCGCCGCCGAGCAGCGCGCCGCGTGGCAGGTGTCGTTCGACGCCTGGGCCGCCGCGAACCCCGAGCGCAAGGCGCTGTTCGACCGCCTGCACGCGGGCGAGCTGCCCGAGGGCGTCGCGGACGCGCTGCCCGTGTTCGAGGCGGGCAAGGACGTCTCGACGCGCGCCGCGTCGGGCCAGGTCATCAACGCGCTCGCGGGCGTGCTCCCCGAGCTGTGGGGCGGATCGGCGGACCTCGCCGAGTCGAACCTCACGACGATCAAGGGCGCCAAGTCGTTCGTGCCCGCCAAGTGGTCGACGCACGAGTGGAGCGGCGACCCCTACGGCCGCGTGCTGCACTTCGGCATCCGCGAGCACGCCATGGGCGCGATCGTCAACGGCATCGTGCTGCACGGCCCGACCCGCGCGTTCGGCGGCACGTTCCTGATCTTCAGCGACTACATGCGCCCGGCCGTCCGCCTGGCCGCGCTGATGAACATCCCCAGCATCTTCGTCTGGACGCACGACTCGGTGGCGCTGGGCGAGGACGGCCCGACCCACCAGCCGATCGAGCAGCTCGCGACGCTCCGCGCGATCCCGAACTTCACGGTCGTGCGCCCCGCGGACGCGAACGAGACCGGCGTGGTGTGGCTCGAGATGCTGCGCCGCCGCGGCGGCCCCGCCGGCATCGCGCTGACGCGTCAGAACATCGCGGTGTTCGAGCGCGGCGAGGGCGAGGCCTCGGGCGACGTGTTCGCGTCGGCCCAGGGCGCCGCCAAGGGCGCGTATGTGCTGGCCGAGGCCCCGAACGGCACCCCGGACGTGATCCTGATCGCCACCGGCTCCGAGGTGCAGCTGGCCGTCAAGGCCCGCGAGACCCTGGCCGCCGAGGGCGTGAACGCCCGCGTCGTGTCGGCCCCGTCGCTCGAGTGGTTCGCCGAGCAGGACGAGGCGTACCGCGAGAGCGTGCTGCCCTCGTCGGTCAAGGCGCGCGTGTCGGTCGAGGCCGGCTCCGCGCTCACGTGGCGCGGCATCGTCGGCGACGCCGGCCGCTCGGTCGCGATCGACCACTTCGGCGCCTCCGCCGACTACAAGACCCTGTTCGAGAAGTTCGGCATCACCGCCGAGGCCGTCGTCGAGGCGGCGCGCGAGACCCTCAAGGAGAACGCATGACCTCCCCCACCGCCGCCCTCGCCGCTCAGGGCGTCAGCATCTGGCTCGACGATCTGTCGCGCCAGCGCATCACCTCCGGCAACCTGGCCGAGCTGATCGCCGAGAAGAACGTCACGGGCGTCACGACGAACCCGACGATCTTCCAGGGCGCGATCAGCGCGCACATCGGCTACGAGGAGGCCGTCGCGGCCCAGGCCGCCGCCGGCGCGACCGCCGACGAGGCGATCTTCGCGCTCACCACCACCGACGTGCGCGACGCGTGCGACATCTTCCGCCCCGTCTACGACGCCACGAACGGCGTCGACGGCCGCGTGTCGATCGAGGTCTCCCCCGACCTCGCGCACGACACCGAGGCCACGATCGCCCAGGCCAAGGAGCTGCACGCCGCGGTCGGCCGCGAGAACGTGCTGATCAAGATCCCCGCCACCAAGGCCGGCCTGCCGGCGATCACCGAGGTGATCGGCGCGGGCATCAGCGTCAACGTCACGCTCATCTTCAGCCTCGAGCGCTACGACGCGGTCATCGACGCGTACCTCGCGGGCCTCGAGAAGGCGCGCGAGGCGGGCATCGACCTCTCGGGCATCCACTCGGTCGCGTCGTTCTTCGTCTCGCGCGTGGACACCGAGGTCGACAAGCGCCTCGCGGCGATCGGGACCGACGAGGCCAAGGCGCTCGCGGCCCAGGCCGGCCTCGCCAACGCGCGCCTCGCGTACGAGCTGTACGAGAAGCGCTTCGCCGAGGACCGCGCCAAGGAGCTCCTCGCCGCCGGCGCCAACGTGCAGCGTCCGCTGTGGGCGTCCACCGGCGTCAAGGACCCCGCGCTGCCCGACACGCTGTACGTCACGGGCCTCGTCGCGCCCGGCACGGTCAACACGATGCCCGAGAAGACGCTCGAGGCGACGTTCGACCACGCCGAGGTCACGGGCGACACCGTCACGGGCGCGTACGCCGAGGCGCACGAGCTGTTCGAGAAGCTGGCGGCCGTGGGCGTCGACTTCGCCGACGTGACGCAGGTGCTCGAGGACGAGGGTGTCGCCAAGTTCATCGCCTCGTGGCACGACCTGCAGGCGACCGTCGCCGGCGCGCTGAAGGCCGCGGCGAAGGGGTCGGACGCGTGACGTTCTCCATCCGCGTCTCGGGCGACGCCGAGGCGGCCGTCGCCGCGCACCTGCCGACGCTCATCGGCGACTACGTGGCGTCGAGAATCACCAACCTCGACCCCACCCTGTGGGGCCCGGAAGCCGAGGACGAGGCGTCCAAGCGCCTCGGGTGGGTGCAGGCCGTCTCGGTCTCCCGCCCGCTCGTCCCCGAGATCGTCGCGTTGCGCGAGGAGCTCGCCGCCAAGGGAGTGGACCGCTTCGTGCTCGCGGGCATGGGCGGCTCGTCGCTCGCGCCCGAGGTCATCACCCAGACGGCGGGCGTCGAACTCACCATCCTGGACTCGACCGCCCCGGGCCAGGTGCTCGCGGCCCTGGACGGCGGCCTCGAGCGCACCGCGCTCGTGGTGTCGTCGAAGTCGGGCTCGACCGTCGAGACCGACTCGCAGCGCCGCGCCTTCGAGGCGGCGTTCCGCGACCTGGGCATCGACCCCGCGGAGCGGATCATCGTGGTCACCGACCCGGGATCGCCGCTGGACGAGTCGGCGCGCGCCGCGGGCTACCGCGTGTTCAACGCCGACCCCACGGTCGGCGGCCGCTACTCGGCGCTGACGGCCTTCGGCCTGGTGCCGTCGGGTCTCGCCGGCGCGGACATCGCCGAGCTGCTGGACGAGGCCGAGGCCTCGCTCCTCGAGGTCGCGATCGACGCCCCGGAGAACCCCGCCCTGGTGCTCGGTGCCGCGATCGCCGGCACCCTGACGCCGGACGGGTCCGCACGCCGCGACAAGCTGGGCCTGATCACGGACGGCACCCACATCGTGGGCCTGCCCGACTGGATCGAGCAGCTCATCGCCGAGTCCACCGGCAAGGAGGGCACGGGCATCCTGCCCGTCGTGCTGCTGCCGGTCTCGCCCGAGCTCGAGAGCAAGCCCGCCGACCTGCAGATCGTCCGCCTGGTCGACGACGCCGACGAAGTCGAGCACCGTCACCCGGGCGAGATCCTCGTGAGCGGCACGCTGGGCGCACAGCTCGTGGTGTGGGAGTACGCGACCGCGATCGCCGGCCGCATGCTGGGCATCAACCCGTTCGACCAGCCCGACGTGGAGTCGGCCAAGGTCGCGGCGCGAGGTCTGCTGGACGCACGTCCCGAGCCGGTCGCCCCGGCCTTCGTGGAGGCCGGCGTCGAGGTGCGCGTGAGCGACCCGGCGCTGGCCGAGAGCGGCACCATCCAGGGCGTCCTCGACGCGCTGTGGGCGACGCTCCCCGCCGACGGCTACGTCTCCATCCAGGCGTACGTGAACCGCCTCGAGGTGCCGCAGCTGCAGGGCCTGCGCGAGATGGTCGCGGCCGATTCCGGCCGCCCCACCACGTTCGGCTGGGGCCCGCGCTTCCTGCACTCGACCGGTCAGTACCACAAGGGCGGTCCGGCGCAGGGCGTGTTCCTGCAGATCACCGAGCGCACCGAGACCGACGTCGAGATCCCGGGCCGTCCGTTCACGTTCGGCCAGCTGATCGAGGCGCAGGCCGCGGGCGACGCCACGGTGCTCGCCGAGCACGGCCGTCCGGTCGTCACGCTGACGCTCGCCGACCCGCAGGCCGACGTGCTCGCGCTGTTCGAGGCGGCCCAGTGACGGTCGAGGTCTCCCGTGGCGTGAACCCGCTGCGCGATCCGGGCGACCGTCGCCTCAACCGCATCGCCGGGCCCAGCGCGCTCGTGATCTTCGGCGTGACGGGCGACCTGTCGCGCAAGAAGCTCATGCCGGCCGTGTACGACCTGGCCAACCGCGGCCTGCTGCCCCCGGGCTTCGCGCTCGTCGGGTTCGCGCGCCGCGACTGGGAGGACCAGGACTTCGCGCAGGTCGTCCAGGATGCCGTCAAGCAGTACGCGCGCACCGAATACCGCGAGGAGACCTGGCAGCAGCTCGCGGCGGGCATCCGGTTCGTCCAGGGCGAGTTCGACGACCCCGAGGCGTTCCGGCGCCTGCGGGAGACGGTCGACCGCCTGGACGTCGAGCGCGGCACGATGGGGAACCACGCGTTCTACCTGTCGATCCCGCCGAAGGCGTTCCCCGTCGTCGCGCAGCAGCTGCTCGACTCGGGCCTCGTCGACGACAAGCCGGACGACGACCGCTGGCGCCGCGTCGTGATCGAGAAGCCGTTCGGGCACGACCTGGCGTCGGCCCGGGAGCTGAACGACGCGCTCGAGGCCGCGTTCCCCGCCGACTCGATCTTCCGGATCGATCACTACCTCGGCAAGGAGACGGTCCAGAACATCCTGGCCATGCGCTTCGCCAACGAGCTGTACGAGCCGATCTGGAATCGCAACCACATCGACCACGTGCAGATCACGATGGCCGAGGACATCGGCGTGGGCGGCCGTGCCGGCTACTACGACGGCGTCGGCGCGGCACGCGACGTGATCCAGAACCACCTGCTGCAGCTGCTCGCGCTCACCGCGATGGAGGAGCCCATCAGCCTCTCCGCCGAGCACCTGCGCGCCGAGAAGGAGAAGGTGCTGGCCGCCGTGCGGCTGCCCGAGGACCTCTCCACGGCGACCGCGCGCGGGCAGTACGCGGGCGGATGGCAGGGCGGCGAGAAGGTCGTCGGCTTCCTCGAGGAGGAGGGCATGAGCCCCGACTCCACGACGGAGACCTACGCGGCCATCAAGCTCGAGATCGCCACGCGCCGCTGGGCGGGCGTGCCGTTCTACGTGCGCACGGGCAAGCGCCTGGGCCGCCGCGTGACCGAGATCGCGGTCGTGTTCAAGCGCGCGCCCGAGCACCTGTTCTCGCGCAGCCAGACGTCCGAGCTGGGTCAGAACGCGCTCGTCATCCGCGTGCAGCCCGACGAGGGCGTCACGATCCGCTTCGGCTCCAAGGTGCCCGGCAACGGCACCCAGGTGCGCGACGTCACGATGGACTTCGGCTACGGCCACGCGTTCACCGAGGCGAGCCCCGAGGCCTACGAGCGCCTCATCCTGGACGTCCTGCTGGGCGACCCGCCGCTGTTCCCGCGGCACGAGGAGGTCGAGCTGTCCTGGCGCATCCTCGACCCCGTCGAGGAGTACTGGGCGTCGCAGGGCGGCCCGCTCGAGCAGTACGACTCCGGCTCGTGGGGCCCGCCCTCGGCGGACGCCCTGCTGGCCCGCGACGGACGCGTCTGGAGGCGCCCATGATCATCGACCTGCCCGACACCACGGTCAGCAAGGTCGCCCGACAGCTGGTCAGCACGCGCGAGGAGGGCGGCGCCGTCGCGCTCGGCCGCGTGCTCACCCTGGTCATCAAGTCGCACCGCGGCTTCGGCGAGGAGGCGATCGAGGCCGCGAACGACGCGTCGCGCGAGCACCCCATGCGCGTGATCGTGCTCGTGACCGACCCCGAGGGCGAGGCGCGCCTGGACGCGCAGATCCGCGTGGGCGGCGACGCCGGCGCGAGCGAGGTCATCGTGCTGCAGGCGTACGGCGACGCGGCGAGCAACGAGCAGACGCTCCTCACGGGCCTGCTCCTGCCCGACGCGCCGGTCGTCGCGTGGTGGCCCGACGAGCCGCCGGCGAGCCCGGGGACGTCGGCCCTCGGCCGCATCGCCCAGCGACGCATCACCGACACGTCGACCGCGCCGTACTCGTCCGACCGCCTCAGCCGCCTGGAGAGCTCCTACACGCCGGGCGACACGGATCTCGCGTGGACCCGCCTGACGCGCTGGCGCGAGCAGCTGGCGGCCGTGCTGGACCAGCCGCCGTACGAGCCGGTCACGGCCGTCTCGGTGCGCGGCGCGTCCACGTCGCCGTCGACCGCGCTGCTCGCGGCCTGGCTCGGTCTGGCGCTCGACCTCCCGGTCGACTGGCAGTACGAGGACCCGGACGTCTGGGACCACGGCATCCGCTCCGTGCGCCTGTCGCGCCCGAGCGGAGACATCGTGCTCGAACGCCAGACCGAGTCGACGGCGATGCTCACGCAGCCCGGTCAGCCGGACCACGAGCTGCACCTCCCCCGCCGCTCGCTGCGCGAGTGCATCGCGGAGGAGCTGCGCCGCCTCGACCCGGACGAGCTGTACGGCCGCGTGATCAGCGAGGGCTGGGCGCGCCTGGCCGAGCCGCGGGGGTCCGCATGACCGAGCGCCGCGTGGTCGTGCTGCCCGACAAGGCGCAGCTCGCCGAGGGCGTCGCGAACCGCTTCGTGGGCAAGCTCGCGCAGCTCACGCAGGAAGGCCGCACGGTCCACGTGTCGCTCACGGGCGGCTCGATGGGCTCCGCCGTGCTCGCCGCCACGGCGGAGCACGGCTGGGCGTCGAACATCGACTGGTCCCTCGTGCACTTCTGGTGGAGCGACGAGCGGTTCGTGCCGCGCGGCGACGCCGAGCGCAATGCGGGCCAGGCCCGCGCCGCGCTCCTGGACCGCATCGCCGTGCCGGCGGAGAACATCCACGAGCCCGCGTCGACCGACGACGGAGTCTCGCTGGACGAGGCCGCCGAGGCGTACGCCGCCGAGCTGGCGCGGTTCGGCACGGACGAGCGCCCCTGGCCGGAGTTCGACGTGTGCTTCCTCGGGGTCGGACCCGACGGGCACATCGCGTCCCTGTTCCCCGACCGCGGCGAGGTGCACGTGGCCGACCGGGCCGTCCTGCCCGTGCGCGAGTCCCCCAAGCCGCCGCCGGAGCGGATCACGTTCACGCGTCCCGTGATCAACTCGTCGGTGCGGATCTGGATGGTCGTCGCCGGCGCCGACAAGGCGTCCGCGCTGGGCCTGATGCTCGCGGGCGCCGGATACGCGAGCGTGCCGGCCGCGGGTGCGGAAGGCACGGCGCGCACGGTCGTGTTCGTCGACCAGGACGCGGCCGCGAACGTGCCCGAGGAGCTGATCGACCCGGACTACTGATCCGGAAGACGAGAAAGCCCCCGCCTCACGGCGGGGGCTTTCTCGTGCGTCTCACTGGCCGCGCTTCTCGCGGAGCTTCTGCAGCGCCTCGTCGAGCAGCTGCTCGGCCTCGTCGTCCGTCCGGCGCTCCTTCACGTAGGCGAGGTGCGTCTTGTACGGCTCGTTCTTCGCGACCTCCGGCGGGTTCTCCTTGTCGCGGCCCGCCGGCAGACCCGAGTGCGGGTGGTCGACGATGTCGGGGATCTCCTCCTCGGGCAGGCCGGCGGCGTAGTGGCGCACCGTCTCGTTGCCCAGGGCGTCCCAGTAACTCACCGAGATCCGGTCGGCGTGGTGCCCGTGGTCCTGCTCGCCCATGGGGCCCGAGCCGACGCGGGTGCCGCGGATCGCGTTGCCTCCGACCGCCACGTCAGATCACCTGGAACTTCGTGACGAGGCCGAGGCCGACGATCGAGAAGAACCACACCAGCGCGAGGACGACCGTGATGATGTTCAGGTTGCGCTCAGCGAGGCCGGAGGATCCCATCGCCTGTGACATGCCGCCGCCGAACATGTCGGACAGTCCGCCGCCGCGCCCCTTGTGGAGCAGGATCAGCAGCGTCAGCAGCAGGCTCGTGAGGCCGAGCAGCACCTGCAGGATGAATTCGATGATCTGCACGGAACAGGCCCTTTCGTGGGTGCGGAACTCGTTACCCGCACGAAGGTTCAGTATACGGGCCGCTCGGCGGCACCCCGGGAGCGGGGCGCCGCCGAGCGGGCTGGGCGTCAGACGCCGACGTGCTTCTGGAAGCGGACGATCGCGGCGAACTCGTCGACGATGAGGCTCGCGCCGCCCACCAGGGCGCCGTCGACGTCGGGCTGGCGCATGAAGCTCGCGATGTTCGCGGCCTTGACCGAGCCGCCGTACAGGATGCGCGTGCGCGCGGCCGCGTCCTCGCCGAGCTTGGCCTTGACGACCTCGCGCAGCTTGGCGCAGACCTCCTGGGCCTGCTCGGGGGTCGCGGCCTGGCCCGAGCCGATGGCCCAGACCGGCTCGTACGCCACCACGATGTCGGCCTTCGCCGGAACGCCCTCGAGGGCGATCTCGAGCTGACCCACCGGCACGGCGCTCGCGCCGTGCTTCTCGAGGTCCTCGGCGGTCTCGCCGACGCAGATCACCGGGACGAGCTCATGACGGAGCGCGGCCTGCACCTTGGCGGCCACGAGCTCGTCGGTCTCCTGGTGGTAGTCGCGGCGCTCCGAGTGGCCGATGATGACCGACCCGACGTCGAGGCGCTTGAGGAACGCTCCCGAGATCTCGCCCGTGTACGCGCCCGAGTCGTGCGTCGACAGGTCCTGCGCGCCGAGGCCGAACGGGATCTTGTCGGCGTCGATCAGCGTCTGCACGCTGCGCAGGTCGGTGTACGGCGGGAAGACCGTGACGTCGACCGCCTCGAACTCGTGCTTGGCGTCCTTCAGCGCCCAGTGCAGCTTCTGCACGAAGGCGACCGCCTGCAGGTGGTCGAGGTTCATCTTCCAGTTGCCCGCGATCAGCGGGGTGCGGGTGCTCACGCCCATCCGAGGACCTCCAGTCCGGGGAGCTTCTTGCCCTCGAGGAACTCGAGGCTGGCGCCGCCGCCGGTCGAGATGTGACCGAAGCGGTCGTCGTCGAAGCCGAGCTGACGGACGGCCGCGGCGGAGTCGCCGCCGCCGACGACGCTCAGGCCGTCGACCTCGGTGAGGGCCTGCGCGACGGCCTTGGTGCCGGCCGCGAACGGCGCGAGCTCGAACACGCCCATGGGGCCGTTCCAGAACACGGTCTTGGAGCCGCGCACGGCCTCCGCGAACGCGGCCGCGCTGTCGGGACCGATGTCGAGGCCGAGACCCGAGGCGCCGAAGGGCGTCTCCTCGATCGCGTCGGCCGCAGTCACCACGTGCTCCGCGTCGGCGCCGAACTTCGACGCCACGACGATGTCGGTCGGGAGCACCAGCTCCACGCCCTTCTCCTCCGCCTGGCGGATGTAGCCGCGGACGGTGTCGAGCTGGTCCTCCTCGAGGAGACTCGAGCCCACCTTGTGGCCCTGGGCCGCGAGGAACGTGAACAGCATGCCGCCGCCGATCAGCAGGCGGTCGACGCGCGGCAGCAGGTGGTCGATCACGCCGAGCTTGTCGGAGACCTTGGAGCCGCCCAGCACGACCGTGTAGGGACGCTCGGGCGTCTCGGTGAGGCGGTCGAGCACGTCGAGCTCGGCCGCGATCAGCAGGCCGGCGGCGCTCGGGAGCAGTTCGGCCAGGTCGTAGACGCTCGCCTGCTTGCGGTGCACGACGCCGAAGCCGTCCGAGACCATCACGTCGCCCAGCTCCGCGAGCTGCTCCGCGAACGCGCGGCGCGCGGCGTCGTCCTTGGCGGTCTCGCCCGCGTTGAAGCGCAGGTTCTCGAGCACGGCGATGTCACCGTCCTCGAGGGCCGCGACCGCCTCGTGCGCCGACTCGCCCACGGTGTCGCGCGCGAAGGCGACGGGCTTGCCGAGCAGTTCGGACAGGCGCTGCGCGACGGGCGCGAGGCTGTACTGCGGGTCGGGGGCGCCGTCGGGGCGGCCCAGGTGGGAGCACACGACGACGCGGGCGCCCGCATTGATCAGTGCGTTGAGAGTGGGGAGCGAGGCGCGCACGCGGCCGTCGTCCGTGATCTGGCCGTCCTTGAGAGGAACGTTGAGGTCGCACCGCACGATGACGCGCTTGCCGGCGACCGAACCGAGGGATTCGAGAGTTCGCAGAGACATCGGTCCGACTCTACCGCGCCCGCGGGGACGACGAAGGCCCGCCGGATCACCGACGGGCCCTCGTGCGACGGGTGTGGGTCAGAGACGCTCGCCCACGTACTCCGCGAGGTCGACGAGGCGGTTCGAGTAGCCCCACTCGTTGTCGTACCAGGCCGAGACCTTGGCGAGGTTGCCGGCGACGCTCGTCAGGCCCGAGTCGAAGATCGACGAGAACGGGTTCTGCTGGATGTCGCTCGAGACCAGCGGGTCCTCCGAGTACTGCAGGATGCCGTTGAGGCGACCCTCGGCGGCGGCCGCCTTGTACGCCTCGTTGATCTCCTCCTTCGTCAGGCCCTCCTTGGTGATCAGCGTGAGGTCCACGATCGAGCCGGTGGGAACCGGGACGCGGTAGCTGGTGCCGTCGAGCTTGCCGTTGAGCTCGGGCAGCACGAGGCCGATCGCCTTCGCGGCGCCGGTCGAGGTCGGAACGATGTTGATCGCGGCGGCGCGCGCGCGACGCAGGTCGCTGTGCGGGCCGTCCTGGAGGTTCTGGTCGGCCGTGTACGCGTGCGCGGTCATCATGAAGCCGCGCTCGATGCCGAACGCGTCGTTGAAGACCTTGGCGAGGGGCGCGAGGGCGTTGGTGGTGCACGACGCGTTCGAGATGACGTGGTCGTTCTCGGGGTCGTAGCTCTCCTCGTTCACGCCCATGACGAAGGTGGGCGCCGGGCCGCTGGCAGGGGCCGAGATGAGGACCTTCTTCGCGCCGGCGGCGAGGTGCTTGGCGGCGTCGTCGGGCTTCGTGAAGCGACCGGTCGACTCGATGACGATGTCGGCGCCGATCTCGCCCCACGGCAGCGCCGCGGGGTCGCGCTCGGCGAAGGCCTTGATGACCTTGCCGTCGACCGTGATCGACTGCTCGTCGTAGGTCACGTCCTTGCCGAGCGGGCCGCCGACCGAGTCGTACTTGAGCAGCTGCGCGAGCGCCTTGTTGTCGGTGAGATCGTTGACACCCACGATCTCGAAGTCCGCGCCCTGAGCGAGGGCGGCGCGGACGAAGTTGCGGCCGATGCGGCCGAAGCCGTTGATTCCGATCCTGACGGACACTGAGGTCTCCTGTGGGTCATGCACGCGGGGAGCGCGCGGTGGGGTGGTGACGGTGCCGGTCCCGGCGGGCACGCACCCCGCCGGGACCACCGTCGGTCAGCCGGCGACGAGCAGGCCGGCGGTCTTCTCGCGGGCGGCGTCGAAGCGGGCGGACACATCCTGCCAGTTGGCGATGTTCCAGAACGCCTTGACGTACTCCGCCTTCACGTTGAGGTAGTCGAGGTAGAACGCGTGCTCCCACATGTCGAGCATGAGGAGCGGCGTGAGGCCCAGCGGCACGTTGGCCTGCTGGTCGAACAGCTGGAAGATCGAGAGGCGCTGGCCGATGGCGTCCCACGCGAGGACCGACCAGCCCGAGCCCTGGATGCCGTTCGCGACGGCCGCGAAGTGGGCCTGGAACGCGGCGAACGAGCCGAACTGGTCGGCGATCGCGGCGGCCAGCTCGCCCTCGGGCTCCCCGCCGCCGTTGGGCGACAGGTTGTTCCAGAAGATCGTGTGGTTGGTGTGTCCGCCGAGGTGGAAGGCGAGGTCCTTCTCGAGCTTGTTCACGTTGGCGAAGTCACCGCTCTCGCGGGCGGCGGCGAGCTGCTCGAGAGCCGTGTTGGCGCCGGCGACGTAGGCCGCGTGGTGCTTGTCGTGGTGCAGCTCCATGATCTTGCCGCTGATGTGAGGCTCGAGGGCCGCGTAGTCGTAAGGCAGGTCGGGGAGGGTGTAGACAGCCATGCGATGATCCCATCCGCGCCGCGGCAACGGCGCTATCGGTGTACCTCCACGTCGCTCGCGCGACGGGACCGGACGATCCTCATCCTAGTGACGCTCGGAGAGGTCGGCTCGCCCGCGTCCTCGATATGACGTCCGGGGCTCAGCTGCCGGCGGGCACCGCGGACTCGGTGCCGGGGATGCCATCCTGCTCGGCGCGCTTGTCGGCCATCGCGAGCAGGCGGCGGATGCGGCCCGCCACGGCGTCCTTCGTGAGCGGCGGCTCGGCGTGGTGCCCGAGCTCGTCGAGGCTCGCGTCGCGGTGCGCGAGGCGCAGCTCTCCGGCCTGCTTCAGGTGCGGCGGCACCTCGTCGCCGAGGATCTCGAGCGCGCGCTCCACGCGGGCGCAGGCCGCGACGGCGGCCTGGGCCGAGCGGCGCAGGTTCGCGTCGTCGAAGTTCACGAGGCGGTTCACGCCGGCGCGCACCTCGCGGCGCTGGCGCAGCTGATCCCACTCGGCCGCCGTCTGCGCGGCGCCCATGGCGATCAGCATGCCGCGGATGCCCTCGGCCTCGCGCACCACGACGCGCGGCACGCCGCGCACCTCGCGGGCCTTGGCGCCGATGCCGATGCGGTGGGCGGCGCCGACGAGCGCCATGCCGGCCTCACCGGTCGGGCACGCGATCTCGAGCGAGGCCGAGCGGCCGGGCTCGGACAGGCTCCCGGAGGCCAGGAACGCGCCGCGCCAGACGGCCGCGAGGTCGTCGCGGGAGCCGGTGGTGAGGCGGTTCGGGAGGCCGCGCACGGGGCGGCGGCGCACGTCGAGCAGGCCGGTCTGACGCGCGAGGGTCTCGCCGCCGTCGACGACCCGCACGGCGAAGAACTCGCCCTCGCGGCTGCCGGAGCCCTGGACGCGGGCCAGCTCGGGGCGCACGCCGTAGATCTCGGCGATGTCGCGCGCGGTGCGGCGCGCGAGATCGGGGGTGTCGACCTCGGCCTCGACCGCGACGCGGCCGGCGATCGAGTGCAGTCCGCCCGCGAAGCGCAGCAGGGCGGTCAGCTCCGCCACTCGCACCGTCGAACGCGGATCGCGCACCGCGACCAGCTCGGCCTTGACATCGGCGGTCAGTGACACCGTTCTCCCCACTTCTCGGACTGCGACGCCATCCCCTGGCGCGATGGATCAGCCTACCTGGCGGGACCCGCCCGCGCCGCGGGGCTGTCTCTCAGCCGGACGCGCTACCGGTGGATCCGCGCGGCCTTACTCGCGCCCCAGATCCCGGTGGCGCACGCGCACCGCCACGCCCGGGATGTCCTTGAGGCGGTCCGCGAGCGCGACCGCCATCGCGACCGAGCGGTGCTTTCCGCCGGTGCAGCCCACGGCGACGGTCGAATGCCGCTTGTTCTCGCGCTGGTAGCCGGCCAGCACCGGCCGCAGCGCGACGGCGTACGCGTCGAGGAACTCGGAGGCGCCCTCCTGCTCGAGGACGTAGCGGGAGACCTCGGCGTCCTCGCCGGTCTGGCCGCGCAGCTCGTCGATCCAGAACGGGTTCGGCAGGAACCGCATGTCGGCGACGAGGTCGGCGTCGGGCGGCACGCCGTACTTGAACCCGAAGCTCTGGACGGTCACCACGTGGGCCGGGGCCTCGGCGTCGGCGAACAGGTCGCTCACCCGGTTGGCGAGCTGGTGCACGTTGAAGGTCGACGTGTCGATGATCACGTCGGCGCTCTCCCGCAGCGGCGCCAGGAGCCCGCGCTCGCGACGGATGCCGTCGACGATCGTCCCGTTGCCCTGCAGCGGATGCGGGCGCCGGACGGCCTCGAACCGGCGCACCAGCACGTCGTCCGCCGCATCCAGGAACACCACGCGCAGGTTGCTGCTGTCGCGGATCGCCTGCGCCTCGGCCGGGAGCTCGGCGAAGAGGTCGCGCCCGCGCACGTCCACGACCGCGGCGACCCGGGGCAGCCGCCCGCCGAGCCGGCCCGCGAGGTCGAGAAGCGGCCGCAGCATCTGCGGCGGGAGGTTGTCGACGACGTACCAGTCGAGGTCCTCGAGCGCGTTCGCCACGGTCGAGCGGCCGGCTCCGGACATGCCGGTGACGATCAGCACCTCTCCCGTGCCGGCGGGGTCCTCGCGCGCCTCGGCGTCGTCGATCATCTCGTCAAGCCTATGCGCTCGGCGCCTCGGCCGGAATCTCGCCGGGCTCCGCGGCCTCGGCCTCAGGGATGTCGGCCGGCTCCCCCTGCAGGTGCCGGTGGATCGTCTGGGCCAGCTTGGGGCCGATGCCCGGCAGCTCCTCGATCTGCGCCACGGTGGCGCCGCGCAGCGCCGCGACGGACCCGAAGTGCCGCAGGAGCGCCTTGATGCGCGCCTCGCCGAGCCCCGGGACCTCGCTCAGGACGCTGCGGATGTCGCGCTTGCGACGCCGCCGTTGGTGCGAGATCGCGAACCGGTGCGCCTCGTCGCGCAGGCGCTGGACGAGGTAGAGCGCCTCGCTCGTGCGCGGCAGGATGACCGGGAAGTCGTCGCCGGGCAGCCAGATCTCCTCGAGGCGCTTGGCGATGCCGCACAGCGCGATCTCCTCGTGCCCGGCCTCGCGCAGCGCGCGCGCCGCGGCCTCCACCTGGGGACGGCCGCCGTCGACGATCAGCAGCTGCGGCGGGTACGCGAAGCGCCGGCGCCGGCGGGCCTGCGACTCCTCCCCTGCCTCGGCCTCGGCGGTCTCGTCGGGCTCCGGCCGGTCGAGGTGCGCGAGCCGCCGCGTCAGCACCTGGTGGATCGAGTCCGTGTCGTCGGTCGTGTGCGCGATCGAGAACGAGCGGTACTGGTCCTTGCGGGGCAGCCCGTCCTCGAACACCACCATGGAGCCCACGACGTTCGTGCCCTGCAGATGCGAGATGTCGAAGCACTCGATGCGCAGAGGCGCCTCGGACATCCCCAGCGCCTCCTGCAGGTCGGCGAGCGCCTGAGTGCGGGCGGCGTAGTCGCTCGTGCGCCGGGTCTTGTGCCGCAGCAGCGCCTGCTGCGCGTTGAGCGTGGCGTTGCGCAGCAGCTCGGCGCGCGGGCCGCGCTGGGCCACGGCGATCTCGACCGCCCTGCCGCGGCGGCTGCGCAGCCACTCCTCGAGCTCGTGCGCGTCGGGCGGGAGCACGGGCACGAGCACGCGCCGCGGGATGTCGGCGGGCGCCGCGTCGCCGTAGGCGCGCTGCAGGATCTGGTCGACCAGGTCGCCGCCCGAGATGTCGAGCTCCTTGTCGATCGTGGTCGAGGTCACGCCTCGCACCCGGCCGCCCCGGATGACGAAGCGGTGGACCGCGGCGGAGAGCTCGTCCTCCGCGACGCCGAACAGATCGGCGTCGGCGTGCTCGGGCAGCACGAGGGCGCTCTTGTTGAGCACGGCCTCGATCGACGCGAGCTTGTCGCGCAGGACGGCGGCCTGCTCGTAGTCCATGGCCGCGGCGGCCGCCTTCATCCGCGCCGTGAGGTCGCGCGTGAAGCGCTCGTCGCCGCCGTTCATGAAGGCGATGAAGTCGTCGACGATCGCACGATGCTCCTCGATCGTGACGCGATGCGAGCACGGACCGCCGCACTTGCCGATCTGACCCGGGAAGCACGGCCTGCCGGTCTGCATCGCGCGCTTGTAGGACGAGTCGCTGCAGGTGCGGATCGGGAAGACCTTGATCATCAGGTCGATCGTGTCGTGCACGGCCCAGACCTTGGGATACGGGCCGAAGTACTTCGCCCCGGGGATGCGGCGGTTGCGCGTGACCATGACGCGGGGCGCCTCGTCGCCGAGCGTGATCGCCATGAACGGGTACGACTTGTCGTCCCGGTATCGCACGTTGTACGGCGGATCGAACTCCTTGATCCACTGGTACTCGAGCTGCAGCGAGTCCACGTCGGTCGGCACGACCGTCCACTCGACGGACGAGGCCGTGGTGACCATGCGCCGCGTGCGCTCGTGCAGCGTGTGCAGCGGCGCGAAGTAGTTCGACAGACGCTGGCGCAGGTTCTTGGCCTTGCCGACGTACAGCACCCGCCCGTGCGCGTCACGGAACCGGTAGACCCCCGGGTTGGTGGGGATCTCCCCCGGCTTCGGCTTGTAGGGAAGCTGCCCCGCCATGCCTACCCGGCCTTGCGGTGGCGCTCGCGCATGCCGAGCACCTCCGCGAGGAACGCGCCGGTGTGACTGCCCTCGACCTCGGCGACCTGCTCCGGGGTGCCCGTCGCGATGATCTGCCCACCGCCCGAGCCGCCCTCGGGGCCGAGGTCGATGATCCAGTCGGCCGACTTGATCACGTCGAGGTTGTGCTCGATCACGATGACCGTGTTGCCCTTCTCGACCAGGCTGTCGAGCACTTCGAGCAGGCGGCGCACGTCCTCGAAGTGAAGACCCGTTGTGGGCTCGTCGAGCACGTAGACGCTGCGGCCGTTGCTGCGGCGCTGGAGCTCGGTGGCGAGCTTGACGCGCTGCGCCTCGCCGCCCGACAGGGTCGTCGCCGACTGACCGAGGCGCACGTAGCCGAGCCCGACGTCGACGAGGGTCTTCATGTAGCGGTGGATGGCCTGGATCGGCTCGAAGAACTCGGCCGCCTCGGCGATCGACATCTCGAGCACCTCGGCGATGTTCTTGCCCTTGTAGTGCACCTGCAGCGTGTCCCGGTTGTACCGCTTGCCGTGGCAGACCTCGCAGTCGACGTACACGTCGGGCAGGAAATTCATCTCGATCTTCAGGGTGCCGTCGCCCGAGCACGCCTCGCAGCGGCCGCCCTTGACGTTGAAGCTGAACCGGCCGGCCTGGTAGCCGCGCACCTTCGCCTCGGGCGTCTCGGCGAACAGGTTGCGGATCCGGTCGAACACGCCCGTGTACGTGGCCGGGTTCGACCGCGGGGTGCGGCCGATCGGCGCCTGGTCGACGTGGACGACCTTGTCGAGGTGCTCGAGGCCCGTGACGCGCGTGTGCTTGCCCGCGACCCGGCGCGCGCCGTTGAGACGCGTGGCGAGGACCTCGTAGAGGATGTCGTTCACGAGCGTCGACTTGCCCGAGCCGCTCACGCCCGTGACGGCCGTCAGCACGCCGAGCGGGAACTCGGCAGTGACGTCGCGCAGGTTGTTCTCGCGGGCCCCCACGACCGTCAGCATGCGCTTGCGGTCGATGCGGCGGCGCTTGGACGGCACGGGGATCTCGCGGCGCCCCGAGAGGTAGTCGCCCGTGATCGAGGTCTTGTCCGCGAGCAGCTGCTTGTAGGGGCCGGAGTGCACGACCTCGCCGCCGCCCTCGCCCGCCCCGGGACCGATGTCGACGATCCAGTCGGCCGCCTCGATGGTCTCCTCGTCGTGCTCCACGACCACGAGAGTGTTGCCGAGGTCGCGCAGCGTGATGAGGGTCTCGATGAGCCGGCGGTTGTCGCGCTGGTGCAGGCCGATGGACGGTTCGTCGAGCACGTACAGCACGCCGGTCAGGCCCGTGCCGATCTGGGTCGCCAGGCGGATGCGCTGCGCCTCGCCGCCCGACAGCGAGCCCGCGCTGCGGCTGAGCGTGAGGTAGTTGAGGCCCACCCGGATCAGGAAGTCGAGGCGCACGCGGATCTCGCGCAGCACCTGCGCGGCGATGTGGGCCTCGCGGTCCGTCAGCGTGAGCAGCTCCATGAACGCGCGCGCGTCGTCGAGGCTGAGGTGCGACACCTCGGCGATCGAGCGGTCGTGCACCTTGACCGCGAGCACCTCGGGCTTGAGGCGGTCCCCATCGCACGCGGGGCACGGCACCTCGCGGAGGTACTCGGCCCAGCGCTGCCGCTGGCTGTCGCTCTCGGCCTGCGACCACTGCCGCTCGATGTACGGGACGACGCCCTCGAAGCCGCTCGCGTAGCGGACCTCGCGTCCCCAGCGGTTCTTGTAGCGGACGTTGACGTTGTAGCCCTCGCCGTACAGCACGGCGTCCTTGACCGACTCGGGCAGCGCGCGCCACGGGGTGTCGAGCGAGAAGTTCAGGTCGTGCGCGAGGCCCACCAGCAGGCGCTCGTAATACTGGAACAGCCCCTTGCCCTGCGTCGTCCACGGGACGATGACGCCCTCGCGGATCGAGAGCTCCTCGTCGCCCAGCATGAGCTCGACGTCGACCGACATCCGGGTGCCGAGGCCCGAGCAGGCGGGGCACGCGCCGAACGGCGCGTTGAACGAGAACGTGCGCGGCTCGATCTCGGTCAGCTGCAGCGCGTGCCCGTTGGGGCACGACAGCTTCTCGGAGAACGACTGCCACGCGTCCTCGCCCTCCTCGTCGACGAAGTTCACCTGCAGCACGCCCCCCGCGAGGCCCAGCGCGGTCTCGACCGAGTCGGTGATGCGTCCGAGCATGTTCTCGCGCGAGACGAGGCGGTCGACCACGACCGAGATGTCGTGCTTGTAGCTCTTCTTGAGCACGGGCGGCTCGGACAGCTGGATCAGGTCGCCGTCGACGATCGCGCGCGAGTAGCCCTTCGCGCCGAGCTCCTTGAAGAGGTCGACGAACTCGCCCTTCTTCTGCGACACGACCGGCGCGACCACCTGGTAGCGGGTGCCCTCGGGAAGCGCGTTCAGCTGATCGGCGATCTGCTGCACCGTCTGTCGCTGGATCCGCTCGCCGCACTCCGGGCAGTGCGGGACGCCGATCCGCGCCCAGAGCAGGCGCATGTAGTCGTAGATCTCGGTGATCGTGCCGACGGTCGAGCGCGGGTTGCGGTTCGTCGACTTCTGATCGATCGAGACCGCCGGGCTGAGGCCCTCGATGAAGTCCACGTCCGGACGGTCGACCTGACCCAGGAACTGGCGCGCGTACGCGCTCAGCGACTCGACGTACCGGCGCTGCCCCTCGGCGAAGATGGTGTCGAACGCGAGACTCGACTTGCCGGACCCGGACAGGCCCGTGAACACGACCATCGAGTCGCGCGGGATCTCGAGGTCGACGTTCTTCAGATTGTGCACGCGGGCACCGCGCACACTGATCTTTCCGGGGCTGGAGACGGGGACGATCGACACCGTTCCAGTCTAGGTGGGGCCTCCGACACGGGATCCGAGAGCCCCGCGCCCACAGGCGAACCCCAGGCTAGGCGACCGGCTCGTAGCGCCCGGTGAAGGGCTTGATCGCGTCGCGGATCTCGGACACCTGGTCGATCGACATGCCGAGGCGGGCGAGCACCTTGCCGGGCACCAGGAGGGCCTGCTCGCGGAGGGCCTGCCCCTTGTCCGTCAGCACGATGTCGAGGCGGCGCTCGTCGTCCGCGCGGCGCGAGCGGTGGATGAGCCCCTGCGCCTCGAGGCGCTTGACGAGCGGCGAGGCCGTCGCCGGGTCCATCGCGAGCTCGTCGGCCAGCTCGCTGAGCGTGCGCGGCGACTTCTCCCACAGCGCGAGCATCACGAGGTACTGCGGGTGCGTGAGCCCCATGGGCTCGAGGACCGGGCGATAGATCGACACGACGTTGCGCGCCGCCGTCACCATCGCGAAGCAGAGCTGGCGCTCCAGCTTGAGCAGGTCGTCGGCGGCGATGTCCATAGTTGCCAGGGTACCCCTCAACCTTTCGTGTGCCCCGGATCATCCCGCCCGGCTCGGGGCGAGTCGAGTTCCCCGCACCGCGGCCCGGAGCGATTCAGTCTTAGTACACTAACCGTTATGACAGAGAAGACCACATGGCGCAAGAGGGTGCGCGATGCCGGCGGTCTGTATCAGTGGGCGAACGCCACGCTCATCCGGCTGGCGGGTCCGCCCCAGCTCAGCCCGAACGTCCCGCGCGACCGCGGCGGGGATCCGTGCGCTCACTGCGGTCGCCCCCGGCGGGACCATCGCCCGGAGGGCGAGACGCTGCTCTGCCCGGAGGGCTGACGCCCGTCAGGCGTGGCCGGCCTTCTCCATCTGGCGAAGCTCCCGCTTGAGGTCCTGCACCTCGTCGCGCAGGCGGGCCGCGAGCTCGAACTTGAGCTCCTCGGCCGCCGACAGCATCTGCTGGGTCAGGTCGGCGATCGCCTCCTCGAGCTGCTGCGCCCCCTCGGCCGCGATCCCCTCGCGCTTCTTGATCGGCGTCGGAGTCTTGCCCTTGCCGCTCTTCAGGCGTGACGCGTCGCGCTTCGACAGCAGCGCGTCGGTGTCGGCGCCCTCGCGCGCCAGCTGATCCGTGATGTCCGCGATGCGCTTGCGCAGCGGCTGCGGGTCGATCCCGTTCTCGCGGTTGTACGCGATCTGGATCTCGCGGCGCCGTTCGGTCTCCTCGATCGCGTTGCGCATCGAGTCCGTCATGGTGTCGGCGTACATGTGCACCTGACCGGACACGTTGCGCGCGGCGCGGCCGATCGTCTGGATCAGCGACGTGCCCGAGCGCAGGAAGCCCTCCTTGTCGGCGTCCAGGATGGCCACGAGCGAGACCTCGGGAAGGTCGAGGCCCTCTCGCAGCAGGTTGATTCCGACGAGCACGTCGTACACGCCCTGCCGCAGCTCGGTGAGCAGCTCGACGCGGCGCAGGGTGTCGACGTCCGAGTGCAGGTAGCGCACCCGCACGCCGTGCTCGCCGAGGAAGTCCGTGAGCTCTTCGGCCATCTTCTTGGTCAGCGTCGTGACGAGCACGCGCTCGTCGCGGTCCACGCGGATCCGGATCTGCTCGAGCAGGTCGTCGATCTGCCCCTTGGACGGCTTCACGACGATCTCGGGGTCGACGAGGCCGGTCGGACGGATGATCTGCTCCACGACGCCGTCGGCGACGCCCATCTCGTACTTGCCCGGCGTGGCGGACAGGTACACGGTCTGGCCGATCCGGTTCTTGAACTCGTCCCAGCGCAGCGGCCGGTTGTCCATCGCGCTGGGCAGGCGGAAGCCGTGCTCGACCAGCGTCCGCTTGCGCGACGCGTCGCCCTCGTACATCGCCCCGATCTGCGGCACGGTGACGTGCGACTCGTCGATCACCAGGAGGAAGTCGTCGGGGAAGAAGTCCAGCAGCGTGTGCGGCGGCTCCCCCGGGCCGCGTCCGTCGAGGTGACGCGAGTAGTTCTCGATGCCCGAGCAGAAGCCGAGCTGCTGCAGCATCTCGAGGTCGAAGGTCGTGCGCATCCGCAGACGCTGGGCCTCGAGAAGCTTCCCCTGCGACTCGAGCTCCTTGAGGCGCTCCTCGAGCTCGTGCTCGATGGTCTTGATGGCGCGCTGGATCGTATCCGTGCCCGCCGCGTAGTGGGTGGCCGGGAAGATCGCGACGGCGTCGAGCCTCTCGATAACGTCACCCGTGAGCGGGTGGAGCTTGTAGAGCGCCTCGATCTCGTCGCCGAACAGCTCGATCCGGATCGCGTGCTCCTCGTAGACGGGGATGATCTCGATCGTGTCGCCGCGCACGCGGAAGTTGCCGCGGGAGAAGTCGACGTCGTTGCGGTTGTACTGCATCGCGATGAACTGCCGGATGAGCGCGTCGCGGTCGTACCGCTCCCCCACCTGCAGCGCGACCAGGGCGCGCAGGTACTCCTCGGGCGAGCCGAGGCCGTAGATGCACGACACGGTGCTGACCACCACGACGTCGCGGCGGCTCAGCAGCGAGTTCGTCGTCGAGTGGCGCAGGCGCTCGACCTCGGCGTTGATCGACGAGTCCTTCTCGATGAAGGTGTCCGTCTGCGGCACGTAGGCCTCGGGCTGGTAGTAGTCGTAGTACGACACGAAGTACTCGACCGCGTTGTTCGGCAGCAGGTCGCGGAACTCGTTCGCCAGCTGCGCCGCGAGCGTCTTGTTGTGCGCCATCACGAGCGTCGGGCGCTGCACCTGCTCGATCAGCCAGGCGGTGGTCGCGGACTTGCCCGTTCCGGTCGCGCCGAGCAGGACCACGTCGGTCTCGCCCGCGTTGATGCGGGCCGCGAGCTCGGCGATCGCCTTCGGCTGGTCGCCGGACGGCACGTACTCGCTGACCACCTCGAACGGGCGCACGCTTCGGGTCGTCTGCATGGATTCCAGCCTAGGAGGGGCCACGGACACGCGGCCCGCGGCGACGGCGCTCGCGGCGGACGCTCAGCCGTCGATCGCGCCGAGGGCCTCCCCAACGAGCACGCCGTCGCCCGCCTGCGCCGCGTGACGCAGCGTGCCCGCGCGGTGGGCGGGCACCCGGGTCTCCATCTTCATCGCGTCGATGACCGCGACGTCCTCCCCAGCGGCGACCGAGGCGCCGTCGTCGGCGAGCCATCGCACCAGCGTGCCGGGCACGGGTGCGACCAGCTCCGCCGGGTCCGCCTCCTCCCCCTCGACCGAGTCCCCGACCCCCGCCGACGCCGACGGCGCGCCGAGGCCGCCGAGCAGCGCCGCGGGCAGGCCGAGCACGACGCGCCGTCCGTCCAGCTCGATCGGGAAGCGAAGCAGCTCGTCCGCCGCGACCGGCTCCGGGCGCGCCTGCGCGTCGAGCCGCGGCATCAGCTCGGACTCGATCCACTGCGTGTGCACGGCGAACCCGGCGGTCGTGAACGCCGGGTCGTCGATCAGCTCCCGCGCGAACGGCGCGACGGTGGCGACGCCCTCGACGCCGAGCTCGCGCAGGGCCCGCCGGGCGCGCACGATCGCCGCGTCCCGATCCGCCGCATGCACGATCAGTTTCGCGATCAGGGAGTCGAATGCGGGCTGGACTGCATCGCCGGCCTCGAGACCGCCGTCCCAGCGCACGCCCGGGCCGCCGGGCACCCTCAGCGCCGACACCCGGCCGGGACTGGGCAGGAACCCGCGGCCGGGGTCCTCCGCGTTGATCCGGAACTCGATCGCATGGCCGACGGGCTCCGGGGTGGAGCGGAACGTCATCCCCTCACCGGCCGCGATGCGCAGCTGCTCCCGCACCAGGTCCACGCCGGTCACGGCCTCCGTGACCGGGTGCTCGACCTGGAGGCGCGTGTTGACCTCGAGGAACGAGATGACGCCGTCCGCGCCCATCAGGAACTCGACCGTGCCCGCCCCGCGGTACGACACCGCGGCGCAGATGTCGCGTGCGGCGTCGTGGATGCGGCGCCTCTGCTCCTCGGTCAGCCCGGGCGCCGGCGCCTCCTCGACGAGCTTCTGGTTGCGACGCTGCAGCGAGCAGTCCCGGTCGCCGACCACGACGACTCCGCCCTCGCCGTCGCCGAGCACCTGCGCCTCGATGTGGCGCGGACGCTCCAGGAACCGCTCGACGAAGCACTCCCCGCGGCCGAAGGCGGCCACCGCCTCGCGCGACGCGGAGGCGAACGCCTCGGCGACATCCTCCATCCGGCGGGCGACCTTGAGGCCGCGGCCGCCGCCGCCGAACGCCGCCTTGATGGCGATCGGCAGGCCGTGCTCGGTCGCGAACGCGACGGCCTCCTCCGCCGACGCGAGCGGCCGGTCGGTGCCCGCCACCAGCGGCGCCCCGACGCTCTGGGCGATCCGGCGGGCCGTGATCTTGTCCCCGAGGCTCTCGATGCTCTCGGGCGTGGGGCCGATCCAGATGAGACCCGCCTCCTCGACGGCGCGCGCGAACGCGGCGCTCTCCGAGAGGAAGCCGTACCCCGGGTGCACCGCGTCGGCGCCGGTGGCCCGCGCGGCGGCGATCACCCGGTCGATCGAGAGATAGCTGTCGGCCGGCGTGGTGCCGCCCAGTCCCTGCGCCTCGTCGGCCAGACGCACGTGCAGCGCGTCGGCATCCTGATCCGCGTACACCGCGACGGATGTCATCCCCGCCTCGGCGAGCGCCCGGATGACCCGCACGGCGATCTCGCCCCGGTTGGCGATCAGCACCTTCTGCACATCAGGCTCCTGTCTGGTCATGTGCGCCGCGCTGAGGTGCGACGGCTCGGAAGCGGATGCGGACGCCGGGCGGCAGCTGGCCGGCCAGGTCCAGGTCGGCGTCGATCACGGCGCCGATGATCGGGTAGCCGCCCGTCAGCGGATGGTCCGGCAGGAACAGCACGGGCTGCCCGTCCGGCGGGACCTGGATCGCGCCGGTCACGGCTCCCTCGCTGGGAAGCTCGCCGGGCACCGCGCGCTCCAGCGGCACGGTGCCCGCGAGCCGGATGCCGACGCGGTCCGACCGCGGCGTGACCGTCCACTCCTGCTCGAGGAGCGTGCGCACGCCGGCGGCCGTGAACCAGTCATCGCGTGGCCCGAGCACGACGCGGAGGTCGACGACCTCGCCGGCGACGGGAAGGGGGTCGCGCGGAGCCGGCACCGGCTGCACGGCGGCGGAACCCGCGCGGGGGCCGTGGAGCGGGATGACCATGCCCGCGGCGAGCGGGGCGCCGCCGAGCTCCATGGGCCCCACACCGGCGAGCGTGTCGCTGGACAGGCTGCCCAGGGCAGGCGAGAGGTCGATGCCCCCTCGCACCGCGATCACCGCGCGCAGCCCATCCCGTGCGTGGCCGAGGCGCAGCTCGTCCCCACTCTCGACGGACGCCGGCGCCCCGTGCGGCACGGGCAGCTCGACCCCGTCCGTCCTGGCGATCACGGCATCCGCGCGGGCCCCTGTCACGGCGACGACCCCCGGGCCGCGGAAGCGGAGCACGGCGCCGCCTCCGGCCAGCTCGAAGGCGGCCGCGCCGGGACGATTGCCGACGGCGACGTTCGCGTCGCGAAGGGCCCTGCGGTCGGCGACCCCGGACGCCGAGACCCCGAGCGCAGCGTGCCCGGGACGCCCGAGATCCTGGATCACCAGCTGCAGGCCCGGGCGCACCACCTCGACGGCGAAGGGGCCGTGGTGCGGCGCGGGTGGCGCCGGAGGCGGGAGCTCGACGCGCTCCCGTGACGCACGCTCGAACCGCACCACGGCGCCGGGCTCGAGCAGGGCCGGAGGCTCCCGACGCAGGTCCCACATGACGGCGTCCGTGCGTCCGATGAGCTGCCAGCCGCCGGGGCTCTCTCGCGGATACACACCGGAGAAGTGCCCCGCGAGCCCCACGGACCCGGCCGGGATGCGCGTGCGCGGGGACGAGCGGCGCGGAACGTCGAAGATCGGATCGTCGCCCACCAGGTACCCGAACCCGGGCGCGTACCCGGTGAACGCGACGCGCCAGGTCGCCCCGAGATGCCGCGCCACGACCTCGTCGGCCGGGATCCCCAGATGGCGCGCCACCTCGTCGAGGTCCTCGCCGTCGTACCGGACGGGCAGCGTCACGGTGCCGGCCGCGACCGCCGCGGCCCGCGTGGCGCTCAGGGCCGCGATCCGCGTGCGCAGCTCGGTGCCGGTGATCGCGAGCGGGTCGAAGCGCACGAGCACCGTGCGCGCCGCCGGCACGAGCTCGTGCACACCGGGCAGCCCGGCGGCGAGGAGCGCAGCATGCAGGCTCATGGAGCCCTCGAGGTCATCCTCCTCGACCAGCAGCGCCCGGTCCGAGGCGGAGAGGACCCGCCTCACGCGAGGTACTCCGTGTCCGGCACGTCCGTCACGAACATGTGCCCGGGCGCGTGCGTCAGCGCGAACGGAGGACGCGACGCCATGATCGCCGCCTGCGGCGTCACGCCGCACGCCCAGAAGACGGGGACCTCTCCGTCGCGCATCTCGGGAGCGTCGCCGAAGTCCGGTCGTCCGAGATCCGTCACTCCGAGCGCCGCCGGGTCGCCCACGTGCACGGGCGCCCCGTGCACCGCGGGATACCGGCCCGAGATCCTCACCGCGTCGGCCACCCGGTCCGCCGCCACCGGTCGCATGGAGACGACCATCTCGCCCCGCAGCCGCCCGGCCGGAAGGCACTGCCGGGAGGTGCGGTACATCGGCACGTTCCGTCCGAGCTCGCGGTGACGGATCGGGATGCCGGCGTCGGTCAGGCCCGCTTCGAACGTGAAGCTGCAGCCGATCAGGAAGGACACCAGATCCGGGTGCTCCGCCCAGGCGGCGGACGCATCGCTCGTCTCCTCTGCGAGCTCCCCGTCGCGCCACACCCGGTAGGCAGGGAGGTCCGTCCGCAGATCCGATCCCGGCGCGAGCGTCGACTCGACGGCGCCGGCGTCGAGCACCTCCAGGACGGGACAGGGCTTGGGGTTCCGCTGGGCGAACAGGAGCACGTCGTACGCCCAGTCCGCCGGCACGGCGATGAGGTTGGCCTGGACGAGACCGTGCGCGACGCCGCTCGTGGGGGCGACGAGACCGCCGCGGTAGGCCGCGCGGGCGGCGCGCGCCTCGTCGACGACCGCACGCGTCATCGCGCTCCCTCCGCGAACGGCGCGATCCGGATGCCCCCGCTCTCGAGCAGCGCCCGCGTAGCAGCCGCCATCGCGATGGCGCCCGCGCTGTCGCCGTGCACGCAGATCGAATCCGCGCGCACCCGCACGTCGGTGCCGTCGATCGCTCGGATCACCCCCTCGCGTGCAAGGCGCAGCATGCGCGTCGAGACCTCGTCGGGGTCGTGCAGCACGGAGCCTGCCTCGCTGCGCGAGACCAGGTCCCCGGAGGGCGTGTAGGCGCGGTCCGCGAACGCCTCCGCAGCGGTCGCGAGCCCGGCCCGCTCGGCGACGTCGAGGACGACACCGCCTGCCAGTCCGAGCAGCACGAGCGACGGGTCCACGGCCCGGACCGCGGCGACGACGTCGCGCGCCTGCCTCTCGTCGCGCGCGATCGTGTTGTACAGCGCGCCGTGCGGCTTGACGTAGCGGACGCGCCCGCCGACCCCGGCCGCCAGGCCGAGCAGCGCGCCGAGCTGGTACTCGACGTGGGCCTGAAGCGTCGCGGAGTCGACGTCCACGGCGTTGCGGCCGAAGCCCTCGTAGTCGCGGTAGCCGGGGTGGGCGCCGATCGTGACGCCGTGCGCGACGGCGGCTGCGAGCGTGTCGCGGATCCCCTCCGGGCTGCCGGCGTGGAACCCGCAGGCCACGTTCGCGCTCGTCACGATGCCGAGCATGGCCCCGTCGTCGGCCACGATCCGGTCGGGCGTGTTCTCACCGAGGTCGGAGTTGAGGTCGATCGACGTCACGGGTCAGCCGCCGATGCCGATGAACGCGAAGATCGGGCCGATCGAGACGGCTCCCATGTACCAGGTCAGCAGGGTGGCGAGCGTGCCCACGACGAGCAGCCAGACCGGGTAGCGGTAGCCGCCCAGGATGTCCCGCTGCCGGAACCAGCCGATGTACATGAAGATCGTCATGCCGATGGGGAGGATGAGCCCGTTGAAGCCGCCCACGAACACCAGGATGGCGGCGGGAGCCGCGCCGATGGCCAGGTAGAAGCCGAGCGAGACCACGATGAAGGCGACGGTCGTGATCTGCAGCGGCCATCCCGATCCGAGCTTCTTCGAGAAGGTCGAGATGAACGTCGCGGACGTGTACGCGGCCCCGATGACCGAGGTGATCGCCGCGGCCCAGAAGATCGCGCCGAAGATGCGGATGCCCGCGTCGCCGAGGACCGCGCCGAACGCCTGGCCGGCAGGGTTCGCCGCCTGGCTCGACAGGTCGAGGGTCACGCCGGAGGCGACGACGCCGAGGATCGCGAGGAAGAGCACATAGCGCATGACGCCCGTGACGAGGATTCCGCTGATCGACGCGCGATGCACGGACGCCACGTGCTCGGGGCCGGTCTTGCCGGACTCCAGGTAGCGGTGCGCTCCCGCGTAGGTGATGTACCCGCCGACCGTTCCGCCGACGATGGTCGTGATGGTGGCGAAGTTCAGCTCGTCCGGGACGAACGTCTGGCGCAGCGCGTCGCCGACGGGCGGCTGGGACACGATCGCGACGATGAGGGTCAGGACGATCATGACGATGCCGAGCACCATGACGACGGCGTCGACCACGCGCCCCGCGCGCTTGTAGAGGAAGATGCCGATCGCGAGGAGCGCCGAGAGCAGCCCTCCGATCTTGGCGTCGATGCCGAGCAGCGCGTTCAGGCCGAGGCCCGCGCCCGCGATGTTGCCGATGTTGAAGGCGAGGCCGCCGATCACGATGAGGGTCGCGAGCACATGCCCCGAGAACGGGATCGCCGAGTTCGCGAGATCGCCGGCGCGCTTTCCCGAGACCGTGATCATCCGCCACACGTTCATCTGCAGCGCGAAGTCGATCAGCACCGAGGCGAGGATCGCGAACGCGAACGCGGCGCCGAGCTGGGCGGTGAACGTGGCGGTCTGGGTGATGAAGCCGGGTCCGATGGCCGAGGTGGCCATCAGGAAGATCGCGCCGAGGATCGGTCCGCGACGCGAGCGGGCGAACGTCTTCGCCCGCTCGGCGGTGGTGGTCTCGCTCATGTCGTGCTCCTCTGGGGAAAGGGCCTGCGGGATGTGGGAAGCGGTCGCGGTGGGGCGCACGACCTGATGTCGAACAACATCCCACGGATTGTTGAACAATCCAAGTCGTTTTTGTTTCAATCCTGTTGCGGCGCGCTCGCGGGCCCGCCGTAGGATTCCTGCATGCCCGCCCACGACGAGACGCTCGCCGACGTGCTGCGGCAGCGAATCATCGCCGGTGATTTCGCGCCCGGCACGCGGTTGTCGGAGACCTCGCTCTCCGAGTTCTTCGGCGTCTCGCGCAACACGCTGCGCGAGGCGTTCCGCGTCCTGGTCGAGCAGGGCCTGATCGAGCACATCCCCCATCGGGGCGCGTCCGTCGCGTCGCCCACGGTCGCCGACGTGATCGACATCTATCGCGCCCGGCGCACGATAGAGCCGGCCGTGCTCGCCGCGGGGTCCCCGCTGCACCCTGCCGTGGACGCGATGCGCGACGCGGTCGAGGCGAGCGAGGCGGCCCTGTCCGCGAAGGACTGGCGGGCGGTCGGCACCTCCAACATGGCGTTCCACGCGGCCATCGTGGCGCTGGCGGACAGCCCGCGCCTCGGACGTCTGTTCCGCGACATCGCCGCGGAGCTCCGCCTGGCGTTCCTCGAGATCGACAGCCCCGAGGCGCTGCACGCCCCCTACGTGCCCCGGAACCGGGCCGTGCTCGAGGCATTCCTGACCGAAGGCGGACCGGCCGCATCCGACGAGCTGCACGCGTACCTCGTCCATTCCGAGCAGACCGTGCTCGGGGCGTTCACGCGGCTCGGACGCCGCTAACCCTCCGCCCGGAGCCGCTCCCACAGCGCGTCGGTCTGCACGAGCGTGTCGTCGAGGGATCCGGACGTGTCGATCACGACATCCGCGAGCTTCAGGCGCTCCTCGTCGGGCACCTGGTTGGCGATGCGCGCACGCGCCTCGTCCTCGCTCATGCCTCGGTGCTCCACCATGCGCGCGACGCGGACGTCGGCCGGCGCGTGGGCGACGACCACGGTGTCCCACTCCCCCGTGCCGCGGGCCTCCGCCAGCAGCGGCACGTCGTAGACCACGACGGCGCGAGGGTCCGCGTCGAACGCCGCGCGGAACCGGCGCTGCGACTCCGCCTTCACCGCCGGGTGGACGATCCCGTTGAGCGCCGCCAGCCGGTCGCGGTCGCCGAAGACGAGCGCACCGAGCGCGGCGCGGTCGAGCGCGCCGGCGGCGGTCAGCACGCCGTCGCCGAACTCCGCCGCGATGGCCGCGAGCACCGGCGTCCCCGGCTGCTGCAGCTCGCGCACGAGCGCGTCGGCGTCGACCACCACGGCGCCGTGCTCGGCCAGGCGGCGGGCGATCGTGGACTTGCCGGACGCGATTCCGCCGGTGAGCGCGACGAGGGGCATGCCAGCAGTCTGGCACGCCCCTTGCGCGCTGATCTGCGGTCGCCGCCCGGATCAGACCGTCCCGGCGGGCGGCCAGACGCCGATGATGATCGCCATGACCACGACCGTGACGAGCTCGTGCGCGATGTTCATGAGCGTCAGCTGGCCCGGCCGGCCCTCGAACGCGTCGTGCGTGATGAAGCGCGCGGCGGTGAGGCCCGCCCACAGCAGCACGGCGGTGACGAGCGCGGCCATGAGGTAGCTGCCCTGGTAGAAGTGCCAGGCGATGGTGATCGCCCCGGCGAGCACCCAGGCTGTGATGAAGCTGACGACCACGGTCACGACGATGGGCACGGTCGCGTCCTTGCCGGTGCCCTCCATCGACACCCCAGCCAGCTGCGACCACCGGGTGCCGAAGAGCTTCGGCGCGTACCAGACCGAGCCGACGACCATGCTCGAGAGGGTGGCCAGGACGACGGCCCAGTAGTTGATCTCAGGAATCATGCCGCGACTGTACCGCGCGCCCGCCTCGCCGCGCGGGAGGCCGATCGAACGATCGCACTGCGGCCCCTTGCCGGTGTCGGCGGCCGGGCATACCGTGAGCGCGTGGGATGCCACCCCACGACGAAAGGGCAGTCATGGCACACGGAGACGTCACACACCTCGAGATCCCGGTCTCGGACCTGGAGAAGGGCAAGGCCTTCTACGCCGACCTGTTCGGCTGGCAGATCGAGGCTCCGCCGGGCTTCGAGGAGTACCCCATGTGGCAGAACCCCAACGGCGTCAGCGGCGGCGCGCTCACGCCGCGCGAGGAGGGCTTCACGCAGCCGCGCTCGATCGTCGAGGTCGACTCGATCGACGACACGCTCGCGAAGGCCGTCGCCGGCGGCGGCGAGATCGTCAAGGAGCGGACGCCGATCACCGAGACCAGCTGGTGGGCGCTGTTCCGCGACCCCGACGGCAACGTGGTCGGGCTGTTCGAGGGATCGATGTGATCACGTGACGACATGACGGGGCCGGGGCCGCACGGACATCCGTGCGGCCCCGGATCGGGTCGGTCGGTCAGCGCGACAGCAGCTGGCGCTTCGAGCTGATCACGCCGGTGTCGAAGCCGGCCAGGTGCAGGCCGCCGTGGAAGCGCGCGTGCTCGATCTTGACGCAGCGGTCCATCACGACGGACAGGCCTGCGGCCTCCGCGAGCGCCGCGGCCTCCTCGTTCCAGGAGCCGAGCTGCAGCCACAGGGTCTTGGCGCCCACGTCGATCGCCTCCTGCGCGACGCCCGGCAGATCCTCGTGGCGGCGGAACACGTCGACGAGGTCGGGCACGACCGGCAGGTCGGCGAGCGACTTGTAGGCCGGGCGCCCCAGGATCGACTCGGCACGCGGGTTCACGAAGTACACGTCGTACGGCGAGCTTCCCAGCAGGTACGTCGCGACGAAGTAGCTCGCGCGCGCCGGGTTGTCGGACGCGCCGACGATCGCGATCGACTTGGTCGCGCGCAGGATCTCGTAGCGGTCCTGCGCTCCCGGGCCGACCCAGGTGCGGCCCGCGACCGGGGCCGAGGCCCAGGGCAGCTCGCAGGCCACGATGCCGCTTGCGCTCATCGGTTGACTCCCGTCGCCTCGGTGAGGGCCTGATCCAGGTCCCAGATGATGTCCTCGACGTCCTCCAGGCCGACCGAGATGCGGATCAGGTCGGCCGGGACCCCCGCGGCGACCAGCTGCTCGGGCGTGAGCTGCTGGTGCGTGGTGGACGCCGGGTGGATGACCAGCGTACGCGCGTCGCCGATGTTCGCCAGGTGCGAGGCCAGCTTGACCGAGTCGATGAAGCTCTCGCCCGCGGCACGGGCCGCGGCGGCGCGCTCGGCGTTGTCCGCGAACTCGCCGGCCGGCTTGACGCCGAACGCGAAGACCGAGCCGGGCCCGAGGGGGAAGTACTTCTGCGCGCGCTCGTGGTGCGGGTGCCCCTCGAGGCCGGCCCACGTCACGAACGAGACTCGCGGGTCGGTCGACAGCCACTCGGCGACCACGCGCGCGTTCGCGACGTGCGCGTCGATCCGCTGCGGCAGCGTCTCGACGCCCTGCAGCAGGTTGAACGCCGCCTGCGGCGTCAGGGCCGGGCCGATGTCGCGCAGCTGCTCGCTGCGGAGCTTGGTGAGGAAGCCGTACTCGCCGAAGTTGTCCCACCAGCGGATGCCGCCGTACGACGGCACCGGCTCGGTCATGGTCGGGAACTTCCCGTTCCCCCAGTCGAACTTGCCGGACTCGATCACGATGCCGCCGAGCGTCGTGCCGTGGCCGCCGAGGAACTTGGTGACCGAGTGGATCACGATGTCGGCGCCGTGCTCGAGCGGGCGCGACAGGTACGGCGTCGCGAGCGTCGCGTCGACCACGAGCGGCACACCGGCGGCGTGCGCGACCTCGGCGAGGCCCGCGATGTCCGCGATCTCGCCGCCGGGGTTGCCGATCGCCTCGGTGTAGACGACCTTCGTGTTCGGGCGGATCGCGGCGGCGAAGTCGGCCGGGTCGCTCGAGGCGACGAACGTGGTGTCGACGCCGAAGCGGCGCAGCGTCACGTCGAGCTGCGTGATCGTGCCGCCGTACAGCTGCGCCGAGGCGACCACGTGGTCGCCCGCGCCGACCAGCGCGGCGAACGTGATGAACTCCGCGCTCATGCCGCTCGACGTGGCGACCGCTCCGATGCCGCCCTCGAGCGACGCCAGGCGCTCCTCGAGCGCCGCGACCGTCGGGTTGCCGATGCGCGAGTAGATGTTGCCGTACTTCTGCAGCGCGAACAGGTTCGCGGCGTCCTGCGCCCCGTCGAAGACGAACGACGTCGTCTGGTAGATCGGCACCGCGCGGGCGCCCGTGGCGGCGTCGGGGGTGCCGCCCGCGTGCAGCGCGCGCGTGCGGAACCCGAAACGGTGCTCCTCGGATTTCGGCTCGGTCACTTCGTTCCCTCGCTCAATCTGGTCGCTTCGCGACGCATCACAGGTTCTCCTTCTGGTGGGGCTTCTGGGCGGACTCCACCGCGGCGCGCACGCCGTCGACGGCCCAGGGGTTCTGCAGCGACGTCGTGTCGCCCAACTCGTCACCCTGCCACAGCTGCGCGAGCAGGCGGCGCAGGATCTTGCCCGAGCGCGTCTTGGGCAGCTCCGGCACGAACACGATGTGCTTGGGCTTGGCGACGGGCCCGATGTCGCGAGCGACCTGCGCGCGCAGCTCGTCCGCGTCCACGTCCTCGCGCGCCGCGACGAAGGCCGCGACCGCCTGGCCCGTGAGCGGGTCGGCGACGCCGGCGACGCCGGCCTCGCCGACCGCGGGGTGCGCGACCAGCGACGACTCGATCTCGATGGTCGACAGGCGGTGCCCCGACACGTTCACGACGTCGTCGAGGCGGCCGAGGATCCAGACGTTGCCGTCGGCGTCGATCGTCGCGCCGTCGCCCGCGACGTAGTACGCCCCGTGCTCCCCCTTGCCCGCGTAGGGCGCCCAGTACGAGTCGCGGTAGCGCTGCGGGTTCCCCCACACCGTGCGGGCCATCCCGGGCCAGGGACGGCGCACCACGAGCGTGCCGGCGCGGCCGGGCGCGACGGGCTCACCCTGCTCGTCGACCACCGCGGCGTCGATGCCCGGCAGCGGCACGGTGGCCGATCCGGGCTTGAGCGTGGTCACTCCCGGCAGGGGCGCGATCATCGCGGCGCCGGTCTCGGACTGCCACCACGTGTCGACCACGGGCACCTCGTCGCGGCCGTGGTTGCGGCGGAACCACACCCACGCCTCGGGGTTGATGGCCTCGCCGACCGTGCCGAGCAGGCGGATGGTCGACAGGTCGTACCCCTCGGGGATGCGCTCGCCCCACCACGTCATGAACGTGCGGATGAGCGTGGGGGCCGTGTAGTACACGGTCACGCCGTAGCGCTGGATGATCTCGAGGTGCCGCACCTGCGAGGGGGTGTCCGGCGTTCCCTCGTAGATCACCTGGGTGAGGCCGTTGGACAGCGGGCCGTACAGCTCGTAGGTGTGCGCGGTGACCCAGGCGAGGTCGGCGGTGCACCAGTGCACGTCGTCGGGCTTGGCGTCGAAGTGCGCCCAGTGCGCCCAGCTCGCGTGCGTCAGGTAGCCGCCCGAGGTGTGGACGAGACCCTTGGGCTTCCCGGTCGTGCCCGACGTGTAGATGATGAACAGCGGGTGCTCGGCGTCGAACGGCTGCGGCTCGTGCACGTCCGGCGCGGTCTCGACCACGTCGTGCCACCAGACGTCGCGGCCCTCGGTCCACGGCACGTCCTGACCCGTGCGGCGCACCACGAGCACGTGCTCGAGGTGCGCGATGCCGGCCGCCGCGGCGTCGGCGTTGGACTTGACCTCCACGGCCTTGCCGCGGCGCCACTGGCCGTCGCTGGTGACGAGCAGCTTGGCGCCCGTGTCCTCGATCCGGAACCGCACGGCCTCGGCGGAGAAGCCGCCGAACACGAGCGAGTGGACGGCGCCGATCCGCGCGCATGCGAGCGCGATCACGACGGTCTCGACGAGGACCGGCAGGTACACGACCACGCGGTCGCCGGGCTCGATGCCGAGCGCCAGCAGGCCGTTCGCGGCCTGCGACACGCGGCGCTGCAGGTCGGCGTACGTCACGGTGACACGATCGCCGGGCTCGCCCTCGAAATGCAGCGCGACCTTGTCGCCCCGGCCGGCGGCGACGTGCCGGTCGACGCAGTTCGCGGCGACGTTCAGCCGTCCGCCCACGAACCAGCGTGCGGCCGGGACGCTCAGTTCGCCGTCGGGCCCGGCGACGGGCGGCTCCCACTCGTGCGCGGTGTGCCACGGCTCGGCCCAGTCGAGGCGGCGCGCCGCCTCCTCCCAGAATGCGATGGGGTCCGCCGCGGCGCGCGCGTACGCCTCGGCGCCCACGTTCGCCTGCGCGGCGAACGCGGCGGGCGCGGGGTATGCGCGCGTCTCCACGAGGCGGCTCTCCTCGGCGGAGGGCGCCAGCTCGGTCGCATCCGTCATCACAGCCACCTCTTCAGCACGGCCCGCTCGAACAGGACGAGCAGGGCGTTGGTCAGGGTGCCCAGCAGGGCGAGCAGCACGATCGCGAGCAGGATGCGGTCGACGCGACCGGTCTGCTGCGAGTCGGTGAGCAGCCAGCCGAGGCCCATCGACGACGCGATGAGCTCAGCCGCCACCAGGAAGAGCCACGCCTGCGCGAGAGCGAGGCGGAGGCCCGACACCAGGGACGGCACGACGGCCGGCAGCTGGATCGTGCGCAGGAGCGACCAGCCGCGCAGCCCGAAGGAGCGGCCGGCCTCGACCAGATGCGGGTCGACGCGGCGCAGCGCGGCGGCCACGGTCGTGTAGACGGGGAAGAACGCGCCGATCGCGATCAGCGTGATCTTGGACTCCTCGCCGATCTGCAGCCACAGGATGAGCAGCGGCACCCAGGCGAGCGACGGCACGGCCCGCACTGCGACCAGCGTCGGGCTGAGCAGGATGTCCCCGATGCGGGACAGGCCGACGATCGCGGCGGCCGCGAGCCCGATGACCGCCCCGGCCAGGAAGCCGATCACCACGCGCTGCGTCGAGATCGCGATGTGGAGCCACAGGCTGCCGTCGCCGATGAGCTGCCCGGCCGCCTGCACGACGGACAGCGGCGCCGGCAGGCGGTAGACGGGCACCGCGCCGGAGGCCGTGGCGATCTGCCATACGGTCACCAGCAGGACCGGCAGCGCGAGCCCTCCGACGACCCGGACGGACGTGCGCGACCACCACGGCCGCGCCGCGACCGGCGCCGCGGGGGCGCCGGTCGCGGCGTGCGTGCCGGAAGGCTGCGTCACTGTCCCGTGGCCTGCTTCGCGAAGGAGTCCTCGATGATCGACTCGAGGGCGGCGTCGACGGCCTCCTGGCCGCCCGCGACGTCGCCCGACTCCACGATCACCGGCGCGATCTTCTCGAGCACCGCGAGCTGGTCGGCGCCGGGAACCCCCGAGACGTCCAGGTTCGAGCGCTCCTCGATCACCGTGGCCGCGACGACGGGGGCGATGCCCGCGGCCTCGGCCAGCAGCGCCGCGGTCTCCTCCGGGTGCTCGAGAGCCCACGCGCGGGCCTCCTCGTACGCGTCGACGATCACCTGGGCGACATCCGCGTGGTTCTCGATGAAGTCCTCGGTCGCGTTGAGGAAGCCGTAGGTGTTGAAGTCGACGTTGCGGTAGATGAGCTGCGCGCCCGACTCGACCTCGGCGGCCGCCATGATCGGGTCCAGCCCCGCCCACGCGTCGACCGAGCCGCCCTCGAGCGCCGCGCGCCCGTCGGCGTGCTGCAGGTTCTGCACCTCGACGTCGTCCAGCGACAGGCCCGCGGTCTCGAGCGCCTGCAGCAGGAAGAAGTACGGGTCGGTGCCCTTCGTGGCCGCGATCGAGGCGCCCTCGAGCTGCTCGACCGACGTGATCTCGCTGTCGGCGCCGACCACGAGGGCCGACCACTCGGGCTGCGAGTAGATGTCGATCACCTTGATCGGCGAGCCGTTGGCACGCGCGAACAGCGCCGCCGATCCGGCGGTGGACGCGACGTCGGCGGAGCCCGAGCGCAGCAGCTCGTTGGCCTTGTTCGAGCCGGCGGACTGCACCCACTCGACCTCGACGCCGTCGCCGAGCGCCGCCTCGATCAGGCCCTGGTCGCGGACCACGAGGCTCAGCGGGTTGTAGGTCGCCCAGTCGACCGTGACCGTGTCGGTCGACCACTCGGCCTCTCCCGACGCGGCCGCGGGAGCCGGCGCGTTCTCGCCCGCGACGCAGCCCGTGGCGACCATCGCCATGGCGCCGACCAGAGCGAGCGTCGGGACGGTGCGGCGGATGAGAGTGCTCATCGGTTCTCCTTGCGGGTGGTGGGGTGATGGTGGGTGTGCACGCCGAGCCCTTCCAGCAGGCCCGTGCGCAGATCCGCGAGCGCGCGATCGGCGCGGTCGCGAGGTCGGGAGCCCGGGACGGTGACGACCCGGGCGATGGAGCGGGGCGCGCCGGGGGCGGCCGCCGTCGCGGGCTCGTGGCGCTCCACGGCGACGGGCACCGCAGCTCCGGCGTCGCCGATGCCGGCGCCGGAGCCCAGCGCGACGACACGCGCGCGCTGGGCTGCGGGCGCCTCGGTCGGGTCGACGGCCGGGGCGTGGAGCGAGCGCAGCAGCAGGACGCGGTCGCCCAGATACAGGGCCTCCTCGACGTCGTGCGTCACGAGCAGGATGGTCGTCGGCTCGGCCGCGTGGATGTCCAGCAGCAGGTCCTGCATCCGCAGCCGCGTGAGCGCGTCGAGCGCGCCGAACGGCTCGTCGAGCAGCAGCACACCGGGGTTCCGCGCCAGCGCACGCGCGAGCGAGGCGCGCTGCGCCATGCCGCCCGAGACCTCGCGCGGGCGCTGGTCGGCGGCGTGCTCGAGACCGACGAGGTGCAGCAGCTCGCGGACGCGCTCGCGCCCCTCCCGGCGACCGGCGCGGCTGCTCAGCGTCCCGCGCGGCAGGCCGAGCTCGACGTTCTGCGCGAGCGTGCGCCACGGCAGCAGGCGCGGCTCCTGGAACGCCACGGCCGTGCGCTCATCCGTGTCAGACAGTGCGGTGCCGTCCAGGGTGATGGACCCGGCGGTCGGGGCGTCCAGCCCCGCGATCAGGCGCAGAAGCGTGGATTTGCCGCACCCGGACGGGCCGATGACCGAGAGGATCTCGCCGGGCGCGAGATCGATGTCGATGTCGCGCAGCACCTCGCGCGATCCGCCGGGCGCGGCGAAGGTGCGTCCGACGCCGGTCAGCGTGACGGCGCCGGCGCGCGCAGGGGCGACCGTTGGGGTGGGGAGGGACATCTCCCCCATGCTGACGCCGCGGACGCCGTCGTCCGAATCCGGCGCAATATGACGTCACATTCGGGCGGACCGCGCGACATCCGCCAGAATTCGCCTCCGCGGAAACGGAAGACGGGGCCGGATCCCGGAGGATCCGACCCCGTCTCAGGGTGTCAGCTGAGGATCAGCGACCGGCCAGCTTCTCGCGCAGAGCCGCGAGCGCCTCGTCGTCGGCCAGGGTGCCGGCGCCGGCCGACTCCGAGCTGAACGACGAGCCGGCGGCGAAGTCGTCGCCCGCCTCGGCCTCGGCCTCGGCGGCCTTGGCCACCTGAGCCTTGTGCTGCTCCCAGCGGGCCTGGGCGGCGGCGTACTCCTGCTCCCACTTCTCGCGGGCCTCGTCGAAGCCCTCGAGCCACTGGTTGGTCTCCGGGTCGAAGCCCTCGGGGTACTTGTACTCGCCGTTCTCGTCGTACTCGGTGACCATGCCGTACAGCGCCGGGTCGAACTCGGTGCCGTTGGGGTCGACCATCTCGTTCGCCTGCTTGAGCGAGAGCGAGATGCGGCGACGGTCGAGGTCGATGTCGATGACGCGGACGAAGACCTCCTCGCCCACCGAGACGACCTGCTCGGCCAGCTCGACGTGCTTCGACGACAGCTCCGAGATGTGCACGAGGCCCTCGATGCCGTCGGCGACGCGGACGAACGCACCGAACGGAACCAGCTTGGTGACCTTGCCCGGCGTGATCTGACCGATCGCGTGCGTGCGGGCGAAGACCTGCCACGGGTCCTCCTGGGTCGCCTTGAGCGACAGCGAGACGCGCTCGCGGTCCAGGTCGACCTCGAGGATCTCGACGGTGACCTCCTGGCCGACCTCGACGACCTCGGAGGCGTGCTCGATGTGCTTCCACGACAGCTCCGAGACGTGCACGAGGCCGTCCACGCCGCCGAGGTCGACGAACGCACCGAAGTTGACGATCGACGAGACGACGCCCTTGCGGACCTGACCCTTGTGCAGGTTGTTCAGGAACTGCGTGCGCGTGGCCGACTGCGTCTCCTCGAGGAGGGCGCGGCGCGAGAGCACGACGTTGTTGCGGTTCTTGTCGAGCTCGAGGATCTTGGCCTCGATCTCCTGGCCGAGGTACGGCGTGAGGTCGCGGACGCGGCGCAGCTCGATGAGCGACGCGGGCAGGAAGCCGCGCAGGCCGATGTCGACGATGAGACCGCCCTTGACGACCTCGATGACGGTGCCGGTGACGACGCCGTCGTTCTCCTTGATCTTCTCCACGTCGCCCCAGGCGCGCTCGTACTGCGCGCGCTTCTTCGACAGGATCAGACGGCCTTCCTTGTCCTCCTTCTGGAGGACCAGGGCCTCGACGACGTCGCCGACGCTGACGACCTCGTTGGGGTCGACGTCGTGCTTGATGGAGAGCTCGCGCGAGGGGATGACGCCCTCGGTCTTGAAGCTCACGTCCAGCAGCACCTCGTCGCGGTCGATCTTGACGATCGTGCCCTCGATGATGTCGCCGTCGTTGAAGGACTTGAGGGTCTTCTCGACCGCGGCCAGGAAGTCCTCAGCAGAGCCGATGTCGTTGATCGCGACCTGCTTGGTGGCCGGGGCGGTCGTTGCGTTAGTCATGTAGTGGGTTGTCCTTGTTGGATTGTTTGCTCGGGCCGCGGCTCGGTCCCGACCTCCGGTGCCCCGGACGCGCGAGACCACGGTTCGAACCGCGGCAGTTGGATTGTTCTCTTTCATCACGCGGTGGTCCGTCGCGGGAGGACCCGGATGACGCGCACACGCGTGACAGTTCAGGATATCAGAGTCGTGGGTCCGTTCGGGGGCCCGGATGCGCTGGGATCGCCCCGCAACAGGACACGCTCGCTCGTCCACAGCCTCAGGGCGCGGGCGATGCCTTCCTCATCACACGAGATCACCCCCGCGCGTCGGCATCGAACGCCTACGTTCGCGGCATGTGCATCACGTCGAGCCCTCGATTCTCGATCGTCGAAGTGCGTCGCATCGGCGACGCGGAACCGGAGCGGGTGTTCCGGATGCTCGCCGACGCGCCGATCCGCATTCTCGCGCGCGCCATGCAGCTCACGACCGGCGACGAAAGCAGCTGGGTGCACGAAGCCGAGTCCGACTGGTCGCTGGCCGAGCTCGGTCGACGCGGGTGGGGCGGGGAGGACGACGAACCGGGCTGCGACGAGCCGCTCGGCCCCGGGTACCGCGTCACCATCACCGGGTCCGAACCGGCCGAGGTCGGCGACTCCACCGTTCTCCTGCTCCGCTGCGGCGCCGAGCACCTGCCCAGGTTCTCGTGGTGGGATCTCGCGACGCCGATCGATCCGACACTTCTGCAACGCGACCTCGACATCGAGTTCGGGTTCGTGCCACGCCTGGTCGATCCCTGGCGCGCGGACGGCCCGGCACCCGGATCCCGGCTTGCAGACCTGTGCGCCCACCTGCCGCCGATCGACCGCGTGGCATTGGAGTCCCACCTCGAACAGCATGGACTGCTGCACCCCGCTCCCCTCGATGCACGGGAGACCACGGAGCTGACGTGGGCATTCGCGGCACTCGGCGACGCGATCGGCGGCGGCATCCCACAGGGCGCGGATGGCGGTCTCACGGCCGGATTCACCGAGGAGCTCGCGGGCACCCTGGGCTGGGAGCACACGCACGCGGGCGCGCTGATCGATGCCGCATGGCGGCATCGGCTGATGCGCCGGCTGCGCGGCCGGATCCTCACGACCAACCGGGGTCGGCTGAACAGCGCCAGAAGCAAGGCCGACATCGCCATTGACGCCGTCGGACTCTCCGCTCGCCATCCCTGGTCCGGGTCGCGAGAGACCGGCTCGACGCTCGCACTCCTCGCGATCGCCGACGGGATCGGCGAGCGCCTGGCCGACATCCCTTCCCTGCTCGCCGAAGCCCTCTCTCCTCTCGACGCACCCCGGGGAACGCACCCGCACGCCGAGTTCATCGGCGACCGCAGTCGCGAGACCCTCGCCCGCGACGATCTCCCCGACGTGCTCGCAGGCCTCGCTCTGCTCAGCGCACGTGGAGCACACGGCGTGATCACCCCACCGATGCGTCGACTCGCGAACCACCTCGCGGTGCAGCCGCGACGGTTCAGCCCCTTCTGAAGCGAGCATGCATGTTCTACAATGAAGCACATGTCGGAGATCGGGATCCGCGAGCTCAAGCAGAACGCCTCCGCCGTGGTCGCGCGGGTCACGGCGGGTGAAACCGTGGTGATCACCGACCGACGTCGCCCCGTGGCCCAGCTCTCGCCTCTGCCGCAATCGCCGCTCGAGCAGCTGCGAACGGCCGGTCAGGCCCGCACCGCGAGACGGTCGCTCGACGAGCTCGGGATGCCACCGGGCGGCATCGACGAGAGCGGGCGGGTGACCGCGGCCCTCCTCGCGCTGCGTGAAGACGAACGGCACTGAGCGTGGCCCACTACCTGGACACGTCCGCACTGGTGAAGCTGGCCGTGCATGAGGCCGAGAGCGCGGCACTGTTCGCCTGGGCGAAGGGTTACGGCGGCGATGCGCTCGTGACGTCGGATATCGCGCGAACGGAGCTTATGCGCGCCCTGCGGCGCTCGGCTCCCGACGCCGCGCAGCGCGGGCGCATCGTGCTGGAGAGCGTCACGCTCATCGGCCTGATCCCGCAGATCCTCGACGCGGCGGGCCGCCTCGAACCCGTGACGCTGCGCAGTCTCGACGCGATCCATCTCTCCTCAGCGCTCGCGCTGGGCGACGACCTGGAGTCGCTCGTCACCTATGACGAACGACTCGCTGACGCGACGCGCGCATACGGCATCCCGGTCACCGCACCGGCCTGATCCGCACGACAGCCCCGCCTGGACGCCCGCAGCCCAGGTCACATCATCCGTCGCGAGATCACATCCGTCCCGCGAGATCACCCGCGGATGCATGTCTCCTCGCCGCGCGGATGTGATCTCGGTACCGGATGGAAGCCCGCTCAGCCCGCGGCGAGCGCGCTCCACGCCACGACGGCCGCGGCGGCCGACCACGCCTGGGGCCGGCACGCGGCCGGGTACGGCGTGGGCGCCGCGGTCTCGGTCGCGGGGTCGCCGCTGTGCAGCTCGGGAACGCGATAGCCGAACCCGTCAGCCGCGGCGATCAGCCCCTCGACCACCGCGCGGGCCTCGTCGCGCAGGCCCGCGCGCAGCATGCCGTGCGCGGCGATCGCGGTGTCGTGCGCCCACACGCTGCCGCCGTGGTACGACAGCGGCCAGTACCCTCCGGCCTCCGTCGACATGGTGCGGATGCCGTAGCCGGACGACATCGACTCCCCCAGCAGGAGCGACGCCACGTGGAGCTCGTCGTCGGGGTCCAGGATGCCCGTGCCGATCAGGTGCCCGATGTTGCTGGTGAGCGTGTCCACCGGGCGCTTGTCGCGGTCGAGCGCGACGGCCGGATAGCGGCCCTCGGGTGTCGACACCCAGTACGCGTCCGCGAACCGGTCGCGCAGCGTCGCGGCCCACTCGCGCAGGCCCGACGCGTCCTCGCCGAAGCGATCGAGCACGTCCGCGCCCCCGAGGACCGCCTCGTACGCGTACCCCTGCACCTCGCACAGCGCGATGGGCCCCTGCGCGAGCGCGCCGTCGCGCCACTGGATCGAGTCGCCCGAGTCCTTCCAGCCCTGGTTCGCGAGGCCGCGCCCCGATCGGTCGAGGTAGTCCAGGAACCCGTCGCCGTCGCTGTCGCCGTGCTCGGTGATCCACGTCAGGGCGCGCCGCAGCGCCGGGAGCAGCGCGCGGACCTCGTCCTCCGGCATGCCGGCGCGCCACGCGTCGACGAGCAGGCACACCCACAGCGGCGTCGAGTCGACGCTCCCGTAGTACGTGGGCGGCAGCACTACCTGCTCCCCCGGGATCTCGAGCGTCGTCGCGCGCAGCTCGTGCAGGATCTTGCCCGGCTCCTGCGCGGAGTCCGGATCGTCCTCGGCGCCCTGCAGACGGGCGAGGACGCGCAGTGTGGATGCCGCGATGCTCGCGTCGACAGGGAGCAGGAGCCGCGCGGCCCAGATCGAGTCCCGGCCGAACAGCGTGAAGAACCACGGCGCTCCGGCCGCGTAGAACTCGTCCTCGGGCGCGTCCGGGAGCGCGAGCCGCAGCGCGTCGAGGTCGTCGAGCGCCGTGGCGAGCCACCGGGCCAGGCGCGGCTCGGATCCCGCGACGGATGCGGCGAGCGCGGGCGCGTCCCACGGGGCCCGGCGCGCGGCCGGACGCACCACGAGCGTGTCGTCCGACAGCGCGACGACCCAGTCCACCGACACGCTTCCGCGCGGGGGCGCCGAGACGCGCCACTCCAGCTCGACGAGCTCCTCGGCGATCCGCTCCTCCCCCCGGTGCGCCACCACGGTGAACCGGTGCGTCCCTGCGGCGACCGCGACCGATCCCTCGGTCGACAGCACCTCGAACTCCGCCGGCTCGGCCTCCCCCGCCTTGACCGCGTGCAGCGACGCGAACTCGGGCCGCAGCCGCACGCGCAGCGTCGCCTCGACGGGTGTCGCCAGGCCGTTGCGCAGCTCGAGCCGCTCCCGCACCGCGGCCCCCTCCACGACCCTGTCCCGGATCAGCCGCACGCGCGGATCCGGCATCGGATCGTCGATCCCCCGCAGGAGCCCCGAGAACACGATGCGCGACGCGCCCGGGCGCGACGTCCCGATCCACTCGATCGGCGACTCGTCGCACGACAGCGTCACCGCCCGCACGTGCCGGACGTCGCCGTGGTAGATCCCGTCGATCGCTGCGGCTCCCAGGTCCCCTCCCGCGCCGGACCACACCTGCGTCGGCGCGCGCAGCACGACCTCGGCCGCGTTCAGGAGCGGCTGCAGCGCGGGGGGCGCGGCCGCGTCGTCGAGCGTCATTCCTTCACTGCTCCTTCGCTGGCGTTCATGATGCGGCGCTGGAACACGAAGAACAGCACCGCGACGGGGATCGTCATGATGGCCGCCGCCGCGAGCTTCAGCGGGTACTGGCTGCCCTGGCTCAGCTGCCCGCTCGCGAGCGACGCGACGCCCTTCGTCAGGGTCGTCAGCTCGGGCGACTGCGTCGAGACGATGAAGTGGTTCAGCTCGTTCCACGACCCCTGGAACGACAGGATGATGATCGTGATGAGCGCCGGGCGCGCCATGGGCAGCACGACGGACCAGAACGTGCGGAACACGCCGGCGCCGTCGATCCTCGCCTGCTCCTCGACCGCGGTCGGGATGGACTCGAAGAAGTTCTTCATGATGAACACGCCCGCGGCATCCACCAGCAGCGGCAGCACCATGCCCGCGTACGAGTCGTACATGCCGAGCTGGTTGATCACGAGGAACTTCGGGATGAGCAGCACGACGGCGGGCACCGACATCACCGCCACCAGGGCCGCGAACACCACACCGCGCCCGCGGAACCGCAGGCGCGCAAGGGCGTAGCCCGCGAGCGAGTTGAAGAACACCCGTCCGGCGGTGACGAGGATCGTCACGAGCGCCGAGTTCGTGAACCAGACCGGGAAGTCCGAGTGCAGGAACAGCCGCTCGTACGCGGCCCAGGTGAACGTCGCGGGGAACAGCGAGACGGGCGAGGACGCGGCCTCCGCATCCGGCTTGAACGACGTGGCCACCTGCACCAGGAACGGATAGATGTACACGAGCGCGACCGCCGCGAGCACCGCGTACAGCAGGATCTGCCGCGCCATCACCCCGCCGGATCCCGCGCGGCGCACGCGCAGCGCCGACCCGCTCATCGGACGACCCCCACCCGCGCCTGGTCGACGCTCTCGGCCATGAGCATCCGCCGGCGCGAGACCGGGCGGTCGCGCAGCGCCCACCGCTGGATGAGCGTCATCAGCACGATGATCGCGAACAGGATGAACGCGATCGCCGCGCCCTGACCCCACTCCTGCGACAGGAAGGCCGAGTGGTAGCTCAGGTACGCGGGCGTGAGGGTGGTCTTGCCGGGCGCACCCTGCGTGCCGGTGTAGATCTGGTCGAAGACCTGCCAGCACCCGATCAAGCCGAGCGTGAGCACCGCGAACAGCGTGGGCCGCAGCTGCGGCAGCGTGACCTGCCAGAACCGCTGCCAGGCGTTCGCGCCGTCGACCATCGCCGCCTCCGTCACGTCGCCGCCGAGGTTCTGCAGCGCCGCGAGGAACAGCAGCATGAAGGTGCCCGACGTGGTGAACACCGCCATCGCGATGAACGCGCTCATCGCGACGGAGGGCCCGGCGAGCCAGTCCCACCACGTCACGCCGAGCGCCCGGTTCTCGGCCAGGGCGCCGGTCGGCTGCGTGATCCCGAGCGCGCCCAGCGCGATGTGCACGATGCCGCGCGGATCGTTGAACCAGTTCGGGCCCGCCGCCCCGATGTACGACATCACGCGGTTCACGACGCCGTTGGTCGAGAACAGGAACAGCCACAGCACCGTGATGGCGACAGAGCTGGTCACGGACGGGAAGTAGAACGCCGTGCGGAAGAAGCCCTTGCCACGCAGCGCCGCGCCGTTCACCAGGACCGCCAGCAGCAGCGCGAGCGCGGTCTGCACGGGGACCACGAGCAGCACGTACCAGGCGTTGTTGCGCAGGGCGATGCCGAAGTCGCGCTCGGCCAGCCCGCCGCCCGCCGTCACGGCCGCGTAGTTGTCCGTCCCCACGTACGACACCGACGGCGACAGCGGGCTGCCTCGCCCCGTCCAGTCGCTCACGCTGACCCACAGGGCCATCAGCACGGGCAGGAAGAGGAAGACGCCGAGGATGATCACCACCGGAAGGGTGAAGATCCAGCCGGCGGCGCCCTCGCCGCGCCGGATCCCGGAGGGACCGGTGCGGCGAGGGCGGGCGGATCGCGCGGTCGAGGCGGTCATGGTCGCCGCCCGTCAGCCGAGCGCGGCTTCGAGGTTCCCCTGCACCGACTGCAGGATGGCCGCCGGGTCTCCGTCGCGCAGACCCTCGAGCTGGGCGTTGAAGTCGGTGATGATGTCGGCCGACCCCTCGATGTTCGGCGGGAACTGCGCGTACTCGGCCCCGTCCAGGAACGGCGCGAGCTCCGGGTTCGCCGACTGCCACTCCTGCGCGGCCGACTGGATGGACGGCATGGGGCCGAAGGCCTCCGAGAACGCGAGCTGCTGCTCCGTGCTGGTCAGGTACTCCACGAGCTCGAGCGCCGCCTCCTGGTTCGGGCTGTCCGCCGCCATGCCCCAGCAGTTGGTGAACTGCAGCGTGCCCTCGCCGCCCGGGCCCGCCGGGAGCGGCGCGACCGTGTAGTTCACGTCGGGGTAGTCGTTGGTCATCGCGCCGCCGATCCAGTTGCCCTCGATGACCATCGCGGCCGCGCCGGTCCCGAACGCTTCGCCACCCCAGCCAGCGCCGATGTCGGCGGCGTACGCGAACGATCCGTCGGTCAGGCGGTCCTTGACGTACTGCAGAGCCTCGACGTTGGCGTCGCTGTCGGCGATCGCCTCGCCGCCCTCGATCAGACCTCCCCCGGCCTGCGCCATGAAGACGCCGATGCGCTGGTACTCGGCGCCGAACGCCAGGCCCACGCGGTCCTCGGTCGTGAGCTGCCCGGCGACCGCGGTGAGGTCCTCCCAGGTGGTCGGGATGTCGGCCTCGGTGAGCCCCGCCTCCTCCCACATGTCCTGGTTGATGATCAGCGCCAGCGTCGAGAAGTCCTTCGGAGCGCAGTAGAACTCGCCGTCGTATGTGAAGTTCTCCACGAGCGACGGGTAGAAGTCGTCCTTGTTCTCGAGCTGGTCGCCGTACGGCGCCAGGGAGCCGTTGCTCGCGTACCCGGCCAGAGCGTCGGTCGACAGGTAGAACAGGTCGGGCGGCGATCCGGCGGCGAAGCCCTGCGACAGCTGCTGCGGCAGGTCGTTCGCGACCTGGACGCTCGCCTCGACGCCCGACTCCTCGGACCAGGCGGCCACCGCCTCCTCGACCGCCGCGGTCTCGGCGTCGCCGGACGATCCGATCAGGATGCTGAGCTCGCCCGTGGGCGCCTCGCCGGTCGGCTCGCCGCCGCCCCCGCCCCCGTCGTCGAAGCCGGAGCCGCATCCCGCGAACAGGGCGGTGGTGGCGAGGAGTGCGGTGGCGCCGAGCGCCCGTGTGCTGCTGTGCCGTGCCATGAGACTCTTCTCCTTTGACGAGGCCTGACGGCGGGTGATCCGGATTTGATCGTTCAACTCCCGGTGTTGGGGATCACAGTATGAACGTTCCAATGTCTCTGTCAAGAGGGGTGCGCGAAGGCCTAGGATGAGCCACTACCGGCGCATGCCGGAGACGACGAAGGGGACGGGATGAGCCGGGCGCCGAGACTGCAGGATGTCGCGCTGGCCGCGGGCGTCTCACGGCAGACGGTCTCGAACGTGATCAACTCCCCCGAGATCGTGCGTGAGGACACGCGCGTCCGAGTCATCAAGGCCATCGCGGATCTCGGGTATCGCCCGCACGCCGCGGCGCGCAGCCTGCGCACCCGCCGCAGCTCGACGATCGCGGTGCATCTCGACCCGTACGCCGGCGGCGTCTCGGGCGTCGTGCTCGACCGCTTCGTGCACGCCCTGGCGGACCTCGCCGGGGATCGGGGGATGCGGGTCCTGCTCTACACGGCGCGGACCGAGGCCGAGGAGATCGCCCGCCTCGGCGACCTGCTGGACGGCGGTGAGGCCGACGCGATCATCATCACCGGCACGTATCACGGGGACCCGCGCACGCAGTGGCTGGCACGGCGCGGCACGCGGTTCGTGGCCTTCGGGCGCCCGTGGGGCGACGACGACCACCACGCGTGGGTCGACGTCGACGGGGCGGCCGGCACGCGCAAGGCGGCGCTCTGGGCCGTGGAGCACGCGGGCCCGGATGTGGCGTTCCTGGGCTGGCCCTCGGGATCGGGCACAGGCGACGACCGCGAGAGCGGGTGGCGCGCCGTCGTGCCGGAGGGCCGCGGGGTGCGGCTGGTCTCGGAGGAGAGCGTGAGTGCGGCGCGGGCGGTGGTCGGCGAGGCGCTCGCCTCCGGCGCGGCCTTCGACGCGCTGGTGTGCGCGAGCGACGCCCTGGCGATGGGCGCGCATCTGGCCGCCGTCGCCGCCGGCCGTCCGGAGCTGCCGATCATCGGCTTCGACAACACGCCGGCGGCCGAGGCCATGGGGCTGAGCAGCGTGGAGCAGCTCCCCGAGCAGGTGGCGTCGGCCGCCCTGGATCTGCTGCTGGCATCCGGAGACGACCGCCCGGAGGACCGCCACGTGCTCGTGGAGCCGCAGCTCGTCGTGCGCGGATCCGCCGACGACGGGCAGGAGTGACCGGGGCGGACTGCCCGCCCGGAGCGCCCTGCCGCGGGAGCCCCTGCGCGATATCGTTCTCGCAGAACAGCTGAGGAGGCCCCATGTCGCTGCCCCCGAACCACGACGACGGCGCCACGCCGGAGTCCCCGACGCCTCCGACGCCCCCGTCGCCGGCGGACGACGATGCGCCGCAGTTCCAGGCGCCCACGACCCGGACGTCGGTCCCGGAGTACACGCTTCCGCCCGCGCCCGTGCCCGACCCGTAGTTCACGGTCCCGCCGCCGCCCCCGCCCGGCTCGCCCGAGGCCGCGGCCGGTGCCTACGCCGCCGCGTCCCCCGGCGCGCCGCAGCCCAGCGCGCCGCAGCCCGGCGCGGCGTCCGCCGACCAGGGCTACCCGTCCTCGCCTCCGCTTCCTCCGTACGCCGCGGCCCAGCCGCAGGGTTATCCCGGGGCGCCGTCCGGCGGCTATCCGGGCGCGCAGGCCGACGCGGGCTACCCCGGCGCCCCCTACCCCGGCGCACCCTATGGCGGAGCCCCGTACGGCGGCGTCCCGGTCGCGCCGCCCAGCGCGCCCGGCAAGGGCCTCGCGATCACCGCGCTCGTGCTCGGCATCCTGGGCTTCCTCGGCTCGCTCATCCCGTTCGGGATCTTCGTGGCCGGCCTCCTGCTGCTCGCCGCGATCGTGATCGGCATCATCGTGCTGGTCCGCCGGATGCCCGGCAGGGGTCTGGGCATCGCGGGCCTCGCGCTCGGCGTGATCGGCCTGATCGCCGGGGTCGTCTCGACCGTCGCGACCGTGAGCTTCCTCACGACGCAGATGCCGACGATCATCCAGGACGAGTGCGAGAACCAGGGCCTCAGCCCGGAGGAGTGCGAGGCCCTCATGCAGGGCGGCGGCACGGACGGCGACCCCTCGGGCGCGCCGGCCGATCCCGGTGCCGACGCCGTGCCGATCGCGATCGGCACCCCGTTCGAGGTGCCCATGGTCGAGGGCACGGCGCAGGTGACGGTCAACTCGGTCACGACGTCGGCGGACGCGCTTCCGGGCACCGACATCACGCCCGTCAACGGGGAGTTCCTGCTGATCGACATGACGTGGGAGGTCACGTCGGGTTCGGTGGAGTACGTCGACGGCTATGACTTCGTGGAGCTCCTCGATTCGGAAGGCGAGTGGTACTTCAGCGAGTACGACTTCGAGGGCTACCTCGCGTCCGACGCCCTGGAGACGGGCGGCACCGTGGCGGGCCTGGTGGCGTTCGACGTCGACCCGGCCACGGGACCGTTCGTGATGGAGATCTACGACGAGAACTACGAGCTCGCGTTCCGGGGCGACGTTCCCACGAGCTGAGCTCGCTCGTGCGGGGACGGCCCGGTCCGGTCATCGGCCGGGCCGTCCCTCGTCTTCACCGGACGTCACGCCGCGTCGGCGTAGTCGTCCGGGGTCAGCTCCCGGATGCCGTCGTCATGCAGCAGGAACTGCCCGCGCAGGCGCACGCGGGGTCCCCCGGCCGGGTCGCCGCTCAGTGCGCCGGCGATCCGCGCCGCCCAGGCGAGCTCGCCCGGCTGGAACTCCTCGTCGCCCAGACGCTCCCACACGAGCACCGCCTGGGTGGCGCCCACGACCTCGGCGATCATCGGGATCCGCGCGCCGATCGCCTGCGCGGCCGTCACCGGCCCGAGGTCGTCGAGCACAGCCGGCTCATCCGCGTCCTCGGGGTAGTCCGCCATCGGCATGATGAGATCGCTCATCCGATCGTCGTCGTCGAGGAACATCAGCCACATCTGCCGCCGGATGGCGCCGGTGAGCATCAACCCGAGCAGCTCGCGCAGCCGGGCGTCGTCGAGCGCGGAGTCGCGCAACGCGTTCATGCGGCGCTCGGCCGCCTTCGTGTATGTCATGCCCTCGAGCCTGGCCCGGCGTCCCGCGCCACGACCCCGCTGTGGAGCCATCCGTTCGCCCGCCGCCCCTGTGGACGGGCGACCGCGCGCAGCCGCCGAACGGAGCGACCCCCGCACCTTATGGGTGCGGGGGTCTGTTCCAGCTCAGGTAGAGCGGTCTGGGGCGTCGGCGATCGCCGCGAGCGGCGCCGCTCCGACGCCGTCGGAGATCAGCGCGCGGCCGAGCCCTCGACGTAGTCCTCGTCGGTCTGCTTCCAGGCGAACAGGGCGCGGAGCTCCTTGCCGGTCGCCTCGATCGGGTGACCCTGCTCCTTCTCGCGCAGCGCCAGGAACTCCTGGGCGCCGTTGTCCTGGTCCTCGATGAAGCGCTTGGCGAACGCGCCGGACTGGATGTCCGCGAGGACCTCCTTCATGCGCTCCTTCGTGCCGGCGTCGATGACGCGCGGGCCCGACACGTAGTCGCCGAACTCGGCCGTGTCGGAGATCGACCAGCGCTGCTTGGCGATGCCGCCCTCCCACATCAGGTCGACGATGAGCTTGAGCTCGTGCAGCACCTCGAAGTAGGCGATCTGCGGCTGGTAGCCCGCCTCGGTGAGGACCTCGAAGCCCGCCTGCACGAGGTGGCTCATGCCACCGCAGAGCACGGCCTGCTCGCCGAACAGGTCGGTCTCGGTCTCCTCGGTGAAGGTCGTCTTGATGACGCCGGCGCGGGTGCCGCCGATGGCCTTCGCGTACGACAGGGCGACGTCCCAGGCCTGGCCCGACGCGTCGCGCTCGACCGCGATGATGTCCGGGATGCCGCGGCCCGCGACGTACTCGCGGCGGACCGTGTGGCCCGGCGCCTTCGGGGCGACCAGGATGACGTCCACGCCCTCGGGTGCGTCGATGTAGCCGAAGCGGATGTTGAAGCCGTGCGCGAACGCGAGGGTCTTGCCGGGCTTGAGGTTCGGGGCGATCGACTCCGAGTAGATCGAGCGCTGGTGCTGGTCCGGCGCGAGGATCATGATCAGGTCGGCCCACTCGGTCGCCTGCGCGACGGTCATCACGCTGAAGCCCTCGTCGTGCGCCTTCTGCACCGACTTCGAGCCCTCCTTGAGGGCGATCGCGACCTCGACGCCCGAGTCGCGCAGGTTCTGCGCGTGCGCGTGTCCCTGCGAGCCGTATCCGACGATCGCGACCTTCTTGCCCTGGATGAGCGACAGGTCGGCGTCGGCGTCGTAGAAGATCTCGGTGCTCACGGTTGTGGTTCTCCTTGGTGGGTTGGGGTTCTGAGAGCGTGTGGGGAGCGTCAGCCGCGGAGGACGCGCTCGGTGATGGACTTGCTGCCGCGGCCCAGGGCCAGCAGGCCCGACTGGGCGAGCTCGCGGATGCCGAAGGGCTCGATCGCCTTGAGGAACGCGTCGACCTTGCCCTTGTCGCCCGTGATCTCGATGACCAGCGCGTCCGGCGCGTAGTCGACCACGTTCGCGCGGAACAGGTTCACGACCTCGATCACGTTGGACCGGGTCTGGTTGTCGGCGCGCACCTTCACGAGCATGTGCTCGCGCTGCACGCTGGTCGACGCGTCGAGCTCGACGATCTTGATGACGTTGATCAGCTTGTTCAGCTGCTTGGTCACCTGCTCGAGCGGCAGCTCGTCGACGTCCACGACCACGGTGATGCGGGACAGGCCCGGCACCTCGGTCACGCCCACGGCGAGCGACTCGATGTTGAAGCCGCGGCGCGCGAACAGCCCGGCGACGCGGGTCAGCAGACCCGGCTTGTCCTCGACGAGGAGGCTCAGCACGTGCGTCGTCATCTCAGTCCTCCTGCTCGCTGAACGCCGGCGCGTGGTCGCGCGCGTACTGGACGTAGCTGTTGCTCACGCCCTGCGGCACCATCGGCCACACCATGGCGTCGGCGCTCACCACGAAGTCGATCACGACCGGGCGGTCGTTCGTCTCGAGCGCGGTCTGGATCGCGGCGTCCACGTCCTCCGCCTTCTCGACGCGGATCGCGAGGCAGCCGTAGGCCTCGGCCAGCTTGACGAAGTCCGGGATCCGGATCGTGTCGTGGCCCGTGTTGAGGTCGGTGTTGGAGTACCGGCCGTCGTAGAACAGCGTCTGCCACTGGCGCACCATGCCGAGCGACGAGTTGTTGATGATCGCGACCTTGATCGGGATCTTGTTGATCGCGCAGGTGGCCAGCTCCTGGTTGGTCATCTGGAAGCAGCCGTCGCCGTCGATCGCCCACACGTGGCGGTCCGGCTGCGCCACCTTGGCGCCCATCGCGGCCGGCACCGAGTAGCCCATGGTGCCCGCGCCGCCCGAGTTGAGCCAGGAGTTGGGCCGCTCGTACTTGATGAACTGGGCGGCCCACATCTGGTGCTGGCCCACGCCCGCCGCGTACACGCCCTCGGGGCCGGTCAGCTCGCCGATGCGCTGGATGACGTACTGCGGCGCCAGCAGGCCGTCGGTGGTCGGCGCGTAGCCCAGCGGGTACTGCTCCTGCAGCCCGCGCAGGTACGCCCACCACTCGGCGATGTCGGCCTTCTCCCCCGCGGCGTGCAGCGCGGCGTCGAGGTCGACCAGCACGTCCTTGAGGTCGCCCACGATCGGCACGTCGGCCGTGCGGATCTTGGAGATCTCGGCCGGGTCGATGTCGACGTGCACGACCTGCGCCTTGGGCGCGAACAGGGCTGCCTTGCCGGTCACGCGGTCGTCGAAGCGGGCGCCCAGCGCCACGATCAGGTCGGCCTCCTGCAGCGCCAGGACGGCCGGCACGGAGCCGTGCATGCCCGGCATGCCGAGGTGCTGCGGGTGCGAGTCCGGGAACGCGCCGCGCGCCATGAGCGTGGTCACGACGGGCGCACCGCTCGACTCGGCGAGGGTCTTGAGCTCCTCGGCCGCGCGGGCGCGGATCACGCCGCCGCCGACGTACAGCACGGGCTGCTTGGCCTGCGCCATGAGCGCGGCCGCGGCCTGGATCTGCTTGCCGTGCGCCTTGGTGACCGGCCGGTAGCCGGGAAGGTCGATCTTGGGCGGCCACACGAACGGCGCCTCGGCCTGCTGCGCGTCCTTCGTGATGTCCACGAGCACGGGGCCGGGGCGTCCGGTCGACGCGATCTCGTAGGCGGCCGCGATGGCGCCGGGGATGTCCTCGGCGCGCTTGACGAGGAACGAGTGCTTCGTGATCGGCATCGTGATGCCGACGATGTCGGCCTCCTGGAACGCGTCGGTTCCCATGAGGGTCGAGAACACCTGGCCCGTGATCGCCACGAGCGGCACGGAGTCCATGTACGCGTCGGCGATCGCCGTCACGAGGTTGGTGGCGCCGGGGCCGGAGGTCGCGATCGCGACGCCCACCTTGCCGCTCGCAGACGCGTAGCCCTCGGCTGCGTGGCCGGCGCCCTGCTCGTGACGCACCAGGATGTGGCGCAGCTTCTCGGCCGACATCAGCGGGTCGTACACGGGCAGGATGGCGCCGCCGGGCAGGCCGAAGACGTCGGTGACGCCGAGCAGCTCGAGCGAGCGGACGACCGCCTCGGCGCCCGTGATCACGGGCGCGGAGGCCGGCTGCTGACGGGATGCGGGCGGCCGGGGCGTGGCCGGAGCGGTATCGGAGGGCATGGTGATGCTTCCTTGAGTCGGATCGAGTCGAGGGAGGTCCGCGTGTGAGGAGCGGAATCAGCCGGTCGTCGCGCCCTCCGCTGCGGAGCGCACGAGTCGCGAGTACTTCGCCAGAACGCCTCGGGTGTAGCGCGGGGGCAGGGGTTCCCAGCCGGAACGGCGGGATTCGAGCTCCGCCTCGTCGACGAGTAGGTCGAGAGAGCGGGCCGCGATATCGACCCTGATCAGATCACCATCGCGCACCAGGGCGATCGGACCACCGTCCACCGCCTCGGGTGCAACATGGCCGATGCACAGTCCGGTTGTGCCGCCTGAGAATCGACCGTCCGTCAAGAGTAGTACATCCTTGCCGAGCCCAGCGCCCTTGATGGCGGCCGTGATCGCGAGCATCTCGCGCATGCCCGGGCCGCCCTTGGGGCCCTCGTACCGGATGACGACGACGTCGCCCGCGGCGACCTTGCCCTCGGCCAGGGCGTCCATCGCGGCGCGCTCGCGCTCGAACACGCGCGCGGGGCCCTCGAAGACCGCGGCGTCGAAGCCGGCCGTCTTCACGACCGCGCCCTCGGGCGCCAGCGAGCCGTGCAGGATCGTGATGCCGCCCGTCGCGTGGATCGGGTCGTCGAAGCGGTGGATGACCTCGCCGTCGATCGGGTCGGGGTTCAGCTCCGCGAGGTTCTCGGCGACGGTCTTGCCGGTGACGGTCAGCGCGTCGCCGTGGATGAGCCCCTCGTCGAGCATGGCCTTCATGATCACGGGGATGCCGCCGTGGCGGTCGACGTCGTTCATCACGTACTTGCCGAAGGGCTTCATGTCCGCGACGTGCGGCACCTTGTCGCCGATGCGGTTGAAGTCGTGCAGGCTGAGGTCGATCTCGGCCTCGCGCGCGATCGCGAGCAGGTGGAGCACGACGTTGGTCGAGCCGCCGAGCGCCATCGCCAGCGCGATGGCGTTCTCGAAGGACTCCTTCGTCAGGATGTCCTTGGTCGTGATGCCCTGGCGCAGCAGGTTCACGACGGCCTCGCCGGAGCGGTGCGCGAAGTAGTCGCGGCGGCGGTCCGCGGAGGGCGGCGCGGCCGATCCGGGAAGGCTGAGGCCGAGGGCCTCGGCGACCGACGCCATCGTGTTGGCCGTGTACATGCCGCCGCACGCGCCCTCACCCGGAGCGAACGCGCACTCGATGCGCTTGAGGTCCTCCTCGGTCATCAGGCCCGCGCGGCAGGCTCCGACGCCCTCGAACGAGTCGATGATCGTGATGTCCTTCTCGGTGCCGTCCGAGAGCTTCACCCAGCCGGGCGCGATCGATCCGGCGTAGAGGAAGACGCTCGACAGGCCGAGGCGCGCGCTGGCCATGAGCATGCCGGGGATCGACTTGTCGCAGCCGGCGAGCAGGACCGTGCCGTCGAGGCGCTCCGCCTGGATCACGGTCTCGACGCTGTCGGCGATGACCTCGCGCGAGACGAGCGAGAAGTGCATGCCCTCGTGGCCCATCGAGATGCCGTCCGAGACCGAGATGGTGCCGAACTGCAGCGGGTAGCCGCCGCCCGAGTGCACGCCCTCCTTGGCGCCCTGCGCCAGGCGGTCGAGGCTCAGGTTGCAGGGGGTGATCTCGTTCCAGCTGGACGCGATGCCGATCTGGGGCTTCTCCCAGTCCGCGTCGCCCATGCCGACCGCGCGCAGCATGCCGCGCGATGTGGTGGCCTCGATGCCATCCGTGACGACCCGGCTGCGGGGCTTGATGTCGGGGGTTCCGGAGGGGGATGAAGCGAGGTCGACCATGAACGGAAGTCTATGCCCGCACGAGGGCCGCCCCCGTGCCCGTGCAGACCGCCTGACGAGCTCCGTTTCGACGCGTCAGGATGCTCGCGCGTCGGCCAGAGCGGTGAGCAACTCGGCGAGCTCAAGAGGGTCCGCGACGCGGACGCGCGCGGCGGTCTCCCCGTCCCCCACGCGGACGCCGAGATCCTGCGGCTCGAGACTGCGCAGCGCGTCCTCGTCGGTCACGTCGTCGCCCGCGAACAGCACGGCCGTCGCGGCGGTCTCGGCACGAAGACGGGCGATCGCGGAGTCCTTGCCTTCATGCCGCCAGGCGTATTCGATGACGTTCTTGCCGGTGCGGCGCCGCCAATCCGGGGCGCGGTCGGCGACCAGGCCGTCCACGAGCGACCCGGCGCGGCTCGCGTCGGCCGGGGCGGACAGCCGGGTGTGCAGCGCGAAGCCGTAGGCCTTGCGCTCGATCCACGCGCCCTCGATGTCGTCGACGAGCTGCTCCGCGTCGGCGACGAGCGCGTCGGCGGCCGCGGCCTCCTGCACGACCTCGGCCATCGCGACCTCCTCGGGCTGGAGCCCGGCGGCCACCGCCGCCGGACGCCAGAACTCCGCGCCGTGGGATCCGGCGAGCCACACCGACGAGTCGTCGGAGTGGGCGCCGATGACGCGCAGGTCCGTGAGCTGCCGTCCCGAGACGAACGCCACGACCGTGTCGGGCAGCTCCGCCAGCCGGGCCACGGCGGCGGCCGTCTCGGGAAGCGCGCGCACCGCCATCGGGTCGTCCCCGAGCGGGGCGAGGGTGCCGTCGAAGTCGAGGGCGACCAGCAGGCGCTCCGTGCGGGCGAGCTCGGCGACCGCGCCGTCCCAGTCCCGCGTGCTCACGCGCGCCCGCCCGCCGCCTTGGCCGCACGCGAAGCGCCGTTCCGCGCGGCGCGCGACTTCAGCCGCCGCGCCTGTCGCACCTTGTCGATGTCGCTCAGGAAGTCGTGCGACCAGTCCTCGACGTCGTGCTCCAGCACGCGGCGACGCAGAGCGCGCATCCGACGCGACTGCTCGCCTGGGGACATCTCCACGGCCCGCATGATCAGGTCCTTCAGGCCGTCGATGTCATGGGGGTTGACCAGGAGCGCGCTCGTGAGCTCGTCGGCTGCGCCGGCGAACTCGCTCAGCACGAGCACTCCCGTGTTGTCGGTGCGGGAGGCGACGTACTCCTTGGCCACCAGGTTCATGCCGTCGCGCAGGGCCGTGACGAGCATCACGTCGGCGGCCAGGTAGAGCGCCACCATCTCCTCGCGCGGGAACCCCTGGTGCAGGTAGCGGATGGCCGTGTGGTGGATCGTGTCGTGGTCGCCGTTGATCCGCCCGACCGTCAGCTCGATCTCGTCGCGGAGGTCGGCGTACGCGTCCACACGCTGGCGCGACGGGCTCGCGACCTGCACGAGCGTCGCCTCGCCCACCTTGAGGCGACCGTCCTCGAGGAGCTCGCCGAACGCCTTCAGACGGTGCCGGATGCCCTTCGTGTAGTCGAGACGGTCGACGCCCAGCAGGATCGTCTTCGGGTCGCCGAGCTGCTCGCGGATCTCCTTGGCGCGGGCCTGCACCGCCGGGTCCTCGGCGAGGTCGATGTACGACTGCGCGTCGATCGAGATCGGGTACGCCTTGGCGATCGCCACGCGCGGGTTCTCGCGGTCGTCGTCGCCCGACGGGACGACGATCTCGCTCGAGCGCGTCGTGTGGTGCAGCACGCGCCGCACCGACCGCTGGAAGTTGCCGGCGTCGGCCTGCCGCTGGAAGCCGATGACGTCGGCGCCCAGCAGCCCCTCGAGCACCTGGCGGCGCCACGGCAGCTGCGAGTACAGCCCGTATGCGGGGAACGGAATGTGGTGGAAGTAGCCGATCGTGACGTCCGGGCGCAGCTCACGCAGCATCTTCGGCACGAGCTGCAGCTGGTAGTCCTGCACCCACACGACCCCGCCCTGCTCGACGGTCTCGGCGGCGGCCTCCGCGAAGCGGCGGTTGACCCGCACGTACGACTCCCACCACGACCGGCGGTACACCGGCGCGGCGATCACATCGTGGTAGAGGGGCCAGATGGTGCCGTTGGCGAAGCCCTCGTAGTACGACTCGATCTCGCCCGCGCTGAGCGGGACGGGCACCAGCCGGGCCCCCTCGAAGTCGAACGGCTCGAGGTCGAGATCGGGCTGTCCGCCCCAGCCGACCCAGGCCCGGTCGGGCTTGCGCATCACGGGCTCCAGCGCCGTGACGAGCCCACCGGGCGAACGCCGCCAGGTCTCGTCCCCGTCGGGCGAGACCACGCGGTCCACGGGGAGACGATTGGCGACGACGACCAGATCTGCGCGAGTCATGAGGCTCCTCCTGCCGGTCTGGCCACAGTATCAGCGGGCCCGTTCGGACACCGTGCCTGGCCCCGGGGCTTGACGTCCCATGCCGCTGTCGTTATGACCGCATGCCATGCGCCCCGCCGGCCGCGCAAGCCCCTGCGGCGCGCGCGGTGTGCCGCTAGCGTGGGGGCCATGGGGATCCGCAAATACCTGAGTGGCACGGGACTGATCGGCACGCTCACGAGCGGCTACGCGCTGCTGCGCGGCGCGAACGCCCAGAACTTCACGTGGCGGACGGCGCTCGGCTGGCTGAGCTGGGCCATCACGTTCGCCCTGACGATCGGCACGATCCTCGACATCCGCAAGGCCAGCCAGGGTCGTCCGGTCTCCGATGACTCGCCCATCAAGGGCAAGGAGGGCAAGTACTACAAGCAGCAGGTCGCCGACGCCGGCGGCGCGAAGCGCGCGCGTCGGCGCTGAGCGGTCTCAGCCCAGCGGGATCGAGTACTGCATGAAACCCGTGTCGGTCGCGACGCGGTCGTAGAGGGCGCGGGCGGTCGTGTTGGTGTCCCGCGTGAGCCAGTACACCTTGGCGCAGCCGCGCTCGCGGGCCCACTCGGTCACGTGGGCGATGAGCGCCCGGCCGTACCCGCCGCCGCGGGCCTCGGGCGAGACGAACAGGTCCTCCAGGTAGCAGTACTCCCCCAGCGACCACGTCGCGGGGTGGCTCAGCCAGTGCACCAGGCCGACGGGCGTGCCCGCGTCGTCGCGTACGAGCGCCCCGCGGATCGGTCCCTCCGGCTCGACCAGCCGCCGGAACGTGCCGTCCGTGACCTCGGGCGAGAGAGTCGATCCGTAGAAGTCGAGATAGCCCTCCCACAGGCCCTGCCAGGCGGTGCGGTCGGCGTCGGTGAGCTCGGTCACGAGGGGCATGCGGCCAGGCTATCCGGGGGCCGAGCAACGCGGCGGCGGCGGGCCGCGACCGCCTCGGAGCATCCTGCGAACCGGAATCCGCTCTGGACCCTTCCATTCACCAGGGCGTAACGTGTCAGTTCGCCCGGATATCGGTCAGCACGCGTACCCGACGCGACCGCGGGCGAATCACCCGATCCGCACCTGCTCCGCCGCGCCCTCTCCTGCGGGCGTCGTGGGAGCGGCGCCACCAGACGTGAGAGACAGAGATGATCGACACCCTCGAAGTCCCCAGCATGCGCCTCAGCGACATGGTGGCGGAGCGGATCGCCAAGGCGATCATCGACGGCACGATGCCCGCCGGATCGCGCGTGCGGGACCAGGAGCTCGCGCAGAAGCTCGGCGTCTCGCGGATGCCCGTCCGCGAGGCCCTGCAGCGGCTGCAGCGCGTCGGCCTGATCGAGACCGCCGCGAGCCGCTACACGCGCGTCACCGCCGTCACCCCGGAGGTCGCGCAGGCGACGCGCCAGTTCGCCGGCCACTACGTCACGTCCCTGATGCGCATGGCCCTCGCCGCGGCGACGCCCGAAGCCCGGGTCACGGCCGCCGCGGAGATCGACGCGATGGTGGCGGAGCTGGACGCGGGAGGATCGCCGGCGGTGGCGTACCGCGAGCTTCAGGACCTCTTCATGCGCGTGGCGGACAACGCGTTCATGTCCATGGTGTCCTCCGACCTGGGCCTCGCGATCGAGCGCAATCTCGCCACCCTCGACGGGCCGGACGGCACCCAGGTGGCGGCCATGCTCGACGCACTGCGCGACGCGGTCCTCGCCGGCGACGCGGCCGCCGGCGCCCGCGTGCTGCAGGCCGCCTTCGGCATCGAAGACGAGTGAGCCCCGCCCGGGACACGCCCGGGCCACGCCGTTTCCGGCCCCGATTGGCGCCCTCGGCCGCCGCCTGGTAACGTAGTCCCTCGGTTCGCGAGAGCGGAAAACGCTCCCGGATCATGCACCTCTAGCTCAATCGGCAGAGCAACTGACTCTTAATCAGTGGGTTCAGGGTTCAAGTCCCTGGGGGTGCACCACTCGAGAAGGCCCCGTCCACGCGACCGGGCCTTCTGCGTTGCACGGGCGACGACTCCTGCCCGGGGAGATCGACGGCGATGCCCGGGTACGGCATAGGATGCGATTCCCGACATCCTGGTAGCTCGCGTACCGAAAGGCAGGCCCATGGCCGGTCTCATCCACATCCTCGTCCGCCAGGGCGCTCTCCCCTTCGCGCGGGCCCAGCAGCTCGCGGGCACGGATCGCGAGGAGTTGATGCGGATCCGCGAGCTGCTCGCCGCCGGCGAGCTGTCCGAGGAGGAGTTCGCGCGTGCGCGGGCGACCGAGGCGGACGTGCCGTTCGTGCGCCTCGAGGACGAGGCGGTGGACGCCGACATCCTCGCCAGGATCTCCGTGACGTTCGCGCACGCGCACGAGCTCGTGCCGCTGCGCACGATCGAGCATCGCGGCCTGCCGCACCTGCTGCTGGCCATGGCCAACCCCGACGACGTGATCGCGCTCGACGACGTGCGCGTGGCGTACGGGATGCCGCCGTACATCGTCGTGGCCACGGCGAGCGAGATCCACGCCACGATCGACCGCCATCACCGCGCCGACGCAGAGATGACCGAGCTGACGTCCAGCCTCACGGTGGAGGAGGCGGAGGATCCGGACGACGGGTCCTTCAACGTCAGCGGCGGCGGCTCCGACGAGGACGACGACGCCCCCATCATCCGGTTCGTGAACCTCGTGCTCGGCCAGGGCATCCGCGACCGGGCCAGCGACATCCACATCGAGCCGACCGCGGACCGCGTGCGGGTGCGGTACCGCATCGACGGCGTGCTGCACGAGATGCCGAGCGCCCCCAAGGCGATCCAGTCGGGCGTCATCTCGCGCCTGAAGATCATGAGCGACATCGACATCGCCGAGCGCCGGATCCCGCAGGACGGCCGCATCTCGGTGCAGCACGACGGCCGCAAGGTCGACCTGCGCGTGGCCACGCTGCCGACCGTGTGGGGCGAGAAGATCGTCATGCGCATCCTGGACCAGGCGAGCACCGCGCTGAAGCTCGAGACGCTCGGGCTCTCGGAGCGCAACCTGACGGCCTACCGTCGCGCCTACACGAAGCCCTACGGGATGATCCTGGTCACGGGACCGACCGGCTCCGGCAAGTCGACCACGCTGTACTCCACCGTCGCCGAGCTCGCCCGGCCGGAGGTCAACGTCATCACGATCGAGGACCCGGTCGAGTACCGGATGGCCGGCGTCAACCAGGTGCAGATCAACACGCAGGCGGGCCTCACCTTCGCGAACGCGCTGCGCGCCATCCTGCGCTCGGACCCCGACGTGATGCTGGTCGGCGAGATCCGCGACGCGGAGACCGCCAACATCGCGATCGAGTCGGCGCTGACCGGCCACCTCGTGCTGTCGACGCTGCACACCAACGACGCCCCCAGCGCCGTCACGCGCCTGGTGGAGATGGGCGTCGAGCCGTTCCTGGTCGGCTCCGCTCTCGACGTCGTGGTGGCGCAGCGCCTGATCCGGCGCCTCTGCGACCGCTGCAAGGAGCCCGACGAGATCGGCGCCGAGGCGCTCGCGGCCGCCGGCTTCGCCCGCGCCGAGACCGAGAACGGGACCCTGTTCCGGCCCGTCGGCTGCGCGCACTGCGCGGAGACGGGCTACCACGGCCGGGCCGCCGTGCACGAGGTCATGACGGTCACCGAGGAGATCGAGCGGCTCGCGGTCGCGCATGCCTCGAGCAACGACATCGCGCGGGTGGCGCGCGAGCAGGGCATGCGGACGCTGCGCGAGGACGGGTGGGCCAAGGCCCTCGCGGGGCTGACCTCGGTCGAGGAGATCCTGCGCGTCGTGATCTGACACCCCGCGCGCACGATGCATCGCGCCATGCCGGGCGGCGACACGCCCGACATATGGATGTACTGCCCGGGTAGTTTGCGCCCACATTTTTCAGAAATGGGTACTACTCCCCAGGTATCTGTGAGTAGCCTGAGCGCGTGACGGTCCCCCCATCCGTCGCCACGGCGGTCTCACCCGAACACCGCGTGGCGCCGCAACTGACGCTGCTCGACGCCCTGCACAGGGTCGTGGTCGAGGGCGCTTCCGACCTGCACGTCACCGCGGGCGTCCCCCCGATGGTGCGTGTGGACGGAAAGCTGCGCCCGATCGACGGCGCGCCCGTCTGGACCGCCGATGTGGTCGCCCGCGAGATCGCGACCCTGATGTCCCCCGAGCAGCGCGAGCGGTTCGAGCTCGAGCAGGAGCTCGACTTCGCGCACGCGCTGTCGGACGAGGCGCGCTTCCGCGTCAACGTGTACCGCCAGCGCGGCGCGATGGGCGCGGTCCTCCGTCTCATCCCCACGCGGATCCGCTCGCTCCGCGAGCTCGGCATGCCGGCCGCGGTCGCGCGGTTCGCGACGCTCCCCCGCGGCCTGGTGCTCGTCACCGGCCCCACCGGATCCGGCAAGTCGACCACGCTGGCAGCGATGATCGACCAGATCAACCGCACGCGGGCCGACCACATCATGACCATCGAGGACCCGATCGAGTTCCTCCACACGCACCAGCGGTCGGTGGTCAACCAGCGCGAGGTCGGCCAGGACACGGAGTCGTTCCAGCGGGCGCTGCGCCAGGTGCTCCGGCAGGACCCCGACGTCATCCTGATCGGCGAGATGCGCGACCTCGAGACGATCCAGGTCGCGCTCACCGCCGCCGAGACCGGCCACCTGGTCTTCGGCACGCTGCACACCCAGAGCGCGCCGCAGACGATCGACCGCATCATCGACGTGTTCCCGCCGCACCAGCAGGACCAGGTGCGCACCCAGCTCGCCTCCACGCTGCGCGGCGTCGTCTGCCAGACGCTGATCCCGCACGCGAGCGGATCCGGACGCGTCGCGGCGACCGAGGTGCTCGTGATGACCCCGGCCGTGGCGAACCTCATCCGCGAGCAGCAGATGCACCAGATCCCCGGCGTCCTGCAGGCCGGCTCGACGCACGGCATGCACACGCTGGACCAGAACCTCGCGGCCCTGGTCGACGACGGGCGCATCACGTACGACGCGGCCGAGGAGCGCGCCCAGGATCTCGTGGGCTTCCGTCAGCTCGCCCGGCACTCGGGCGGCGGCGGGGACGGCATCGACTACGGCGACGGCTTCACCCGGCGGAGCCTCAGGTGAGCGCCCCGTCGTCGGCCGGCCAGAAGGCCGGCCCGCAGGCCACGCCCACCCAGGCATGGGACTACGTCGGCGCCGACCCGACGGGCCGCAGGCGCAAGGGCACGATCGACGCGCCCAGCAAGGCCGCCGCGCTCGCCCGGCTGCGCGAGCAGGGCATCACCGCGACGTCGCTGCGCGAGTCGAGCATCCTGACGCGCGAGCTCGACGTGTCGTTCCTGAAGAAGAAGATCAAGCTCGACGAGATCTCGCTCGCGACCCGCCAGCTCGCCACGATGCTGGATGCCGGCCTCACGCTCGTGCGCGGCCTGACCATCCTGGTCGACCAGGTCGAGAACCCGCGGCTGCGCGACGTGCTGCAGACCGTGCGGCGCGACATCGAGCGCGGCAAGCCCCTGTCGGACGCGCTCGGCGCGCGGCCCGAGGTGTTCCCGCCGCTCCTCGTGCACATGGTGCGCTCGGGCGAGGCCGGCGGCTTCCTCGCCGAGGCGCTCACGTCGGCCGCCGACGGGTTCGACGCCGACCTGAAGATCCGCAACACGATCAAGGCCGCCATGACCTACCCGATCATCGTGATGATCGTCGCGGTGCTCGCCGTGATCGCGATGCTCGTGTTCATCGTGCCCGTGTTCAAGAAGATGTTCGAGGACATGGGCGGCGAGCTTCCGCTGCCCACGCAGGTGCTCGTGACCCTGTCGGAGAACATGCTCTGGATCGGCCCCGCCCTCGTCGTGCTGGTCGTGGCCGCCGTGCTGTGGTTCCGCCGCTACGGGCGCGAACCCGGCGTGCGGCTCGCGATCGACACGGCCCGGCAGAGGATCCCGGTGCTCGGCCCGTTCTTCCGCAAGGCGGCCGTCGCGCGGTTCACGCGGACGCTGTCGACCACCCTCAGCGCGGGCGTGCCGATCCTGCAGGCGCTGGGCATCGTGAAGCAGACCGCCGGCAGCGCCCTCGTCGAGGACGCCGTGGGCCGCATCGCCGACGGGGTCCGCCGCGGCAAGGGGCTGACCGCGCTCATGGCCGACGAGCCCGTGTTCCCCCAGATGGTGACTCAGATGGTCGCGGTCGGCGAGGACACCGGCGCGCTCGACACCATGCTCAAGCGCGTCGCCGAGTTCACGGACCGCGAGGTGCAGCAGACCGCGCAGCGCCTGACCGCCATGATCGAGCCCCTCATGGTCGTGATCGTCGGCTGCATCATCGGCGGAATGATCGTCGCGATGTACCTGCCCATGTTCGGGATCTTCGAGCAGATGCAGCAGTCCGCCTAGTCGTCCCCGGCCCCGCCGGCTCCCCCGGGCACCGCGACCGCGGAGTCCTTCCTCCCACCCATCCCAGCAACAGAAAGAGTCCCCCATGAAGAACATGCTCGACGCCCTCGTGCGTCGTCAGAACGAGCTCAAGAAGGACGACCGCGGCTTCTCGCTCATCGAGCTGCTCGTGGTCGTGCTGATCATCGGCGTCCTCGCCGCCGTGGCTATCCCGGTGTACATCGGCACCGTGAACTCGGCGAAGCAGTCGGCAGTCGAGGCTGCTGCTGCCACGGCAAAGGCTGCCTACACTGCGTTCGTGTTCGAGTCCGAGACGAACAACAGCAGCACGATCACGACCATCAACGATGCGGCAGATGCCGCCGCCGCACAGGCGACGACCGCGGATATCACTGTCGTCCCGACGCCCGCAGATCCCACCGATGCGCAGGCGGATGCAGTGGAATTCGTGGCCACGCACGTCGACGGACAGACAGCGACGAGCAACTGAATCCAGTAGCCGGCGGCTGGCTTGGAGGTCCAGGTCGGCCGCCGGCCGGGATAAGTGCCATCAGATGCCAGCTCGCAACGGAGACAGAGGATTCGGCGCCCTCGAGGCGCTGATCGCGATGTTCCTGCTCGCGGTCATCGCGGTCGCGTTCCTGCCGATGATCATGACGGGACTGCGGTCTGCGGTGGCGAACACGACGGCGACCACCGCGACACAGCTGGTCAACGAACAGCTGGCGCCGCTGTCCGCCAAGCCGCACTCGTGCACCGCCGTGCAGACGTGGCTCGGCACCTCGGTCCCCACGGTCACCGACCCCCGGGGTCAGACCATCTCCATCCAGCGCAGCGGACCCGCGAGCCTGAGCTGCAGCACACCGCCGACGACGGTCACCGTCACGGTGACCGCGACCGGCACCGACCCCTGGTCCGGCGACGCCCGCACATGGGCGACCGCCACCACCATCGTCCTGATCGACTAGAGGACCCCATGACCCGCCCGACACGCGACGACCGCGGCTTCACGCTCGTGGAGCTGCTGGTCTACGTCGTGCTGCTCGCGGGCATCCTGACGCTCGGCGCCGGTCTGGTCATGAGCGTGACCCAGGGCTCACTGCGGGTCACGAGCTCGGCCGACGCCTCCCGCGACGGCCAGACCATCGCCCGCACGATCACCACATCGGTGCGCAACGCATCGCACGTGAGCGCCGACGGCGACTTCGTCGTCGCCCGCCTCGAGGACGGCGCGGGCGACGCATGCCACGCGTGGTACGCCTATGGCGGCTCCGTCTACGCGCGCATCTCCGACGCGGCGATCGCCCAGCCCGCCGGCGCGCCCGGGTCGACCTGGATGCGCGTCGGCACCGGGCTGGTCTCCACCTCGGGCGTGTTCACCGCGGCTTCGGGCGGCGTCAAGGTGACGTTCCAGGTCGACACCCGCACCTCCCCGACGCTCATCGAGACCGTCGCGGTCCCGCGCCTGCTGGGCACCGGAGGCAACCCATGCGCCTGATCTCCCTCGCCTGGGCGAGCCGCGACGACCGGGGCTCGGCGCTCGCCGCTGTGGTCGGCATCGTGCTGCTCACGGTCGTGGTCGCCCTCACGGTCGCCACCACGACCGTGCAGTCGCTCGAGCGCACCGACGACACGCGCGACACGGTGTCCGCGGAGTTCGCGGCCGAGGCCGGCGTCGCGGTCGCGCAGGCCGCGATCGAGGGCGCCGCGTGCGGCGGCGGCACCTTCGCGAGCTCGTCCGCCGCGCCGTTCCACCGCACGATCGTGCAGCACGTCGTGGGCGGCGTCATGACGAACGGATGCCCGACGGCCGACGAGGAGTACCGGATCGTCGCGACCGGATACGACAGCGCCGCCTCCTATGCGGCCGACGACGGCAGGAGCGTCGAGGCGAGATACGAGGCCGTGCCGCAGCCCTTCGCGCCGACCGGCCCGGCGATGTACTCGCACGGCGGCATGAGCTTCGGCAACAACGGCGACATCCAGCCCCTGACGGGCGACGACATGAGCATCATGATGCACGACGGCGACCTGGTCTGCGCGAACTCCATCTCGGGCAACACCGACGTCATCGTCAAGAGCGGCAACCTGACGGCCGGCAACCGATGCGAGATCGGCGGCGACACGTGGGTGTTGTCCGGCTCGGCGACCCTGGCCAACGGCGCGAGCATCGCCGGCAAGCTCGTCGCGAGCCACCTGGTCATCGAGAACAACCACTCGGGCACGCTCGGTCCGCTGTACGCCGACGACACCACCGGCAGCGCCCCGGGCCAGCTCGCCGATCACGGTCCCGTGCAGTCGAAGAGCGCCGCCGGCGCCATGCCGACGGTCCCCGGCTGGGTGGACTTCGAGTTCGAGGCGGCCGACTGGCCCGGCTACACGGTCGTGACGCTCTCGGGCTGCAACCGCACGGCCGCGAAGAGCGCGCTCGACTCCCTGGCCGGCGCGCCGGGCGTGCTGAACGCGCTCCACTGCATCGAGCTGGATCTCACCGGCCTCGGGCAGACGACGGTCCAGACCCTCACGGCGAACGTCGCTATCTTCGCCCCGAGCTTCAAGCTCTCGCAGACCAAGTTCGCCGGGCAGACCGGGAACGAGCGCCTGTGGCTGGTCACTCCCGACTACATCGACAACGGGGTGCCGAGCTGCGGCGAGGCCGACGGCACGGGCATCATCGTGCCCGACGACACGTCGCTCGCGAACTCGTCGGAGTTCACCAACCTCGCGGTCATGCTCTACACGCCGTGCAGCATCTCGTTCGGCAACTCGCTCGTGATCCACGGGCAGGTGTACGCGAACTCCATCCACGTCGAGCAGCACCTGACCTACCGCTACGCCCCGACGGGCCTCCCGGGCACCAACCTCACGGACGGCACGGACACGCCTCCCACAGAGCTCACGCTGAGCTCCTACCGCAACACGTCGACCACCGCCAAGAGCCTGGGGGCGCCGTGATCGCCGTCGTCACCACCGGGGTCGGCCTGTTCGGCCTCGCGATCGGATCCTTCCTCAATGTCGTCGCGCACCGCGTGCCGCTGGGGCAGTCGGTCGTCGCTCCGCGCAGCGCGTGCCCGGCGTGCGGGCACGAGATCCGCGCGTACGACAACGTGCCCGTGCTGTCGTGGCTCATCCTGCGCGGCCGGTGCCGCGACTGCGCCGCCCCGATCTCGGCGCGCTACCCGATCGTCGAGGCCGTCACGGCCGCGCTGTTCGTCATCGTCGCCGCCGCCTTCGCGCCCTCGATCGCCGCGGCGACCACCGCGGCCGGGACGTGGGCCGCGTCACTCGTCCTCGTCGCGCACCTGGCGCTCGCCGGCTTCGGCGTCGCGCTCGCGGCGATCGACCTCGACACGCAGCGCCTCCCCGACGCGCTGGTGCTGCCCCTGCTCGGGACGGGCGTGGCGCTGTTCACCGCGGCGGCCGCGCTGACCGGCGCCTGGGGCGACCTGCTCCGGGCCGGCATCGGCGCCGCCGCGCTCAGCCTCGTGTACTTCGCGATCTTCCTCATCTCGCCGCGCGCGATGGGCTTCGGCGACGTCAAGCTCGCGCTGCCGCTCGGGATGTTCCTCGCCTCGCACGGGTGGGGCGCGCTCGTCGTGGGCGCGATCGGCGCGTTCGCGCTGGGCGCCGCGGTGGGCGGCGCGCTCATCCTGGCCCGGCGCGTCGACCGGCGCGGCGGCATCCCCTTCGGGCCCTGGATGATCGCGGGCGCCTGGATCGGCATCCTCGCGGGCGAGGTCCTCGCCCGCGCCTATCTGCAGCTGTTCGGACTCGCGTGATGAAGGGCGGATCCATGTACTCCACTCCGACGGGAGCCCTCGCATGGGCAGGGTGATCGGGCTCGACTTCGACAGCACCTCGGTCCGCGGCGCCGAGCTCTCGGGCGTGGGCACCGCGTCGCCGCGCGTCGAGCGGTTCGGCGAGGTTGGGCTGCCGCCCGGAGCCGTCCACCACGGCGAGGTCGCGGAGCCGAACACCGTCGCGGATGCGCTGCGGCGCCTGTGGGAGAGCGCGCGGTTCAGCACGCGCGCCGTCGCGCTCGGCATCGGCAGCCACCGCGTGATCGCCCGGCCCCTCACGGTCGACGACGGCAGGCCCGAGCAGGTGCGGCTCTCGCTGCCGATGCATGCAGACGGGCTGCTCCCCTTCCCCTCGTCCGAGGCGCTGATCGACTTCTACCCGATCGAGCGCGATCCCGCGCATCCCGGCAAGGTGCGCGGGCTCCTCGTCGCCGCCGCGCGCGACGCGGTCGACGACAACGTCAGCGCCGTGCGGCGCGCCAAGCTCCGGCCCGAAGCCGTCGATCTGGTGCCCTTCGCGCTGGCGCGCACCCTGCTGCGCGGCGACCACGCCGACGGCACGGTCGGCCTCGTCGAGGCGACCGGCTCGACGACCAACGTGCTGATCGCGTCCGACGGCGTGCCGCAGTTCCTCCGGATCATCCCGAGCGGCCTCGACGAGGTCGCGACCCAGCTGGCGGCCCTCCTGGGCCTGGAGGACGCCGAGGCGCAGGCGGCCGTCGTGACCGCCGACCTCGCGAGCGAGCCGTACCTGATCGACGCGCTGCGCGACGCCGCCCAGCCGCTCGTGAACGCGGTCGGGAACACGGTCGACTACTACCTCGGCACGAGCGAGGCCGGCGAGCTGCGCCACATCCTGCTGACCGGTCACGGGATGCACTCGCAGCTGCTCGGCGAGCAGCTCCAGGCCCGCACGCGCAAGCGCGTGCTTCCCGCCGATCCGCTCGACCAGGTGCGCCTGGCGCGCCGCGTCGACCGCGCCGCGATCGCCGCGAGCTCCTCGGCGGTCGCGATCGGGCTGGCGATGGGGGTGGCGTCGTGAGCGCCGACGAGGAGGTCGGCGGTCGCCGGGCCCGCCGCAGCACGTTCGGCGACGGCGCGCCCGCCTCGGACGACGCGTTCGCGGTGCTCCTGGCGGGAGAGCAGACCGACGCGGCGCCCGGCGGCAAGGTGAAGAAGAAGGTCGGGAAGGCCGCCAAGGCTCCGAAGCCCGTGGCGAAGGCCAAGCGCCCCCGCCCCGCGCGGCGCCCCGCGAACGCGCTCGACGTCGGCGGCGTCCCCCGCGTCGATCTGCTGCCGACCGAGCTGCGCAATGCCCGCGCCTGGCGGGTCGCGCGCGGGCGCGCGCTCATCATCGTGCTCCTCGCGGCGATACTCGTGCTCGCGGGCGTCGGCACGGCGCTGTGGCACGCGGCCACGACCGACCTGGCTCGCGACGCCGCGGCGGCGCGGACCGTCGAGCTGACCGACCGGCAGGGCCGCTTCGGTGACGTCAGCGCGCTGCTGTCCCGCATCACGCGGTCCGAGGAGGCGCTCGCGACCGCATCCGCGGACGAGGTGGACTGGCCGCGCCTGCTCGACGATCTCGGTCGCGCGCTGCCGGCGGGCTCCCGGGTCACGACGGTCGCGGTCGACTCGACCACGCCCCTCACGGAGATCGCGCAGCCCGCGGATCCGCTCCGCGGCGCCCGGATCGGCACGCTCACCTTCACGGCCTTCACGCCCACGATCCCCGACACCGCCGCCTGGGTGCGCGCGCTCAACGAGGTCGAGGGATTCGAGAACGCCACGCCGCGGGCGGCGGTCGCCGAGGCGCCCGACGCGCTCGGCACCGGGGTGCTGGGCTACACGATCGAGATCGCGGTCGACCTGACCGACCGCCGGCTCGTGACGCCGCCCGAGGCGGAGGCCCCGGCGGAGGAGGAGGACGCATCGTGAACCGGATCGGCGCGACCTATCTGCTGGCGACCGTGCTCGCGATCGGACTGCTCGGCGTCGGCTTCGTGTGGGGCGTCAAGCCGTCGCTCGACGCCGCCGCGGCGGCCACGACCGAGCGCATCCAGATCGAGTCGCAGAACCAGCTGTTCGAGATGCGCATCGCGCAGCTCTCCGAAGCGCGCGACGGACTCGCCGCGCACGAGGATCGCCTTGCCGAGCTGCAGCGCGCCGTCCCCGCCGACGGCGATTACGACGACTGGCTCGCGGAGCTCGACCGCCTCGCCGCGGCGACCGGGGTCTCCATCACGCAGGTGACCGTGGCCGACTCCCAGCCGCTCGCGACCGAGGCGCCGCCCGCGGCTCCCCCGGCCTCCGACGGCGCGAACCCCGACGGTGCGGCAGCGCCTGCCGCTCAGCCCGAGGCCGCGCCGTCCGCCGGGGCCCCGGCTGCGGGTGCCGCGGACCCGACCGCGGCACCCGCAGCCGAATCCGGAGCGCTGCTCGCCATCCCGGTGCAGATCGGCGTGAACGGCCCCGCCGCCGGCGTGCGCGGATTCATCCGGGAGCTTCAGGGCGCCGAGCGCCTGACGCTCGCCTCGCGGTTCGCGTTCTCGTCGAGCGACGAGCAGCCCGACGTCCTCGCCGGCACCACGGGCGCGCTGATCGACGGCCTCATCTGGGTGCTTCCCGAGTGACGCCGGCGGGTGCGGCGCTCCCGGCTCGGGGGTCGCGCCGCGAGAAGTCCATCGCCGTGCTGTTCGACGCCGAGAACATCGCCCCGGCGTGGGTCGGACCCGTGCTGGGCGAGGTGGCGCGCCACGGCATCGCGTCGATCAAACGCGCGTACGGGGATTGGACCCGCCCCGACCTCCGGCGCTGGAAGGAGGCCGCGAGCGAGCATGTGGTTCAGCCCATCCAGCAGTTCCAGAACAGCGTCGGGAAGAACGCGAGTGACAGCGCCCTGATCATCGACGCGATGGACATCCTCTACTCGGGCCGGATCGACGCCTTCGCGATCGTGTCGAGTGACGGCGACTTCACCCGACTGGCGGCGCGCATTCGGGAGGACGGCATCCCGGTGCTCGGATACGGCGAGCGCAAGACGCCGAGCGCGTTCCGCAACGCGTGCGACCAGTTCACCTACTTCGATCTGCTCGAGGGCGCCACCCCGGCACGGGAGCGCGACGGCGCGACGAAGACGTCGTCACCAGGCGGCGATGCGAAGCTCGTCGCGCTGCTGCGCGCGGCGGTCCTGGCCACTGCTGACGAACAGGGCTGGGCGAATCTCTCCCCGGTCGGACAGCACGTCCGCAAGAACGCGCCGGACTTCGATTCCCGCAACTGGGGGTTCGCGCGCCTGAGCGAACTCGTCAAGGCGACGGAGCGCTTCCACATGAAGACGCGCGGCACGACGATCGTGGTGGCCGACAAGGCCCTCGTCCCCTAGGTTTCCGAGCTGGTCCACTTCTCCACACCCCGCGAACATTCGAACGGATGTCCGAGGCCGGTGGGAGAATAGAGGCATGCCGAGGTTCGAGGATGCCGACGAGGTCAGCTGGGGGTTCACCCCGGCGGAGCGGTCGCGCACGCGTGCCTCGATCGAGGAGCTGAAGCGGATCCGCGCCGAGCGCGCCCGGCTCGACGCGCGCGAGGCCGCGCTCCTCGCCGACGTGACCGGGATCGCGCTGGAGCAGGTCGCACGAGACACGAACGGGAGCGACCACGCGTTCCCCCTCCGCTCTATGGCCGCCGAGCTCGCTCTGGCGCTCAAGGAGTCGCCGCGCGCGATGCAGTCCCGGATGGATCGCGCGCACGAGCTCGTCTCGAAGTTCCCCGCAACGCATGAAGCATTGTCGGACGGGCGGATCACCGATCGGCACGCACGCGAGATCGCCACGGCCGGCGCCGACATCGCGGAGCCGGACGCGCGCGACGCCTACGAACGCGAGGTCGTCCCGCTCGCCGCCACGAGGACGCCGCACGGGATCAAGAGCCTCGCCAGGCAGGTCGCCGAGCGCCACCACCCGACGACCCTCGCCGAGCGTCACGAGCGGGCGCGGGCCGACCGGCGCACGTGGGTCGAGGACCTGCCCGACGGCCAGGCGATGCTCGGCATCATCGGCCCGGCGGTCGCCATCCACGCCGCGCACGACCGCCTGACCTCCTGCGGCGAGGCGGTGAAGCGCGACCGCCGCGCGGTCGTGCGCGATCTCGACGGCGTCGAGCCCGCGCCCGAGGACCCCGCGTACGCCAAGTACACGGACGAACGGCACCTCGGCCAGCTGCGCGCCGACATCGCGCTCGACCTGCTGCTGTGCGGCCTGCCCACGGGCCACGAGCTGGAGCAGGCGATCACCGCGACGGTCGAGGTGGTCATCCCCGTGACGACGCTCGCGGGCCTCGACGACGGGCCCGCCCTCCTCGCCGGCTACGGCCCGATCGACCCCGACACCGCCCGTCGCCTCGCGGGAACCGCCGTCGGGTGGGAGCGGGTGTTCCTGCACCCCGACACCGGCGCCCTGCTCACGGTCGACCATCACCATCCGACCGCCGCGCAGCGTCGATACCTGCTCGCCAGGGACCGGACGTGCCGGGTCCCGGGATGCACCGTCACGGCGAAGCACGCCGACATCGACCACACCATCCCGTGGTCGCGCGGCGGCCCGACCGCGGTGACGAACATGGCCGCGGTCTGCGAGCAGCACCACATGATGAAGCACTTCTCCCCCTGGCGCTTCGAGCAGCTCTCGCGCGGCCGCATGCGGATGCGCAGCCCGGCGGGATACGACTACGTCCACGCGGCGGAGACGATCTACTACCTGCCGCGCACACCCGCTCCCTTCTGATCCAGGCGCGGCGGCGCCTCAGCGGGCTCGACACCGCCCGCAGGTATCCTGTTCCGGTGACTCCCCCCGCGTCCGGCTCCCCCCTGTCGTTCGGCGATCTCGACGCGGACCTGCAGCTCGCGCTGTGCCTGGCCGACGCGGCCGATGCGCAGACCCTGCCGCGCTTCGACGCGGCCGACCTCGACGTGTCGCGCAAGGCCGACCGCACCCACGTGACCGACGCCGATCTGGCCGCCGAGCGCGCGGTGCGCGAGCTCCTCGCCCAGCAGCGCCCGGACGATGGGGTGTTCGGCGAGGAGTACGGCGCCGACGAGGAGCGCGCCCGCCGCTGGATCATCGACCCGATCGACGGCACGGCGAACTTCCTCCGTGGCGTACCCGTCTGGGGAACCATGATCGGCCTCCAGATCGACGGCGTGGTCCGCCTCGGCGTGGTCAGCTCCCCCGCGCTGGGCCGCCGCTGGTGGGGCGCCATCGGGCTCGGCGCGTGGACCAGCGTCGACGGCGGCGAGCCGCGCGCCATCCGGGTGTCGGACGTCGCGACGCTCGACGACGCGAGCGTCAGCTTCCAGAGCATCGGCCAGTGGGACGACGCCGGGCACCTCGACGCCCTCGTCGCGCTGACGCGCCGCGTGTGGCGCGACCGTGCCTACGGCGACGTCTGGTCGTACATGCTCCTCGCCGAGGGCAGGCTGGAGATGGTCGGCGAGTTCGACGTCAAGGAGTACGACCTTGCGGCCGCGGCGGCCATCGTGACCGCGGCGGGCGGCCGCTTCTCGTCGTTCGAAGGCGAGCCGACGATCGCGTCCGGCTCGGCCGTCGCGACCAACGGCGTGCTGCACGACGCGATCCTCGAGGTCCTGCACGGCACGGGGACGTCATGACCCCCGGGCGCCGCGCGGCGGCCGTCCTGCTCGCCGTGACGGCGATGCTGGGCCTCGCCTCGTGCGCGCCGGAGCCGGGCGCGGCGCCCGCCGACCCCTCGGCGCCCACCGCGGGGGCGAGCGCTCCGCCGGCCGATCCGAACGCCGAGCCGACGTGCGAGACGATCCTGTCGGAGTCCCTCGTCGCCGAGTTCAAGGGCTACGGCCTCGAGGCGATCGAGGAGCCGTTCAGCTTCGGCGATCCCGCCACCACCTCGATCGAAGGCGGCGTGATGTGCACCTGGGGCGCACCGGACGTCGCGACCGACCACGGCGTGCAGATCTTCGGATGGGCCCCGCTCGACGCCGCCGGCGCGGAGAAGTGGCAGGCCTTCCTCACCGAGCAGGGCTGGACGCGCAGCGATGAGGGCGGACTGGCCGTCTACACCGAGCCGTTCGCGCCGGTTCCCGAGGACGCCATGGCGTACGCGTTCGGCGACGGCTTCGTGAAGGTCGCCGCGCCGAAGCAGAACCTCGCCGTCATCACCTGGCCCTGACCTTCTTCCGCCGATTCCGCGCCGGACTGCGCCACTGGATGGCGCTCCGCGCGTTCTCATGCCACGCTCGCGCCTCCATGTCAAGAGGTAGGTGCCGCCCGCGATTTGCGCGTTACATCGAAGTCCCACGTCCGCAAGCGGTAAGGGAGAGGAAGACCGATGTCGCAGAACTATGGAGCGGTGCCCCCGTCGACCACGACAGGCACAGGATCCACGTCAGGCACGACCGAGACGGCGAAGCAGGAGGCTTCGGAGGTCGCCGGCACGGCCAAGGCCGAGGCCGGGCACGTCCTCGACACCGCCAAGCAGGAGGCGTCGACGGTCGCCCGCGAGGCGAAGACGCAGGCGAAGCAGGTGTACGCCCAGACCAAGCGCGAGCTGAGCGACCAGGCGGCCACGCAGCAGCAGCGGGTGGCCGACGGCCTCCGCTCGATCGGCGACGAGCTGCAGTCGCTCGCCCGCAACTCCGAGAACGGCGGCGTCGCGACCGACCTCGTGCGCCAGGCGTCCACGAAGCTGACCGACGTCTCGTCGTGGCTGTCCGCCCGCGACCCCGGCAGCCTGCTCGACGAGGTGAAGACCTTCGCGCGGCGCAAGCCGGGCCTGTTCATCGGAGGCGCGCTGGTCGCCGGCGTGCTGGCGGGTCGCCTCGCTCGCGCGCTGGGCGAGTCCGCGGCCGACGAGCGCGGCGCCACCGCCGGCACGCCGGGCACGGTTCCGCCGCCCGCGCCGGTGACCGGCACGGGCGTCGGCGCGAGCACGGGCTACGGTGCGGGCGGCTACTCGCCTGGCACGGCTGTCGGCACGGGCGTCGGCGCCGGGGTGGGCGCCGGGGCGGGCGCGACCACCGCCGGAACGGGAACGGGCACGGGCGAATGGGCGAGCGGCGAGGGCGACGACCCCGCGACCGCGCACACCGTCGATCCGGCGTTCGGATCCGGCGTCTCGGACGTCCGGCCGACCCCGCAGGGCGGGCAGCCGGTGTCGTCCACGGGCGCCGCCGGCGAGTCCACGCCGCTGTATGACGACTCGCACGCAGCGAACCCGGCCGCCGAGCCGGGGTTCGAGGGACTCGGGGAGCCGCACGATGGCCGATGAGACGACGCCCTCGGAGCAGAAGGCCGCGAACACGTCGCTCGGCGACCTGCTGGGCGAGGTGACGCAGGATCTCTCGCTGCTGATGCGGCAGGAGATCGCGCTCGCCAAGGCCGAGCTGAAGGAGTCCACCACCCGCGCGGCCAAGGGCGGGGGGATGATCGGCGGCGCCGGCTACGCGGCGTCGATGGCGATCTTCTTCCTGTCCGTCGCCCTGTGGTGGGGACTCGGTCAGCTCATCGGGCTCGGCTGGTCCGCCGTGCTCGTCGCGGTCCTCTGGGCCGTGATCGCCGCGGCGCTGTTCCTGACGGGCCGCAATCAGATCAAGGAAGTGAAGGGGGCTCCGCGCACCGTGGAGTCGCTCGGGAAGATCCCCGACGCACTGAAGAGGAATGAGGAGAACCGATGACCGATTCGCCTGAGGCGATCCGCGCCGACATCGAGCGCACTCGCCGTGAACTCAGCCGCGACGCCGACGCTCTGGTCGACAAGGTCACGCCCTCGAAGGTCGTGCACCGCCAGACCGACAAGATCAAGGGCGCGTTCGGCTCGCTCCGCACCCGCGTCATGGGCGCCGCCGACGACGCCGGCTCGGCATTGCACGATCGCGGCTCGTCCGTCGCGGGCGGCGTCTCCGACGCGACCCACCGCGTGGCCGCCAAGGCCGAGGGCAACCCTCTCGCCGTGGGCCTCATGGCGTTCGCCGCCGGGCTCGTGGTGTCCTCGCTCATCCCCGCCTCCGCCAAGGAGAAGGAGCTGGCCGAGGGCGTCAAGGAGCAAGCGCAGCCGCTGGTCGACGAGGCCAAGCAGGTCGCGCAGCAGGTCGGCCAGGACCTGAAGGAGCCCGTGAAGGAGGCCGCAACGGCGGTCAAGGACACCGCCTCGGAAGCCGCATCGCACGTGCAGTCCGACGCGCAGGATGCCGCCGGCACCGTGCGCGAACGGGCCGACGAGGCACGGTCGAACGTCAGCGGCAGCTGACCGACCGCAGGAAGCACCACGGGGGCGGCGGCGCGGGCCGCCGCCCCCACCCCTGGAAAGGCACCATCATGAGCCGCACGACGTCCGCGCCGGTCGACGACCAGAAGCACTCCCCCGATCCGGATCACCCGGACAAGCCCGACTCCCTCGGCGAGATCGAGAAGCCGTCATGGAAGTACGCGCTGAAGAAGACGGTGGCGGAGTTCGGAGACGACGAGTGCCGCGACCTCGCGGCCGCCCTGACGTTCTACACCGTGCTGTCCCTGTTCCCGGGCCTGATCGCGGTGTTCTCCCTGCTCGGCGTGGTCGGGCAGGACGGCGAGGCCGCGAACGCCGTGCTCGGCATCGTGCGCGAGGTCGCACCGGACGCGGCCGAGGGCCTTCGCGGCCCGCTCGAGGAGGTCGCGAGCTCCTCCAGCGCCGGCATCGCGCTGATCGCCGGTGTCGCCGTCGCGATCTGGTCGGCGTCGGCCTACGTCGGCGCGTTCAGCCGCGCCATGAACCGCATCTGGGAGATCGACGAGGGCCGCCCGTTCTGGAAGCGCAAGCCCGCGCAGCTCGCGTTCACGCTGCTCACGATCGTGCTGGGGGTGATCGGGATCGGCCTCCTGATCGTCTCGGGTCCCGTCGCCCGCACCGTCGGCGAGGCGCTGGGCATCGGCGAGACCGGCCAGCTGATCTGGCAGATCGCGAAGTGGCCGCTGCTCGTGGGAGTCGTGATCTTCTTCGTGGCCGCCCTGTACTACTTCACGCCGAACACCAAGCAGCCGAAGTTCCGCTGGGTCAGCGCGGGCGCGGTCATCGCGATCGTCACGCTCGCGCTGGCGTCGCTCGGCTTCGGCATCTACGTCGCGAACTTCTCGAGCTACGACCGCACCTACGGATCGCTCGCCGGAGTCGTGATCTTCCTGCTGTGGGTGTGGATCGCGAACATGGCGCTGCTGTTCGGCGCCGAGTTCGATGCGGAGCTGGAGCGCACCCGTGAGCTGCAGGCCGGCATCGAGGCGGAGGAGCGCATCCAGCTGCCGCCACGCGACACGACGCAGATCGAGAAGGCCGCCGAGAAGGAGAGGAAGGACCTCGCCGAGGCCCGCCGCATCCGGGAGTCCGCGCGCGAGCCCGATGACGAGTGACGCGTGTATCAGTGGCGCGTCTCGCGCATCCTTCAGTGCGGGAGGTACGGGAGATGTACGACGTGGACACGGACGGCAGTCACTACTGGTTCGAGTACGCCGTGAAGCGCTCCGGCTCACCCGGCAACGCGGTCGGCCCGCTCTCCCGCCACGAGGCGGAGCGCCTGGCCGCCGAGACCGGCGGAGTGCTGCTCCGCCGCCGCATCAGCCAGAGCCTGTGGGCGACCGCCTGACGGGTCGTCGGCGCGGCCCTCGATAAAATCGAGGACGTGCTGATCGGCGTCATCCGTCCCACCGAGACCCGCGAGCTGAGCGCCGAGGGCGCAACGCTGGACGACGTGCACCGGGCCCTCGAGGCGCAGGTGCCGGAGGGATGGCAGCTCACCCACGCGAAGGTCTCGATGCCCAAGGGATCGAGCGCGCTCACCGCCACCGGGCGCATGGCCCGCTGGGGCGAGACGCGCGAGATCAGCGCGGCGGACATGGCCGCGCTCGAGGCGCAGGTGCCGGAGGGCTGGTCGCTGCTGTCCGTGCGGCGCGACTGACGGCTCGAGAGCGGATCGCCCGGCTAGGTCGACACGAGGCGCTCGCCGAGCTGGATGCCGCTGAGCCCCAGGGCCTCCTCGGCGAGCTCCTCGAGCAGGTCCGGGTCGAGCTGCGGCAACTCGGCGGACTCGAACACGAAGCGGAGCGGGATGCCGGGCCCCACCCAGATCGTGCTGCGACCGCTGCCGTCGCAGTGCGGCCAGGACACGCAGAAGCTCTCGTGGCGACGGAGCTTGGCCAGCATCACCACCTTGAGATGCGCCAGCGTGCGGTCGTCCAGGTCGACTGGGGGGAGGTCGCCATACAGGAGGATGCCCACGCGAGATACCGTAATTTCGAGAGCGCTCCCACCGCCAGAGGGACGACGAGTGTTACGCGCCGCGACGCAGAAGGCCCCGCGATCCAGAGGATCGCGGGGCCTTCGAGCGGTGCGACGACGGTCGTGGAGCTGGGGGGAATCGAACCCCCGTCCAGCGCTGAGTCTCTGGGGATTCTCCGGGCGCAGTCTGTGAAGACGTTCTGCTCGGCCCCGACCTTTGTCACAGACACCTAAGTCGACGGGCCCAGTCGAGAAAGAGTCCCGCGTGACGTCCCGACACCGTCACGCAGCAAGATCCCTAGATGACGCCAGAATCCGTGTCGGGATCACCCACGGTCTGACGGACTATCGGGCTCGCTTAGGCAGCGAGGGCGAAGTCAGTGCGCTTTGCATTGGCACTTATTGTTTTGCAGGGAGCGTTTTCGAGATAACCCTGCGTCCTCGGCCCGCTTCTCGCAGATTCGCAAGCACTGTCGAAACCGATCAGCCCCGTGAATTCCTTCTCGCGAAGGAGCCGTTGTCGCACGCTGTGGAATTGCCATCCCGGTCCGGAGACCGGGCGATCTCGGTGACGAGCACCGAGCATCACAGACTACAACGGATCGGAGCGCGACGCCATTCCCGGCGAGTCGGCCGCGCCGCGCGGGTCACCGGCCGGCCCGCGCGCTCCAGTCGTCCCACTTCGCCATGAGCTGCTCGATCGCGGCGTGGAAGCGCGCGGTCGCGGCGCCGGGCGTCGTGTCGCCGAAGTAGTGCGTGACCCAGTGGCGCAGGCGCTCGGCCGCCTCGGGGTCGTGGCGCACGCGCTCGACCTCCTCGACGATTCTCGGCGCGTCCTCGGCGCGGAGCCATTCGCACGCAGACAGGTAGCCGCCCTCGTCCACCTCGGCGGCCGGATCGGCCGGGCGCGTGATGAGCAGCGGCTTCCCGGCCGCGAGGCGGTCGTAGACCATGGCGGAGATGTCGGCGATCGCGACATCCGCGGCGGCCAGCTGCCAGCCGAGATCCGGGCCGTCGTCGTACACGTGATGCGCCTCCGGATCCGCCGCGTTCGCCGCCTCGATCGCCTGGATGATCCGCTGGTTCGCCTCCCCGAACTCGGGATCCACCACGCCGCTGCGCGGGTGAGGGCGATAGATCACCCGATGGCGCCCGGTCGCGAGCAGCGCCTGCACGAGCGCCTCGCCGTGGGTCCGGATCGAGCCGTAGTGCGCGGCCGGACGGTCGCCCTCCCACGTCGGCGCGTAGAGCACGACGGTGCGCTGGTCCGGCGTGTAGGGAAGCTCACCCGAGTAGTGGTCGGCCTGCGGCCGGCCGATCTCGATCGTGCGGCGGTCGAGATCGAAGTCCCACAGCGTGCGGCTCAGGCGCTCGCGCGCGGCCTGCCCGGCGATCAGGGCGCAGTCGTAGGCCTTGTACTGGTTGGTGGTCATGTACATCTTGTCGGACTCGCCGTGGTTGATGAACACGTGCCAGCGCTCGCCGTACCGGAACATCTGGAAGTTGCGCGTGTTCTGGTTCACATACAGGACGATCCGGATGTCCTGCGCGTCGAGGAACCGCTCGATGTCCCGCACGGTGGGCACGAACGCGACGGGGAGCGCGTCATCCTTCAGCAGGGCCGCGGCGCCGGTGGCGCTGCGCGCCATCACGACCACCGGGTGCGTGTGGGCGAGCTCGGCGAGCGGGCGGTACCACTGCCGCATCTGGTACATGTTCACGTCGCCGTCGGCGAAGTACACCGCGATGCGGAAGGTGCCCGGCGTGTGCGGGGGGCGGGCGGCCAGCGCGGCCCTGATGGCGTGCTTCGCGCGGCGTGAGGCGAGGGCCTTCCGAAGGAGTCCGACCGCCGTCTTCACATCCCGCGCCACGCCCATCCGACCAGCCTAACCAGCGGTCTCACGGGCACCTGCGTGGGATGATCGACGAATGCGTAACGATCCCGCCGAGCGGCTCCGCGCGTCTCGGCAGGAGGCGCCGCGACGCGACGCGCCGGCGGTCCCGCCCGGCTCGGGCGTGTCCTTCGTGATGCCCGTGCTGAACGAGCGGCGCTATCTCCGGCGCGCGGTCGAGACGGTGCTGGAGCAGCGGGTCGACGGCCCGGTCGAGGTCGTCCTCGCGCTCGGCCCCTCGAGCGACGGCACCACCGAGCTCGCGCGCGAGCTGGCGGCCGAGGACGGCCGCATCGTGCTCGTCGAGAACCCGGCCGCCGACATTCCGGTGGGGCTCAACGCCGCGATCCGCGCCAGCTCCCACCCGACCATCGTGCGGGTGGACGCCCACTCGGAACTCGCGCCCGGCTACACGGCGCGGGCGCTTGCGACGCTCGAGCGCACGCGCGCCGGGAACGTCGGCGGCGTGATGCGCGCCGACGGGCGCACGCCGTTCCAGCGCGCCGTGGCGCGCGCGTACAACTCGCGGATCGGGCTGGGAGGCGGCGCCTACCACGGCGGGGCTCCGGAGGGCGAGGCCGAGTCGGCCTACCTGGGCGTGATGCGCCGCGCCGTCCTCGAGCAGGTCGGGCTCTTCGACGAGTCGATCCGCCGCGGCGAGGACTGGGAGCTCAACCTGCGCATCCGCTCGGCCGGCTACCGCGTCTGGTTCGATCCGGCGCTGTCCGTCACGTACTGGCCGCGCGAGAGCTGGATCCGGCTGGCGCGGCAGTTCGTGGCGACCGGCACCTGGCGCGGCGAGCTCGTGCGCCGCTACGGTCTGCGCAACTCGCTGCGCTTCTTCGCGCCGCCCGTGCTCGTGCTCGCGGTGCTGCTCTCCGTCGTGGTGGGCGTGCTGCAGATCACGGGAGTCGTCTCGGGCGTCTGGGCGGCGATCGCGTCGCTCGTGCACGTGCCGGTGGCGGCGTACATCCTGCTCGTCCTGGTCGTCGCGGCCGGCCGCGGCGGCGGATCGGGCCTGCGCGACAAGCTCTGGACCCTCGCGGTGCTGCCGACGATGCACCTGGCGTGGGGCGCCGGGTTCCTCGTCGGCCTCACGCGCGGCGCGCACGACACGGTCGACACCTCCCGGCTCGACGGCCGCAACACCCCGCTCCCGTAGGCGGCCGCGGGTCAGCGGTCGAGGAGGCCCTGGTCGAGGATGCGGGCCACGACCCGCTCCGATGCCCGGCCGTCGTCGCGCGCGTTGAACCGGGCGGTCCAGGCGGCGTAGCGGTCGGCGTGCTCGGCCGGGTCCGCGGCGAGCGCGGCGACCAGCTCATCCTGCGTGCGCACCAGCGGTCCCGGGGCGCGGGCCGCGAGGTCGAAGTAGAAACCGCGCAGCTCGCCGCGGTAGTGCTCCATGTCGGGTACGAGGAAGTACATGGGCTTACCCGTCACGCCGAAGTCGAACATCACGGACGAGTAGTCGGTGATGAGCGCGTCGGCCGCGAGCAGCAGCGGTGCGGCATCCGGATACCCGGTCACGTCGATCACGCGCGCGCCCGCGACGTCATGTCCCGGGAGCAGAGTGCGGGAGTGCCCGCGCACGAGCACGACCGCGCCGGTCTCGGCGGCGAGCGCCTCGGGGTCGAGGAAGTCAACGATCTCCTGACGGTCGTCGCGCCAGGTGGGGGCGTACAGCAGCACCCGCTCCCCCGGCGCGATGCCCAGCTCCCTGCGGATCGCCGCAGGGTCGCCGTTCACGAGCGCGTCGTTACGCGGGTAGCCCTCCACCCAGATGGGACGAGCGAAGAACGCGTACGCCTTGCGCAGGATGCGCGCCGCGTAGGGGTTCTGCGCCAGGAGCAGGTCCCAGCGCAGCGACTCCTTGACGACGGCGCCGGCGCGCCGCGGGTCGAAGCCCGGCCGGTGCAGCGCGAGCCGCTTCAGGGGCGTGCCGTGCCACGTCTGCAGCACCTTCTGCCCGCGCCGGCGCACGTACCGGCGTCGCAGCCAGTCGTTCACGACGAGCAGGCGGGCCGCGCTGCGCGCCCGCCACCACTCCGGGCTGCCCTCGACCACAGCGACGGCTCCCTCGGGCACGCGCACCGACAGGTCGACGACGCTCCAGTACCGGATGACGCCGGGAGCCACCCGGGCCAGCTCCCGGTCGATCGCGAGGGGGTTGCAGCCCGCGCCGCGCCCGTAGAAGCTCTCGAAGAACACGGCGTTCTCGAGCGGCGTCGCGCGGTCGACGTAGCGCCGCTCGAGCGCGCCCTGCGCATCGGGATCGTCGTAGACCGGGTCGACCGGCGGGCCGACGACGAGCGCGGCGCCGCGCAGCTCGGCCCGGAGGCCCGCACGCGACGATCCGCCGAGCACCCGCATCGGCAGCTGCGCGTCGATCTCGACCCCCTCGATGCCCACGCGGTACTCGCCAGTGGGCAGCGGGAGCTCGGGTCCGCCCCAGCGCGACGCGCGCAGCGGGAACCGCACGGTCCAGGTCTTCCCGCCCCCGGTGATCCGGCCGTCGACGTGCGCGCGCGGGCCGGTGAGCGTGGCGGACGCAGGTCGCGCGCCCGCCCCCTGGATCACGAGCTGCGGATCGCCCGGCTCGAAGCGGGCCGTGATCTGCGAGGTCATCGAGTGGCCTTCCGTACTCGGTCGTTCGGGTCGTTCGGGCCGGTGTATCGGCCGGCGGGTCGCGGGACGTCCGGCGCCAGGCCCGCGCGCGCGACGATCGCCGCGTAGACGCGCTCCGCGCTGCGGCCGTCGTGGAACGCGTGGACGCGCTCGCTCAGCGCGCGCGAACGCGCGGTGCGCTCCGCCGCGACGGCGGGATCCCCGAGGAGCGCGTCGAGCTGCGGCAGCAGCTCCGCCCACGTGGTGGCGGCGTCATCGCCCGCCACGTCGCGATACGCGCCGTAGAACCCGCGACGTCGCGCGTACGCCGCCACGTCCGGCGCGAGGAACAGCACGGGCAGCGGCACGAGCGCGGCGTCGTACACGAGCGACGAGTAGTCGGTGACGAGCGCGTCGAGGCCCGGGAGCGCCGGTGTGACGTCGTTGAGCAGCTCGGCGCCGAGCGAGCGCACCCGCGACACCCCCGCGGGCGGCGCGTAGTCCCCCGCGCCCAGCCGGTGGGAGCGGACCAGCAGCACCGCGTCGTGGCGCGCGAGCGCCTCGTCGATCGCCTTCCAGTCGGCGGCCCCCGGGACCGCGGGATCCGGCTCGCCGTCGCGCCACGTGGGCGCGTACATCACGAGCCGCTCTCCCGGAAGGTCGGGGACGAGCCTCCGGATCAGCGTCCGCGCGCTCTCGCGCCGTTCCTCGGCCGTGCCTCGCGAGAGGACGTCCGTGCGCGGCTCTCCGGTCACGACGATGCGCTCGGCGGGCAGGCCGAACGCCGACTCCAGCCGCCCGCGCACCAGGTGCGAGGCCGCGGGCAGGAGGTCGATGCGGCGGGCCGCGGCGCGGTACATCAGCCCGAGCGCGCGGCTCACGAGCGCGGCGCCCACGCGGATCGGGCTGCGCAGCGTCTCGGGGGCGTCGAGCCCGATGCGCTTGAGCGGGATCCCGTGCCAGAGCTGCGCGACGAAGCCGCTCCCGATCGCATAGGGGTTGACGTCGCCGAAACCGTACGCCACGACGATCACGCCGGCGCGGGCCGTGGCCCAGAACCCCGCGAGCGACGACTTGCGCAGCGTGGGGATGCCCAGCGCCGCCGCGTCGCGCGCCTCCCGCGGGTCGTCGGTCAGCCAGACCGCGTCCCGTCCGTGCTCGGCCGCGACCTGCCAGAGCGCGAGCGCCCCGTCGCCGATCCCCGCGCCGCAGCCGAAGACCCAGCGTTCGGTGCGCGGGGTCACCAGCGTGACCAGCCGCCCGAGCGCATACAGCGGCAGCCGGGCGATCTTCCGCGCGTTTCCCGCACCGAAGGAGAAGGAGGCCACCCCGCGAGCCTATGACATGCCCGTCCGGGCCTGCCGTGGCTCGCGGGGCGGCCGATCACTCGATCGCCGGCTACTCCCCCAGCGATCCGAGGGTGACGTCGATCGTGTGCGACTCCCCGTCCCGCACGTACGTCAGCGTCGCCTGGCTGCCGCCCGCGGCGGCGCGCACCTGCGCGGTGAGGTCCACGGCGGATCCGATGCGCACGCCGTTGAACTCGGTGACGATGTCGCCCGCCCGCAGGCCGGCCTGCTCCGCGGCGCCGCCCGGAGTGACCTCCTCGATCAGCGCGCCCGCCGTGGTCGCGTCCCGCGCGGCGCTCGCCGGCGTGACGCTGGCCCCGAGCAGGCCGTGCGTGGCCTTGCCCTCGGCGATCAGCTCGTCCGTGACCCGCTGCACCACGTTCGACGGGATCGCGAACCCGACCCCGATGGATCCGGACTCGCCGCTCGAGCCGCTCGCCGTGGCGATCGCGACGTTCACGCCGATCAGCCGGCCCTGGGAGTCGACCAGCGCACCGCCCGAGTTGCCCGGGTTGATCGCGGCGTCGGTCTGGATCACCGCGATGGAGATGGACTCGCGCGCCTGGCCGGGGTCCTCCTGTCCCGGGATGTCGAAGAACCAGGGGCTCTCCTGCTCCTGCTCCGGCGTCTTCTCGGCCTCGTCGCCCTGCTCGGGCGTCGCCGCCGACGCGATCTCGATGCTGCGGTTCAGCGCGCTGACGATGCCGGTCGTGACGGTGTTCGACAGCCCGAGCGGGGCGCCGACCGCGACGGTCATGTCGCCGACGTTGAGCTTCGCGGAGTCCGCGAACTCGATCGGCGTGAGCCCCTGGGCGTCCGCGAGCTTGATGACCGCGAGATCGTAGGTCGGGTCGGTGCCGACGATCTCGGCCTCGTAGATCCGGCCGTCCGACGCCGTCACCCGGATCTGCGCGTCTCCGGTCGCCCCGCCGAGCGTGACCACGTGCGTGTTCGTGACGACGTAGCCGTCCTCGCTCAGCACCACGCCGGATCCGGATCCGGATTCGGATCCGCCGGCCACCTCGATCGTCACGACGCTGGGCAGCACCTCGGTCGCGACGGCTGTGGCCTCGTTGACGGAGCCCGGATTGTTCACCGTGATGTTCGAGGGGCCCGACGCGGCGCCGGGGGCGCCGTCGGATCCCCACAGCGCGTCGCCCGCGTAGCTGCCGCCGAGACCGGCCGCCCCGCCGACGAGCGCGGCGGCGACCAGCAGGGCGGCGACCCGGCCGGCGCCGGGCTTCGCGCGCTCCTGCCGATCCTGACCGGCGCCCCCGTGGAGGTCCTTCGGCAGCGGCTGGGTGGGCTGGGTGAGCTGGGGGTGCGCGGCCTGGCCGAACGCGTGACCGTGAGGGGCGGGCGCCGGGTACGGCGCGGGCGGGACGGTGCCGTAGGCCGGCGAGGGGTGGGGCGCCGGGGGCCGCGGCGGGATGTGCAGTCCGTCCGGGGCGCGGTAGTCGCCCGGCCCGGCCTGCGGGGCACCGCCCGAGGTCGGCTCGGGCGTCTCGTCGGAACGCTGGGTGTCCATGCCTGCTCCTTTGTACAGATGCTTCGGGGATGCGAGCGCTTCAGGTTTCCGAAGCCCTTCCAGGGTCGCGCCGTTTCCTTTGCGAAACCTATGACGGCAGTATGGCGTCTGTGTGACCGCCCGAGGGCGCTGCGCGGCGGGCCCGGCGGTAGCCTGGCGGGATGCGAGACGTAGCCGGCGCCTGGCGGCGCACCGCCGAGGGGGCGGGACTCCTGCGGACCGATCCGAGCGGCGGCGGGGTGGTCGTCGGCACCACGATCTTCGCCGAGATGACGGCTCTGGCGGGCCGCACCGGGGCGATCAACCTCGGTCAGGGGTTTCCCGACGAGGACGGTCCCGCCGAGGTGCTCGAGGCGGCCAGGGACGCGATCGCGCGCGGCGCCAACCAGTACGCGCCCGGTCCCGGCATCCCCGAGCTCCGCCAGGCCATCGCCGAGCATCAGCAGCGCTTCTACGGGCTCGGCCACGACCCCGATGGCGAGGTCCTGGTCACCACGGGGGCGACCGAGGCGCTCGCATCCGCGCTGCTGGCGCTGATCGACGGCCCCGAGGACGAGGTGGTCGTGTTCGAGCCGTACTACGACTCCTACGCGGCCTGCGTGGCGCTCGCCGGCGCGACCCTCCGCACCGTGCCGCTGCGCTGGCCGGACTTCCAGCCCGACCTCGACGAGCTCGCGGATGCCGTGACCGACCGCACCCGCGTCATCCTGGTGAACAACCCGCACAACCCGACCGGCACGGTCTTCGAGCGGCGCGTGCTCGAGGAGATCGTGCGCCTGGCGCACCTGCACGACGCCGTCGTGGTGTCGGACGAGGTGTACGAGCACCTGACGTTCGACGCCCCGCACCTGCCCGTCGCGGCGCTTCCCGGCGCCGCCGAGCGCACGCTCACCATCTCGTCCGGCGGCAAGACGTTCCGCACCACCGGATGGAAGATCGGCTGGGCGTGCGGGCCCGCCGAGCTGATCACGGCCGTCCAGACCGTGAAGCAGTTCCTGACCTATACGAGCGGGTCGCCGTTCCAGCCGGCGATCGCCGCCGGGCTGCGGCTGCCGGACGCGTTCTTCGCCGGGATCGCGGCCGACATGAAGCGCAAGAGCGAGATCCTCGGTGCCGGCCTGCGGGCCGCGGGCCTGGCGGTGTCCGCGCCGCGCGGCTCCTACTTCACGGTCGCCGACGCGTCGTCCCTCGGCGTCGCGGACGCCGACGCGTTCTGCCGCGGCGAGCTCGCGCAGGCCGGCGTGGTCGCGATCCCGCTCACGGCGTTCGTGACGCCGGAGCGCCGGGCGGAGTACGCCTCGCTCGTGCGCTTCGCGGCGTGCAAGCGCGCCGAGGTCCTCGACGAGGCCGCCGCGCGCCTGGCGGCCTACGCCCGCTGAGGGCGACCGCCGCGCCGGCTCAGCGCGGCACGACGCGGTATCGACGCAGGGCGAGCGCGGGGTTCACGCGGCGCACCGTCGCGATCGCGTCGCGGTCGGCCCATCCGACCGTCACGTCGGTCGAGGTGCCCACCGCCGCGATCGTGACGCCCTGCGGGTCGATCACGGCGGAATGACCCACCCCGAGCGTGGGGGGATGATCCGCCGCGGCCACGTACATCGTGTTCTCGATCGCGCGCGCGGTCAGCAGCGTCGTCCAGTGGTGCTCCTTGAGCGGTCCGCGCACCCACTCGGCGGGCACGAGCGCGACGTCCGCGCCCGCATCGGCGAGCGTCCGCGCGACCTCCGGGAAGCGCAGGTCGTAGCAGGTCATCAGGCCGAACGTGAGGCCCGCGACCTGGAACATCTCCGGCTCCGACAGCTCGCCCGCCTCGATCCAGTCCGACTCGCGCTGGCCGAACGCGTCGTACAGGTGCTGCTTGCGGTAGCGGGCGATCACGCCGGAGGCGTCGACGGCGACGACCGTGTTGCGGACGTGGCCCTCGTCGCTCGCGCGCTCCACGAGCCCGGCGACGACGACGATCCCCAGCTCGGCGGCGACCTGCGTGAGCATCTGCACGAAGGGGCCGTCGAGCGCCTCGGCGTGGGCCGCCAGCGTCTCGTCGAACGGATCGGTGAAGAAGCTCGAGTACTCCGGGAACACCACGACGTCCGCGCCCCGGTCGGCGCCGCGCCGCGCGAGCTCGGCCACCGCCTCGCGGTTCGCCGCGACGTCGGCGGTGGGGGCGAACTGGGCGACGCCGATCCCGACGGGCGCGGTCACGATTCGCCCCGCCGATTGCGCCGGGACCGCAGGAAGAACGGCACGATCAGCCACAGCACGACGACGAACACCGCCAGCAGGATGGCGGCGATCCACGACGCCGTGTCGCTCACGACCACGTCGAAGATGAACGCGACCACGCCCACCAGCAGCAGCGAGACGATCACGAGCGCGGACTGCAGGGACGCGTGACCGTAGGCGACGATCGTCCCCTTGGCCCCCTCGCGGAACAGGATGCGATGCAGCGCGACCGGAGCCAGCGCGATCACGGCGCTCAGCGCCGAGAGCACGACCAGCACCAGGTAGAAGATCCGCTGCCCCTCGGCCAGGTCGAGGAACGCCGGCTGGAACGCGAGCGCCAGCAGGAAGCCGGTGAGGATCTGGGTGCCGGTCTGCAGCACGCGCAGCTCCTGCAGCACCTCGATCCAGTTGCGGTCGTATCGCTCGGCCGGGGTCTCGTTGCGCAGCGCGTCGCGATCGGTGGAGCCGGTCATGCGCCCATCCTCCCGCCGTGCGCCCGCGCGGGCAAACCCGCACGCCGCGACTTGACAAGCGCGCGGCGCGGGTCCTCGCCTGGGGCTGGAAGGGGGTGGGCACATCAGATCGCCGGTCCGTGGGCGCGAGCGGCGTTCGACGCGCGCACCGCGATCCGGACTGACAGGATGTGGAGCAGAACGTCCCCGCGCAGTCCGAGGCGACTCAGGAGCCCGAGCGCCCGGAATCCTCGTGCTCGACGTCGCGAGATCCGGTTCGCTCGACAACCCACCCCTGCGCATGGCAAAAGGCCCGGTCAGAAGACCGGGCCTTTCGCTTTTTGTTGCGGGGGCAGGATTTGAACCTACGACCTCTGGGTTATGAGCCCAGCGAGCTACCGAGCTGCTCCACCCCGCGGCACAAGAGTTAACTTTAGCACGGGATCCGGGAGGTGGCCAATCGGGGCGGTCACCGTGATTCCCGGGCGCGTCGCCGGGCGTTCATCCGCGCGTCACCCTGCCTCGGGCTAGGAGAAAGCCACGAGGCGAGGAGAATCCGGGTGGGATCGTCCTCGCCTCGCGGCGTCTTCCTTGTGTCGCGACTGGTGGAAGCGGCGTTACTCCCCGCTGAGCTCGACCAGTCGCTGCACGGCCTCGTTGAGGCGCTGGTCGGCCTCCGCGTAGGCCACCTGGTCGTCGGACGCCAGGGCGGCCTGCTTGTCGGCGAGGGCCTGCTGCGCGTCGGCCAGGGCCTGCGCGTAGGCGTCGCCGTCGGCCGGCGGCTCGGTCCCGGGATCGGCGGGCTCCTCCGCGGGATCGGTCGGCTCGGCCGGCTCCTCCCCCGGCTCGGTGGGCGTCACGTCGTCGTCGCCGGTCGCGGCGCCCGAGTCTCCGCCGAACAGCGTGTCCAGCGCATCGGCGAGCGTGTCCTCGAAGGCCAGCTGGTCGCCGAACGCCACCAGCACCTTGCGCAGCAGCGGGTACGTCGTGCCGCCGGTCGACTGCACGTAGACGGGCTGCACGTACAGCAGGCCGCCGCCGACGGGCACCGTCAGCAGGTTGCCGAGCCGGACGTTGGAGTTTCCGATCTGCAGCACGTTCATCTGCGTGGCGATCTCGGCGTCCGAGTCGAACGCGTTCTGCACCTGGCCCGGTCCCGGCACGGTCGTGTCGGCCGAGATCTCGAGCATGCGGAGCTTTCCGTAGTCCTCGCGCTTGACGCCGTCCTCGCTTCCCGCGTCCGAGTCCACCGAGAGGTAGCCCATCAGCACGTTGCGCTGGCCGCCGTCCGGGATGAACGTCGTGAACATCGAGAACGTCGGCTCGTCCTGGCCGGGCATCCGCATCGACAGGTAGTACGGCGGCTGCAGCACCTGGTCGTTCGCGGGGTCCGGCGGCGTCGCCCACGCGTTGTCCCGCTGGTAGAACGCGCCGGCGGTGTCGACGTGGTACGTGCCGAGCATCGCGCGCTGCACCTTGAACAGGTCGGTCGGATAGCGCACGTGGCTCATCAGCTCGCCCGACATCTCGCTGATCGGCTCGACCGTCGACGGGTAGACCTTCTGCCACGCCTGCAGCACCGGGTCCTCCTCATCCCACGCGTACAGCGTCACGCTGCCGTCGTAGGCGTCGACCGTGGCCTTGACCGAGTTGCGGATGTAGTTGATGTCGTCCAGGCGCAGGTTCGGCGTCGGGTTGGTCGAGTCGCTGATCGCCTGCGACAGGCTCACGCCGGTCGAGTACGGGTACGTGGCGCTGGTCGTGTACGCGTCGACGATCCACACGATGCGCCCGTCGACCACGCTCGGGTACGGGTCGCTGTCGATCGTCAGGTACGGCGCGACCTTCTGCACGCGCACCGCGGGGTGGCGGTCGTACAGGATCTGCGACTCCTCGTTCACGTTGTCCGAGAACAGGATCTGCTCCGACTGGAACTTCATGGCGTACAGCAGCTTGTGGAAGAAGCTGCCGATGCTCGGCCCGCCGTCGCCCTCGAACGTGTTGCGCGTCTCGCTGGCGCCCTCCTGCCCGCGCGGGTAGTCGAGCTCCATCGGATCGGTGCCGTCCGGCGCGCCGACGATCGAGTACTCGGGCGAGTTCTCGCCGAAGTAGATGCGCGGCTCGTAGTCCAGCTCCGACAGGAAGCCGGACGACGGGATGTCGCTCTCGATGAAGACCGGCTCGCCCTCGTTCGTGCGCTCGTTGCCCTTCGCGGCGACGAGGCCGTAGCCGTGCGTGTAGACCATGGTCGTGTTCTGCCAGGTCTGCGCGCTGTCATCCAGCTGCTGCAGGTCCAGCTCGCGGACCGCCACGACGGTGTCCTGGGTCTCGCCCTCGATCTCGTACCGGTCGACGTCGAGCCGCTCGTTGAAGCCGTAGTACGCGCGGTACTGCTGCAGCTGGCGCACCGTCGGGCTGATGATCGCGGGATCCATCAGGCGCAGCGACGCGGTGGTGTCGGCGTCGTTGCGCAGCTGGCCCGCCTCGGCCTCCGTCTCGGCGCTGAACTCGGTCTTCTCGATCCCGTCCAGGCCGTAGGCCGCGCGGGTCATGTCGACGTTGCGCTGGTAGTAGTCCATCTCGAGCGAGCGCTGGTTGGGGCGCACCTGGAACGTCTCGACCGCCCACGGGTAGCCGACGCCGACGACCAGCGACGTCACGATGAGCAGCGCCGTCGCCACCAGCGGGTAGCGCCAGCGACCGATCACGGCGGTCACGAAGAACAGGATGGCGACCAGCGCGGCCACGACCGCGAGGATCGTCTGCCCGGGGATGACCGCGTTCACCTCGGTGTACGCCGGACCGGTGATGCGGTCGCCCGGCGCCACGAGCGTGGCGTACCGGTCGAGCCACAGGCTGACGGCCTGGATCAGCAGGTAGACGCCCGCGATCACCGCGAGCTGGATGCGGGCCGGCTTCGAGATGCGCAGCTCGCCCTGGCCCGCGCGCACCGAGCCGTAGAGGTACGACACCACGCCGGTCATCAGAAGGCTGATCAGCGTGACGGCCGAGGCGAAGCCGACGATGGCCTGATAGAAGGGCATCGCGAACATGTAGAAGCCCGTGTCGAGCCCGAACTCGGGGTCGGTCTGCCCCGTCGCGACGCCGTTGATCCAGAGCCAGGTGGTCTCCCACTGGGCCGAGGCGGCGAAGCCCGCGAAGAAGCCGAAGAACACCGGGATGCCCCACATCGCCAGGCGGCGGAGCGGCTCGACGACCTCCTGGTAGCGGTCCAGCTGCGAGCTCAGCCGCGCGTAGACGGGGCGCAGGCGGTACGCGAGGAAGATCGCGAGCCACACGGGCGCGGCCATCGCGACGAACCCGATCACGAACATCACCACGCGCGCCAGCCATTGCGTGGTCAGCACGTTCTCGAAGCCCAGCTGGGCGAACCAGAGGAACTCGGCGTAGAGGTTCGAGAAGGCGAAGAACGCGACGACGAGACCGGCGATCACCGCCAGGGAGGTCGTCACTATGCGTCGGAACGGGGACGGCGCGGCCGCCCTGGGCGCGGAGGTCGTGGTCACCTTCTCAGTCTAGGCATGGGTGTCTATGCCCCTGCCGCGAGGATCGGCGCCCCTCGCGATCCGTCCGTCAGCCGCAGGTCGGCAGCTCGGCGGTCTCGCCGGCCTTGATGCCGTCGAGCGCATCGAGGGCGTCGTCGAGGGACTCGACCGAGAAGACGTGCAGCCCGTCGGGCACGTGGCCGACCACCTCGCCGCAGTTCGCGGCCGGGGCCAGGAACCACTCGGCGCCCGCCTCACGCGCGCCGTACAGCTTCTGGCGGATGCCTCCGATCGGGCCCACGGTGCCGTCCGCCGCTATGGTCCCCGTGCCCGCGACCTGCTCGCCGCCGTTCAGCGGGCCGGGAGTGAGCACATCCACGATCCCGAGCGCGAACATCATGCCGGCGCTCGGGCCGCCCACGTTGTCGAGCTGGATCTTCACGTCGAACGGGAAGTCGAAGGTCGTGGTGAGCGTGATGCCGATGAGCCACGCCGTCTCCCCGTCGACCGCCGCCTCCTCGGGCGTGATCCGCACGGTGTCGCGCACGCCGTCGCGCTCGTAGACGATCTCGACGGGGTCGCCGTCGCCCTCCTGGATGAGCTCGCGCAGCGCGGCCGCGTCGGCCACGCGCGTGCCGTCGGCCGACACGATCTCGTCGCCCGGCTCGAGCAGCCCGGCGGCCGGGACGTCGTCCCCGGCCAGGCCCGCGACCTCCACCTCGGCGCCCACGTCGTGACCGAGCTCGCTCAGCGCGGCGGCGGTGGCCTCGGCCTGCGAGTCGACCATCAGCGTGGCGTTCTGCTCGTCCCGCTGCTCGGGGCTCACGCCCTCGGGGAACACGGCGTCGATCGGCACGACCGCGCGCGACGGGTCGGCCCACGCCAGCGCCAGCTCGAACCAGGAGGGCGTGCGCTCGCGGTTGCCCACGACCTGCACGGTGGTCAGGTCGAGCGTCCCGGACGTCGGGTAGGTCTCGGCGCCCGAGATCTCGATCAGCGGCAGCTGCTCGCCGTCGGCCGACTCGGCGGTGCCGATCGTGTTGTACACGGGACCGGGGCGCTGGATGACGTACGCGGTCGGGAGGAAGGTCAGCACGACCAGCACGACGATGGCCACGACGACCGCCCACATGCCCGCCAGAGTGCGGCGCGGCAGCGCGTGCTCGCGGACCGGCTCCGCACCCTCGTACTGCGTCACAGCTTCCTTTCGCGCCGTCGTTCGCGGGCGGCGTACAGCGCTCGCGGCGAAGCCCGGGCTGGGCGGGGACGGGTGAGACTAGCGTAGTTCTCGATCGGACTGACCGGCTGAAAGGCGGCTGACGTGGCAGATGACGACCGCTCCCCCGAGGAGCAGTTCCAGGAGCTGATGCGGCAGCTGTTCGGCGCGTCCGGCGAGGACTTCGATCCGTCGCAGTTCGCGCGGATGGATCCCGAGCAGCTGGCGCGCCTGACGGGCGGCCAGATCGACCCGGCCACGCTGTCGCAGGTCATGCAGAACCTGCAGAGCGCGTTCCGGCAGTCCGGCGGCGGCATCCCGTGGGAGGTCACCAAGCGCCAGGCGCTGCACATCTCGAACCAGGACGGTCTGAGCGTCACGCAGGGGCAGCGCAGCGACCTGGACCAGGCCTTCCATCTCGCCGACCTGTGGCTGTCGGAGGCGACCGCGATCTCGGATCTCGGGAGCATGCCGCGCGCCATCACCCGCGGCGAGTGGGTCGAGCAGAGCCTGCCGGTCTGGCAGGAGCTCGCCGAGCCGGTCGCGACGAGCGTGGCGGACGCCCTCACGGAGAGCCTGAGCTCCCAGGTGCCCGAGGAGATGCAGGGCCTGGTCGCGAATGCGGGCCAGATGATGCGGACCCTCGGTGGTTCGCTCTTCGCGACCCAGCTCGGCCATGTCGTCGGCAAGCTCTCGCTCGAGGTCGTCAGCGGCGGCGACGTGGGCATCCCGGTGCTGCCCGCCGGGACCGCCGCCATCCTGCCGCAGAACTTCGCGGACCTCGGACGCGGCCTGGAGATCCCGGACGACCAGCTCGCCCTGTACGTCGCGGCGCGCGAGCTGGCGCACGCGCGCCTGTTCCGTCACGCCAAGTGGCTGCGCCTGCACGTCCTGTCGCAGGTGACGGAGTACGCGCGCGGCGTGCACATCGACACCGAGCGGCTGGAGGAGCTGGCGTCGCGGTTCGACCCGACCGACATGGACGAGCTGCGCGCGGCGCTCGAGAGCGGCGCGCTGCTGCCCCAGCAGACCGAGACGCAGAAGCGGGCGCTCGACCGGCTCGAGAACATGCTCGCCCTGATCGAGGGCTGGGTCGACGTCGTGACGGCTGACGCCACGGCGCGCATCCCCCACCTGGACCGCATCGCCGAGACGATCCGCCGCCGCCGCGCGGTCGGCGGGCCCGCGGAGGACGCCCTGGGCGCGCTCGTGGGGCTCAAGCTGCGGCCGCGCCGCCTGCGCGAGGCCGCCGCGATGTGGCGCGCCGTGACCGACGCGGTCGGCATCGAGGCCCGCGACGCACTGTGGGACTCCCCCGACTTCGTGCCCGAATCCACCGACATCGACGACCCGTCGGCGCTGATCGCGCGCCTCGAGGCCAGCCAGCGCGGCGAGGCGCCGCAGCGCGACGAGATGGACGACGCGCTCGATCGGCTGCTCGCGGAGGCCGAGCACGGCCGCCCGGCGGACGCCGGCGCTGATGCCCCGGAGTCCAGCGGCGACTCACCGCACGACAGCGGCGAGGACGGCGAGAGCTCGGAGGGCGGCACGCCGGAGGGCCCCCGCCCCGTGTGAGCCTCGTCCACAGGCCGGCGCCCAGCACGGGCGGAGCCGGTCCTGTGGACAGCGCCGCCGTCCGCGGGCGCGGGCGAGCACGATGGCGGCATGACGATCCTGCGACTCGATCCCGCGCTCCCGGCGCTCTGGCGCGACGAGCGCACGCTGCAGCTCGGCGCCCGCGCCGTCGTGACCCTGCCGGACCCGGCTCCGTGGCAGCAGCGCGTGCTGCACGCGATGGAGCGCGGCGTCGCACCGGGCACGCTGGCCCGTCTCACGGCGGCGCTCGACGTGCCGCCCGCCGAGCTGGACGCGTTCCTGGCTCTGGTGGGCGCGGCGCTCGCGCGTCCCGCGGCCGCCCGGCGCATCGCGCTCTGGGCCGCGGACGGCGTCGACCCCACCACCTGCAGCGACGTGGCCGAGGCGCTCGGCGCGGCGGGCCTCGCGGCCATCTGGGAGCCCGCCCCCGCCCCCGTCGAGGCCGACGCTGTCGTGCTGCTCGCCCAGCACCACGTGCCACCGCATCTTCCCGCGCACCTCATGGCCGGGGACGTCGCGCACCTGCCCGTCGTGTTCGACGGCGGCGGCGCGACCGTGGGCCCGCTCGTCGTGCCCGGGCGGACGGCGTGCCTCGCCTGCCTCGCGGCGCACGAGCGCGACCGCGATCCGGCCTGGCCCGTGATCGCGGCGCAGCTGGTGGGCCGTCGGCCGGTCGCCGTGCCGCGCCCCCGCGCGATGGAGGCGGGCTCCCTCGCCGCCCGGCTGCTGCGCGACGCGCACGTCGATGAGGCGCGGGCGGACGGCGTCAGCGCGACGACGTCCGTGCGCCAGGACGCCGAGGCGCGGCGGGGGTGGCGGTCCCATCGCCCTCATCCCGAGTGCCTCTGCCGGTCGGCGTCGCCCGCCGGGCGTCGCCCGCACGCAGGAACGGACCGATCTCGGCGAGGAAGCGCGACGGCGACCGCTCGCCCCGTCCCGATCCGCGAGACCACGAGATCGACAGGGTTCGCTCGGCCCGCGTGATGCCCACGTAGGCCAGGCGCCGCTCCTCGTCCACGCCCTCGAGCGACGACGCGTAGGAGATGGGCAGCAGCCCCTCGCTGAATCCCATGATGTGCACGTGCGGCCACTCGAGGCCCTTGGCGGCGTGCAGCGTCGACAGCGTCACGGTGCGCAGGGACGGCTCGTGCTGGTCCTTCGCGCGCGCCATCAGGTCGTCCGCGAACGAGCGCAGCGTCGTCCCCTGCGGGGCGTCCTCGGCCAGCCGCAGGATGGCCGCGCGCGCCTCCCAGGCGTCCCGCACCGCTCCCCCGGCGGCGGGCGGCTCGTCCTGGTGCCCGAGCCCGCGCAGCGCGGTGCGCACCTCGTCGACGAAGCCGTCGCCGTGCGGCGCGACGGCCGCGGCGCGGATCGCGAGCACGGCCTGGCGCACCTCGGGCATATCGAAGAACCGGGTGCCGCCCAGGACCGTGGTCGCGATGCCGCGCGCGGCGAGCGCCTGCTGGATGAGCGCGGACTGCGCGTGGGAGCGGTAGAGCACCGCGATCTCGTCGGCCGTCGCGTTCCGCAGCTGCCGCGAGACGGTGTCGGCGACGCCCTCGGCCTCGGACTGGTCGTCGGGGTACGCGGTCACCTCGGGCTTGGGCGACGACGACTCGCCGCGGGCGGGCACGAGCGTGAGCGCCCCGGGCCGTCCGCGCATCAGCGCGTTCGCCACATCCAGGACCGCGCCGTCCGACCGGTAGTTGCGCTCCAGCCGCACCACGGTGGCGTCCGGGTACCGTGTTCCGAACTCCAGCAGGAACCTCGAGTCCGCGCCCGTGAACGAGTAGATGGTCTGACTCGCGTCGCCGACCACGCAGAGGTCGCGCCGGTCCCCCAGCCACAGCTCGAGGAGCCGGTTCTGCAGCGGCGAGACGTCCTGGTACTCGTCGACCGTGAAGTGGCGGTACTGCTCGCGCACCGCGATCGCGACGCGGGGCTCGGCCTCGAGCATGCCGGCGCACGCGAGCAGCACGTCCTCGAAGTCGAGCTGCCGGCGCTCGTCCTTGAGCTTCTCGTACTGGCCCATGAGGTCCACCAGCTGCTCGTGCCGCAGGGACCCGACCGTGCGACCGAGCCGCGCGTACTGCTCGATCGAGCGCATCGTGACCTTGCGCCACTCGATCTGCGACGCGATGTCGCGCAGCGTCGCCCGGTCGGGCCGCAGCCGCAGCGCGTCCGCCGCGTGCGCGAGGAGCTTCACCTTGTTGTCGACGATGCGCGGCGCCTCGTCCCCGGCGATCTGCGGCCAGAAGAAGTTGAGCTGCGCGAGGGCCGCGGCATGGAAGGTCTTCGCCGACACGCCCTCGATGCCGAGCGCCCGGAGGCGCCCGCGCAGCTCCCCCGCCGCCTTGGTCGTGAACGTCACTGCCATCACGCGCTGGGGCGAGTACGCGCCCGTGTCGACGCCGTGCGCGATCCGGTGCGTGATCACGCGCGTCTTGCCCGCGCCGGCGCCCGCGAGCACGGCGACCGGCCCGCGCAGCATCGACGCCGCCTCCCGCTGGTGCTCGTCGAGGCCGTCCAGCGCGCTCATCGCTCGTCCCCCGGGGCGGTCTCGTCGTACCACGCGCGGATCAGGCGGTGCGCGATCGAGACGCCGCTCGGGAAGGCCGTGGACCCCCGGCCGGCCAGGCCCTCGCCGATCTCGTCGCGTGTGAACCAGCGCACCGCGAGGATCTCCGTGCCGTCCGGACGCGCCGCCTCGACGTCCTCGGCGACCGCCTCGAACCCGAGCATGAGCGAGCGGGGGTACGGCCAGGGCTGCGAGCCGCGGTAGCGCACGTCGCGGAGCCGCACACCCGCCTCCTCGAGCAGCTCGCGGTGGATCGCGGACTCAAGGGATTCGCCGGTCTCGACGAACCCGGCGAAGCACGAGTGCATCCGCCCGCCCCAGGCGGCGTTGGCTCCGAGCAGCAGGCGCGTGCGGCCCGGATCCGTCACCGCCACGATCACTGCGGGATCGGTGCGCGGGAAGTGCTCGCGGCCGCACGACTCGCATCGGCGCGACCACCCGGCCTGCTTGAGCACCGCGCGCCCGCCGCACGCGGGACAGAAGCGGTGGCCGACGAGCCAGCGTCCGAGGCTCACCGCCACGATGAACGTGTGGGTCTCCCCCGGGTCCAGGGTCGCGCCGATCTCGCGCAGCCCCGCCCAGCCGGCGGGGGCGTCGAACGGCTCCGGCTCGGCCGGATCGAACGCCGCGACGAGCACCGCCGCACCGTCGGCGTCGCGACCGAGGAAGCCCCATTCGGCGCCCGCCGGGACGTCGGCGGGCGCGACAGCGTGCAGGGCGGGGACGTCGCCGGCCGCGCGCGGAGCCGCGTCTCCGCGCACCGCGAGCACGCGCGTGGACGCGTCGCCGCGCAGGCGCTCCAGCAGACCGGGGAGCTCCCGCTCGGGTGCCGCGAGGTCGCTCGCGATCACGGCGGCGGATCGGCTCATCGACATCTCCTCGCGTCGCGCGCACGGGCTGTCCGACGGTGTCTCCGACGGGCGGACGTCCGCGGGCGCCTGGCCCTCGCGGGCGTGGCGCGGTGGGGCGCCGGGACGTTGCGACCTAACCTGGGAGGCATGGCACGCTCTCCTCTCACTCTAGCGGCGGCCGTCACGGCGGCCGTCCCGGACGTGGAGGTCGTCGGCGTCCGGCGCCTCACCGCGGGCGGCGGCGGGCGCTTCGACGCCGCGGTCGCCCGTCTCGCCGACGGCCGCGAGCTCGTGGCGCGCGTCGCCTCCGAGGAGAGCGTCGACCAGGAGATCGCCGCCGAGGTGGTCGCGCTGCGCGCCCTCACCCCCGGCGTGCGCGGCATGCTGCCGTTCCTGGCGCCCGAGTACGTCGGCGCGACCGCGCTGCCGGGCGGACGGGCGATCGTCACGACGTTCGTGCCCGGCTACCTGATCGACGCCGACGAGATCCCGCCCGGCGAGGGCGCCGCCACTTCCGTGGGCCGAGCACTGGCCGCGCTGCACGCCCTGCCGCCGTCCGTCGTCCGCTCGGCCGGGCTGCGTGAGCGCACGGCTGAGCAGTCCCGTGCCGAGGTGCGCCGGCTGATCGACGCGGCCGGCGCGAGCGGCCGGCTGCCGGTGCGGCTGACCGTGCGCTGGCGCGACGCGGTGGACGACGACCGCCTCTGGGCGTTCGAGCCGGCCGTCGTGCTCGGCGGCACGCAGGCCACGTCGTTCCTCTACACCGACGACGAGCGGGGAGCCCCGGCCGTCTCCGGCGTGCTCGACTGGCACGGGCTCTCGATCGACGACCCGGCCGTCGACCTGCGCTGGATCGCCTCGGCCCCGGATGCCGCGCGGGACATCTTCCGTGCCTACGGCGAGGCCGCGCACCGCGCGCCGGATGCCGGGGCGCGGGTCCGCGCGCGCCTGCACGCCGAGCTGGAGTTCGCTCGCTGGCTCGTGCACGGGCTCGAGGCGCACCGCGCGGATGTCGTCGCCGACGCCGCCCGGCTGCTCGAGTCGCTCGCGGAGGGCGTGCGCGACGACGTCCTGCTGGCCGAGATCGACGACGAGGGTCGCACGGACATCGACGACGCGCTCACCGTGCTCGCGAACGTGCCGGCCACGCCCGCGGCCCCGGCCGTCGACACGTCGATGCAGACCGACGCGTTCGACCCGGACGAGCTGTCGCTCGCCGCCGACGGCTCGTGGAGCGAGGACAAGCGGGCGCGGGCCGCGTCCGCGGCCAACGAGACGCAGCCGCTCGACCCGTCCGAGTTCGTGGGCGTCACGACGCCGGAGGGCGAGCGCCCGGCCGAGGCCGATCCGGTCTCGCCGGACGAGGATCAGCGCGACGCGGAGGAGGCGCGCCGCTCGGCGCGCGCCGCGTTCCAGCGCTGGACCAGCTCCTCCTCGGAGTAGAACCGGTCGCCGCGGATGACGAGGTCGTCCGCGACGTAGTACAGCGCGACGTCGATGCGGTCGAGCGGCACCCCGTGCCGGCGGTGATACGCGAGGCGGTAGAGCGCGAGCTGGAGCATGCGCTCCTCGCGCTCGGCCGCGGTGCGGGGCGCCTTGCCGGTCTTCCAGTCGACGATCTCGATCCGGCCGTCCCGCTCGTACACCGCGTCGAGCTTGCAGATCACGATGTGCGCGGGCGATCCGCCGGCCTCCGAGGCCGCACCGAGCGCGAAGTCGATCTCCGTCTCGACCTCGAGCGGCCTCAGCGGGGCCCACTCGCTGCGCAGGAACGTCTCGCGCAGGCGCGCGAGCGCGGCCTCGTCCTCGGCCGAGACCTCGGTCTCGGGCGTCGCGGCGTCCGACCAGATCTCCTCGTCGCTCTCCCACAGGGCGTCGTCGGTCGACGATCCAGCCCCCGCAATGCCCGAACGCTGCTCGACCCACTGGTGGAACAGGGTGCCGATGCGAGTCTGCGTGTACGGCCGCTCGGGCAGCGGACGGTCGATGGACGCCACGGTGCCGGCGAAGTCGGCGACGTAGTCCTTGAACCGCGACGCCGGGATGCGGGTCGGCGCGGCGGGCCGCCGGCCGCGGCTGCGCTCCTCGCGCTCGGCGAGCAGCCGGGCGGCCTGATCCGTGGGCTCGGCCGGGGCCGTGGCGCGCACGAGCTCGGCCGCCGCCATCACGCGGCCGCGCCGGTTCCCGAGGGGGTCGAGCGGCCACTGGCGCGTGAGCGCGGTGCCCTCGTACGGGTTGTCGTCCTTGTCGACCTCCCCGACCTCCTCCAGCCCCAGCTCCTCGATCAGCTCGACGAGGTACGGGCTGGGGCGCCGCGGCGACTTCTGGCCCGCCCAGTGCGCCCCGGTCAGCAGCAGGTCGCGGCGGGCCCGGGTCACCGCCACGTAGGCGAGCCGGCGCTCCTCCTCCTGCTGGTAGTCGCGGTAGGCGTCCTTGAAGCGCACCAGCGCGCCGCCGTGCGGGTAGGCCTTGGTGCGGCCCGCCGCGAGCGAGTCCAGCGCGGCCTTGTGCCGCTTGAGGGGATCCTCCCCCGCCTCGGCCATGGCTCCCGCGGGATCCCAGCCGAACCGCGGCAGCGCGGCCGCGTCGCCGCGGAGCGAGAACGGCGCCACGCCGAACCCGAACCAGCCCGACGTGTCGCTCACGCGGCTCGGGAGCTCGTCCTCGACCATCCGCACGACCGCGACCGCATCCCACTCGAGGCCCTTGGAGCCGTGGATCGTGAGGAGCTGGACCACCCCGGGCTCGGGAGGCTCGGTGCGCGGCATGAGCTCGTCGGTGGACTCGGCCTTGTCGAGCCAGGCCAGCAGGCTGCCGATCGTGCCGCGCTCGTCGGCGGCGAGGAACCCGCGCACCTCGTCGACGAACGCGCGCAGCTGCGTCGACGCGACGCGCGCCGATCCGCGCGTCTCGTTGGCCGCGAGCTCGATGTCCAGGCGCAGCTCTCCCTCGATCAGGCGGATCAGCTCCGGGATGGGCTGCCCCACCGCGCGGCGCAGCCGGTCGAGCATCTCTCCCGCGCTCCGAAGGCGCGCGCGTCCCTCCGGCGTGATCCCCTGGAGCAGGCGGTAGTCGTCGCGCGCCGTGCGGACGAAGTCCAGGGCGTCGACGATCGACACGGCCTCGTCGACCCCGGCCGAGGTGCGCAGCCGGTCCTTCAGCTCGTCCGGCAGCGGGGCGAGAGAGCCGTCGCGCACGGCGAGCGTGGCCGCCAGGTCGTACAGCGCGGCCATGTCGGCGACCCCGATCCGGAAGCGCGGGCCCACGAGCAGGCGGATGAGTGCCGAACCCGCGGTGGGGTCGTGCAGCACCCGCAGCACGGACACGACGTCGGTGACCTCCGGCGTGGAGAGCAGGCCGCCCAGGCCCAGGATGCGGTGCGGGATGCCGCGGTCGCCCAGCGCCTTCGCGAAGGTCTGCATGTGCTTCTTGGACCGGAACAGGATCGCGCCCGTGTGCGGCTTGTCGCTCGTGTGCTCCTCCCGGACCTGCGCGAACCAGTCGGCCACGGCCGCGGCCTCGTCGTCGACGGTGAGCTCGAACCTCGACGACACGCGTCCCTCGCCGGCGCCCGGGCGGGGCTCGAGCTCCGGCACGGTGAACGAGCCGCGGCCCTGCAGCGGGCGCAGCACGCGGTTCGCGGCCGCGAGGATCCGCGCGTCGTTGCGCCAGCTCGTCATCAGGCTGAAGTGCGCGGCGGGCACCTCGCGCGCGAACGCGGAGTCGAACGCGTACAGGTTGTCGGCGCTCGCGCCGCGCCAGCCGTAGATGGACTGGTGCGGGTCGCCGACCGCCATCACGGTGCCGTCCCGGAAGAGCTCGGCCAGGAAGCGCGTCTGGATCACCGAGGTGTCCTGGTACTCGTCGAGCAGCACGACCCGGTACTGCGCCCGCAGGTCCTCGCGCACCTGCGGCGCGGTCTCGACGATCTCGTAGGCGCCGTTCACCTGATCCGCGAAGTCGAGCACGCCGCGGCGCTGCTTCTCGGCGATGCAGTCGCGCACGAGCTGCACCAGGATCGGCATGGCGAGCAGGTTCGCAGCTGCCTTGTCGACCGCCTCCTTCTCGCGGTACGGCTCGAACGCCGCCGCCTGGTCGAGCGCGACGCGCTGCAGCTCGTCGAGGTCGATGCGGTGGTCGAGCACCTCGGCCGACAGCCGCTGCACGGCGTCCACGACGCCGTTCAGCGCGCGGTCGACCTCTTCGAGGCCGGGGATCTGCGCCCGCAGCACCACCTGCCGCGCGATCAGCCACGACGCGGACTGGCTGAGCATCGCGGCGTCGGGGTCGCGACCGATGCGGGCCGCGTGCTCGCGCACGATCGAGTCGGCGAACGCGTTGTAGGTCGCCACGCGCGGCCGGATCATGAGGTCGTCGACCGTGCGCGGCGCCGTCGGGTCCCATCCGGTGTCGAAGGATCGGGCCAGCGCGTCGAGCACCTCGCGCCGCACCACCTCGCGCTGGGCGGGCGTCCCGGCGGCCTCGATGCGCGCCAGGGCGCCGCTGCGCACGATGTCCCGCAGGTGCGGCAGCAGCCCGCGCCGCCCGAACTCGTCGATCAGCGCGAGGCGGGCGCCGATCCGCTCGGCGAGCTCGCCGGCCGCCTTGCGGGTGAAGGTCAGCCCGAGGATCTCGTCGCGCCGGACGTGCTCGTTCGCGACGAGCCACACCACGCGGCCCGCCATGGTCTCGGTCTTGCCGCTGCCGGCCCCCGCGACCACGAGCGCCGGGCTGGGCGGCGCCTCGATCACGCGCTGCTGGGCCTCGGTGGGCGTCGGCAGGCCCAGCGCGGCGGCGATGTCGGTCGCGGCGATGCCGTGTCCGCCGCGCCACTCCGGCGCCGCGCCGCCTGCGGCCGGCTCGGGAATCGGATCCAGGTCGGTGCGCAGGGTCATGCGCTCACCGCGTCGATCGTGTGGATGCGGCAGGGTTTCACGAACATCCCCTCGGTGCAGTGCGCGTCGACCTGGGCCGTGAAGCTGCTCGCGGACATCCCGCGCGCCGCCTCGGCCACGCGACGCAGGAACTGCGCGCGGGGCTCGTCGGCCAGCCGGTGCTGGTGCGCGACGCGGTAGTCGCTCTTGGCGAGCGTCTGCGAGACGATCACGAGGCGCGCACCGGCCAGCGAGCCCGCCGGCGCGCCCTCGACGAGCCCCTCCTGCACGGCGACCTGATACGCGGCCAGCTGCGCGTGCTCGACGACGTCGCCATCGCCGGGCTTCTCGTAGCGGCCGCTCTTCAGGTCCGCGACGACGACGTGTTCGCCGGCCGCCGGATCGCCGCACTCCATGGCGGTCCATCCTCGCGAGCGCCCGGGCGCATGCTCCCCCGCGCCCGTCGGGTACGTCTCCACGCGGTCGATCACACCGCTCACCACGGCGCGCTGCGGGCCGTGGATCTCGTCGCCCACGTACACGGCCGGGGGCGCGTCCTCGGCCGGGCGGGTGTCGACCGCGAAGCGGAACGGGGCCTCGGACGCCACATGCGCTCCCCCGTCGGCGCGCACGGCCGTCAGGTAGGCGTGCAGGCGATCGACGTAGAGCTCGGCCCTCGCGCGCTCCTTCGCGGCGATCCACGGGGTCTCGAAATCGAGCTCGGGCCAGCGCTCCGCGAGCACGGCGCGCAGACCCTCGAGGTCTCCGTCGGGGTGCCGCTCGAGCGCGGCGTGCAGGATGGTGCCGATGCCGGCGCTCGGCGGGGTGACCGTGCTGCCGCCGAGGCTGTCGATGACCCAGCCGAGACCGCACTCCTCGAACGCCTCGAGCCGCGACGGCGAGACGCGCGCGGGCCCGGCGTCGAGGTCGCGCAGGGGCGCGTCCGTCGACGGCTCGCGCACGCCGTACCACTCGCGGGGGTCGGCGCCGGGCACTCCCGCGGCGGCGAGCATGGCGAGCTGCCCGGCGGCCTCGGCCCGCGCCTGCTCGTCGCCCGACTCCGTCAGCGCGCGGCGATGCCGTGCGACCAGCCCGCGCAGCGTCAGCGGATGCTCCGCGCGGCCGTCGTCGGGCGGCGGGTCGGGCAGGAAGGAGAACAGCGCGCTCGGGCCCGTGTCGTCATCGTCCACCGCGGTCACGAGCAGGCGCGTGCGCGCGCGGGAGACCGCCCGCACGAACAGCCGCAGCTCGTCGTGCATGGCCGCGCGCCGCCGGTCCAGCACGCCCGCCGGCTCCGCCCCGGCGCGGCCGTCGCGATGCGCGGCGACGGCGTCGGCGAGACGCCACGACTCCAGCAGCCCGCCGCGCAGGCGCACGTTCGGCCAGACGCCCTCCTGCACCCCGGCGATCACGACGGCGTCGAACTCCACGCCGAGAGCGTTCGCGGGGGTCATCAGCGTGACGGCGCCCTCGCGCTCGGGGGCCGCCAGCATGTCCTCCGGGACATCGCTGTCGAGGATCTCGCGGATGAACGGCTGCGGGCCCTCCTCCGGGCTCCGCTCCACCGAGCGCTTCGCCGCCGCGAACAGCGCGACCAGCGCGTCGAGGGCGCGCCCGATCTCGGCCGCGAGCGGGCCCTGCCCCTGCGCCGCCTCGTGCCACGCCCGGTCCAGGCGGCGGCCGTCGCCGGTGCGCGCACGGTCCCACACCAGCCACAGCAGCTCGTGGATGGTCGCCCCGCGCGCTCCTTCCTCGTGGACCAGCCGCAGCGTCTCGGCCAGGCGCCGCCCGGTGCGGGCCTCCGGGGTGTCGATCAGGTCGAACGTCGCCGGGTGCCCCAGCGCCTCGTGCAGCAGCTCGCGCGCCGGGCGGTTGCCGCCGTCGGCGAGCTCGGCGTGGCGCATGTGGGCCCGCAGGCGGCGCAGACCGACGCCGTCCAGCCCGCCGAAGGGCGAGCGGAGGGCCTCGACCAGCCGCTCGGCGTCGCGCTCGGCGTGGGCCTGCAGGCCGAGCCGCACGATCTCCACGATGTCGTGCACGACCGCCTCGCTGCCGAGGGGCCGCTGGACGCCTGCCGCGCGCGTCGGAACCTCGCGCGCCGCGAGCTCGGCTTCGAGCATCGTGAGCTGCCGCGTGTCGTGCGCGATCACGGCCATGCCGGACCAGGGCACGCCTCCGAGCAGGTGCCAGTCCCGGAGGGTCCACGCGATCCGGTCGACCTCCTCGTACGGAGACGCGGCCAGGCACGTCGAGACGGCGCCGTGGTCCTCGGCCTCGGGACCCGGCGGGCGGCGGTGCGCGACCACGCCGCTCGCGCCGATGGCCTGCGTCACCGAGCGGGTCAGACGGGTGAGGGCGGGCGCGGCCCGGTGCGCGCCGTCGAGCACGAACCGCTCCCCCAGCGCCGTCGCGAGCTCCAGGAAGAGCTCCGGCGTCACGCCGCGGAACGCGCCGGATCCGACATCGGGGTCGCCGAACGCGAGCACCGCGACGCCCCGTGCGCGCAGCGCCCGCACGACGGCGACGCCGCCGCGGGTGAGCTCCTGGGCGTCGTCGATCAGCACGATGCGGAGCCGCTCGAGCCCGGCGATCACCGCGCCGGCGCGCAGGGAGGCCGCCGCCTCGGCGTAGAGCTCCGCGACCTCGCGATGGGGCGAGCGCATGCCGTCCAGCACGTTCCGGTAGTCCCTCGCGAAGCCGGCGACGGCCGTCCAGGCCGGCACCCCCATCCCCTCCAGCTCGTCGGGCCCCACGCCGAGCTCGGCGAGCTCGCTGAGGAACGCACGCAGCTCCGAGCGGAAGCCCTTCGAGGCGCGCACCGGCGCGGCGAGGTCGGCCGGCCAGCGGACGACCCCGTCCCGCTCGTCCTCCTCGTCGCCCGCCAGGATGTCGGCCACGATCCGGTCCTGATCGGCGCCCGTGAGCAGCTTCGGCGGTTCCTCGCCGCGGCGCACCGCCTCGGCGCGGACGACCTGGAACGCGAACGAACCGATCGAGCGGGCGAGCGGACCGGGGGTCGCGACGGCGACGCGCACCCCGAGCTCGTCGCGCAGCCGCGTCGCCGATGCGCGCGTCGGCGTGAGCACGACCACCTCGTCGGACGCCGCCCCGCGAGCGAGCAGACGCGCGACGCGCTCGACCAGGACCGCGGTCTTGCCGGTGCCGGGCGCGCCGATCACCGTGCCCGACGCGTCGCCCGACAGCTCGAGGACGGCGCGCTGCCCGGCGTCCCACTCGCGAGAGGTCATGCCGTCCACGCTAGAGGCGGCCCCGGACATCGGCGCGATCGCGCCCGGCGAGTGCGAGCACGGCCGCGGCCGCACGCGCGAGCTCGACGCCGTAGGCACGTCCGTGGCCCGCTGCGTGCACCGCGAGGGGATGCAGCTGATGCAACGGGATGCGCGTCCCGCAGCGGATGCGCCGCGTCGTATCCGGCCAGGATCTCGCTCAGGTGCGGCGCTCCGAACAGCGCCAGCATGGCCAGATCGGTCTCCCGGTGCCCGCCGTGCGCGGCCGGGTCGATCATCACGACGCCCTCCGGCGAGAAGAGCACGTTGCCCGCCCACAGGTCGCCGTGGATCCGGGCGGGCGGCTCGCCGTCGTCGAACGCGCCGGCGGCGACGGCGTCGCACGCCCGGCGCACGAGGTCCGCCTCGTCGCCCGTCACGGTGCCCGCCGCAGCCGCGATGTCGAGGAACGGCAGCACCCGGTCGCGGGCGTAGAACGCGCCCCAGCTGGCCTCGTGCGCGTACGCCTGCGGCCGCCGCCCGATGAACCCGGGCCCGTCCCAGCCGTCGGGCGGCGCCCCGAACGCGGCCGCGCCCGCGTCGTGCGTGCGGGCCAGGGCCGCGCCGAACGCGCGCGCCGCCGCCGGCGTCGGCCGCGCCTCGGCGACGCGCTCGAGCACGATCCGCCCCGGCCCGACCCGGATCACGTCCACGACCCGCGCTCCCCCGTCGGCGCCGCCGAGCCAGCGCAGTCCGGCCGCCTCCGACTCGAAGAAGCCCTCGGGGGCGTGCGGGTCCTCCTTCACGATCGTCGCGCGCATGTCACCAGTCTCGGTCGATTTCGCCCTCAGCGTTCAGCGCCCTGCCGCGTCCGTGCCCTGCCATAGAGTTGACGCACGGCCGACCCGACACGGAGCGGCCGGTCAGGCGCGACGAAAGGCAGTCACCCGTGGACATCCGCATCGGCATCACCAACACCGGCCGCGAGCTGAGCTTCGAGTCGTCGGAGAGCGCCGACAGCATCAAGGCCACGGTGGCCGAGGCGATCACGTCCGGCGCCCCGCTGACGCTCACCGATGTCAAGGGCAACTCCTACATCGTGCCGACCGCGAACCTGGCGTTCGTCGAGGTCGGCAGCGAGGAGACCCGCCGCGTCGGCTTCGTGGCCTGACGCCGGTGTACATCCTCCTGGCCCTGATCGCCGCCGTGGCGATCGGCGTCGGCGTGCACTTCGCCCTGCCGCACCGTGAGCGCCGCGGCGTGGCGCTCGCCCCGTCGATCGCGGGCGCGGCGGCCGCCGTCGCCTACGGCGTGTGCACGTGGACCGGGCTGGGCGAGGCGAACATCTGGACCTGGGTGATCTCGCTGGCCGCCGCCGCGGTCGTCGGCGTCGCCGGCACGGCGGCCATCACCCGCTCGCGCGCCGCGCGCGACGAGGCCGCCGCCCGCCGCCTGGGCCTGGCCTGACATGACCGGGGCGGGCGGGTACGCCCGCCCGCCGATCGCGCCCGCCGTGTTCGTCGACGACCTCGGCCGTCCCTACGGGGAGCGCTGGGGCATGGATGGGACGCCCGAGGACAGCTGCTCGGTCGTCAGCCACCCCGAGCGGTTCGCGCCGCTGCACGAGGTCGCCGATGCGCTGGTCGACTGGCTGAGCGCGACGTTCGACGTCCAGGTCGAGGAGGGCGCGGAGCTCGCGTCCGACCTGCTGCATCCGCGGCCCTCCGTCCTGCGCGCCGTTCGGCTGACCCCGGCGCATCCGGATGCCGCCTCGCTCACGTTCGTGTGGACGGACTTCCCGGGGATGATCGTGCACGCGGGCCTGCTGCACGACTTCCCGTATCCGGCCTGCGGCTGCGACGCGTGCGACGAGACCTGGCAGACCTGCGCGGACGAGCTCGAATGGCTGGTCGCGGCGGTCACGGCGGGCGGGTACGCCGAGACGCTCACGGGCGGCGCGCACGCCGAGCTGTGGCACCGCCTCGCGACGACGGATCGCCGCGGGTCCGGCGGAGGGCCCGCGGGGCTCGACGGGCGCGTGCTCGACGCGGCACGCCCCACCCTCGACCGCCTGCCCGGCGGCTGGGCCGCCTGGCCTCGGCGAGCCGGCACCGAGGACGGCGCCCGCTAGGTGTACTGACCGGAGACGTTGGTCAATCGTGAGAAGGGCGGCTGGTTCCCGCAGGCCGTGTGGGGCCGGTGATGGTTGTAGTAGTGCAGCCATCCGTCGAGTTCGCCGCGGCGCTCCGTCTCGGAGGTGTAGCAGCGGGCGTATGCCCAGCCGTCGGCCAGGGTGCGGTGGAAGCGCTCGATCTTGCCGTTGGTCTGAGGGCGATACGGCCTGGTCCGTTTGTGCCTGATACCGAGCTCGGCGCAGGTGTCGCGCCACAGGTGTGAGCGATATGCCCCGCCGTTGTCCGACAGAACCCGCTCGACGGTCACCCCGCGGGCGTTGAACCACTCGACGGCCCTCACCAGGACCGCGGTGGCGGTGTGGGCTGTTTCGTCGTCGTGGATCTCGGCGTAGGCGACGCGGGAGTGGTCGTCGATGACGGTGTGGACGTAGGCCTTGCCCATCAACGGGTCGGAGTACTTGCTCCTGAGCTTGCCTGGTGTAGCTGCCCGGTTCTTCTCGCCCTGTCGGCGTCCGACGTAGCGCCAGCCTCCGCCGTCGGGGATGTTGCCGAGCTTCTTCACGTCGACGTGGAGCATCGCGCCGGGATGGTCGTGCTCGTAACGGCGCACCGGTTCCCCCGTGGCGCGGTCCACATGCGACAGCCGGTTCAGGTGGGCGTCGGTCAGGATCCGGTGGACCGTCGACGGCGCGATCCCCAGCCGACACGCCAACTGCACGGGTCCTTCTCGGAGTCGTAGCCGCAGCTGGATACAGCGGCGAGTGACCGTCGGGCTGATCTTGTTCGGTGAGTGGTGCGGTCGGGAAGACCGGTCCTGCATGGACTCGCCCGCTCGGTAGCGGCCGGTCCAGCGTTTGACGGTGGGCCAAGAGACCTGGAAGCGGGCGGCAACCTCGCTGATCGGCCATCCGTCGTCGACGACGAGTTGGGCGACCTTCAAGCGGTGACGCGGTGTGAGGGCGGCATTGGCGTGGGGCATGGTGGTCTTCCTGGTGACGAGCGGGTGGAGACGGTGATGGGGGCTGCACCCTGTGGTGCAGCCCCCATCGATTCGGTATGTCAGTTGCCGTCCGTGTCCTCGCGGTTCGGCGCTGAAGAGGCAGCCGTCTCGGTGGGCGTTCCCTGCTCGCTCTGGGGCTGGTCGTCATCGTCGGGCACGATCTGGGCTCCGCAGCAACTGCTGTCCTGCTTGCGTGCGGTGAAGAGGTCCTTGAGTCCCATGGTTGTTTGTTCTCCTCGTGTGGTTGGGAATGTGGTGGTGGGGTCAGGCGATCAGTGGGATGAGGTAGCCAGCGGCGATGGCCGTGCCGATGACAGTGACCACGAAAGTGACGACCAGTCGGGGCTTGAACAAGGCGGTGAGCATCGAGATCTCGGGGATCGAGGCTCCGGCGCCGCCGATCATCAGCGCGAACACTGCCCCTAGCCCCATACCGGCCGAGCTGAGGGCCAAGCCGATGGGCAACATCGTCTCGATCCGCACGTAAAGCGGAACGCCAAGCACGGCGGCCAACGGCACGGCCCATGGCTTGTCGTCGCCAGCGACCGCGGCGAGTTGGTCCTGAGGCACGAAACCGTAGATAAATGCACCGACCGAGACACCCAGCACCATCGGGACGAGCAGCGGTCTCAGATCGGCCCAGGCCTCGCCGAGTGCGGGCCGGATCTCGTTGCGCAGTCCCGCCCAGGGGCGGGGGGTGCTGTCGTCGCCGACGACCTTGACTCGCTTGAGCTGGCTGGCCATACCGAGTCGTTCCCATACGAGGGGGGCGAGCAGGGACCATGCGGCGGTGACCACCGTGTAGACCAACGCGATACGCCAGCCGAACAGCAGCACCACCCCGGCCACGATGATGGGATCCAGCAGCGGTGACGAGATCAGGAAGGTCATCGACGTCCGGAACGCCACCCCCGACTTCAACATCCCAGCCAGCACCGGCAGCGTCGAACAGGAACAGAACGGCGTGATCGCCCCCAGCAGTAGCCCTTTGACCGGGCCGGGAAGGCGCCCATCGGCCATCCAGCTCTGGATCCGATCCGGCCCGAACCGCCGGTTCACCAGCGCAACGAGAACCGAGATCAGCGAGAACAGGACGAGCAACTCGACCAGGATCAACCCGAAGGTCTGTACCGCATGAATCACCGCGCAGCACCCTCAGTCGATGCCTGACCCTCCCCTGCTGGGGCAGTGCAGCACGCCTTCTGTCCCTCTGGAGTGAGAGTCGCCAAGTGAGCGAGCCACTGCACCGGCGCCGCCAACTGCTCACAACACAGCTCGTAGATGTTGGACCGGCCCTCGGCCCGCACACTGATCAGCCGCGCTTCCCGCAAGGCTGCCACATGGTGACTCACCAGCGCCTGGCTCAACCCGGTGGCCTCCTGCAACTGCTTGTTCGAGCACGCCCCCGCCGCAAGCGTCAGCACGATCATCAGTCTGTTCTCGTCTGACAAAGGCTTCAACAACGGAGCAAGCATCCGCGCGTGATCCCGCGCCGACAGGTCCGTGCGCGGCATGGCAACATCCAGTGAAACTGTCATACCCACACTATAGACAAGCGCTTCTTTGTGTGACAAGTGGGCACTTGTCTAACGATCAACGTCCCTGGTCAGTACAGCTAGGCCGCCAGACCGAGGGCGTCCATGCGCCGTGCGTGCGCGGCCATGAGCGCCGTGAAGACCGGCTCGACCTTCTTCTCGTCGGCCTCACCGAGGCTCTGCGGGCGCAGTGCGGCGCGCGCGACCAGCAGCGTGTCACCCACGAGGCGACGGGCCCACATCGACAGCAGGGAGCGCATCTCGTCGTCGGCCTCGATCGTCGCCCGGATGAGGTCGACGATCAGCTCGCGGTCGCTGTCGACGTTCAGGATGCGCGCCACCCGGCGCCCCGTGTCGCCGTAGCTGGCGGCCAGCGTCCGGTAGAAGTCGTCGAGCATGCCCGCCGTGATGTGGACCGACAGCATGGTCTCGCGCGGGCGCGCCCCGATGGTCGCGCGCCGGAAGCCGTCGAGCTGCTCGCGGAACGGCGCCATGATCTCGGTCGGCTCGTCGCCGCGGTCCCGGATGACGTCGACGATCGCGCGGTGCTTGACCAGCGCGGCGCCGGCCGCGAGCGACAGCGCCTCCTTCTCCTGGAGATCGGGGGTCGCGCGGATCAGCCGCGTCAGCGTCTCGAAGTAGCCGAGCTGGAGGTATGCGGCCTGCCCCAGGAACGTGTCGACATCCGGCGCGAGCTCCTCGAAGTCGACGCGGGTGGCGTCGCCCATCTCGCCCCGCGGACGCAGCCGCAGGATGCGCGCGGGCGGGCGCCGCTCCCAGAACCTCCAGTTGACCACGGAGCCAGCCTACGGCGTCGAGGCTCCCGGACCCGAGCGATCCGCGCCCACGCGAGCGCGTCGCGCGCTCCGGGGCCGCCGCGCACCCCTCGGGTAGGCTGGTGCGGTCCCCGGCGACGGATCGGGGCCGCCGCGCCTGGAGCAGATCGAGGGCGTGGATCGCACTTCACCCAGGCAGCGCTGGCTGCCGGACAGGCTCGAGCACATCGTGACCACTTTCACCGACCTCGGCGTCGATCAGGACATCGTCGACGCCCTCGCCTCCAAGGGGATCGTCGACGCGTTCCCGATCCAGGAGCAGACCATCCCCCTGGCGATGCCCGGCCAGGACGTCATCGGCCAGGCCAAGACCGGCACCGGCAAGACCTTCGGCTTCGGCATCCCCGTGGTGCAGCGCCTCGGGCCGAACCCGGAACCCGGCGTCAAGGCGCTCATCGTCGTGCCGACCCGCGAGCTCGCGGTGCAGGTGTACGAGGACCTCGACCTGCTCACGTCGAACCGCTCCACCAGCGTCGTCGCCATCTACGGCGGCAAGGCCTACGAGGGCCAGATCGACCAGCTGAAGGCCGGCGCGCAGATCGTCGTCGGCACCCCCGGCCGCCTGATCGACCTCGCGGGCCAGCGCCTGCTCGACCTGTCCAACGCGACCGAGGTCGTGCTGGACGAGGCCGACAAGATGCTCGACCTCGGCTTCCTGGCCGACATCGAGAAGATCTTCCAGAAGGTCGCCCAGGTGCGCCACACGCAGCTGTTCAGCGCCACCATGCCGGGTCCGATCGTCGCGCTCGCGCGCCGGTTCATGTCGAACCCGATCCACATCCGCGCCACGGACCCGGACGAGGGCCTCACGCAGGCGAACATCAAGCACATCGTCTACCGGGCGCACTCGCTCGACAAGGACGAGGTCATCGCCCGCATCCTGCAGGCCGAGGGCCGCGGCAAGACCGTGATCTTCACGCGCACGAAGCGCGCCGCGCAGCGCCTGGTCGACGAGCTGACCGACCGCGGGTTCAACGTGGGCGGCGTCCACGGCGACATGGGTCAGGAGCAGCGCGAGCGCTCCATGGCCGCGTTCAAGGCCGGCAAGAAGGACGTGCTCGTCGCGACGGACGTCGCCGCGCGCGGCATCGACGTGGACGACGTCACGCACGTGATCAACCACACCATCCCGGACGACGACAAGACGTACCTGCACCGCGCCGGCCGCACGGGTCGAGCGGGCCGCACGGGCATCGCGGTCACGTTCGTGGACTGGGACGACCTGCACAAGTGGGCGCTCATCAACCGCGCGCTCGAGTTCGGCCAGCCCGAGCCCACCGAGACGTACTCGTCGAGCCCGCACCTGTACACCGACCTGGACATCCCGGCCGGCACGAAGGGACGCCTGACGACGGCCCCGAAGGCCGAGCGTCCGCAGCGCAACGAGCGCCGCCGAGAGGGCGAGGGCCGGGAGCGCACGCGTCGCCGCCGCCCCGAGGAGCAGGCCGCCGAGGCGCCCGCGGAGAAGCCCGAGGGCTCCGGCACCCACGACGGCGCCGGCAAGGAGCACCACGACGGCAAGCCCGCCGCGGCGCGCCGCCGACGTCGCCGTCGCCGCACCTCGGGCCAGACCGCCCAGGGCGCCTGATCTCCGAGAAGGACTAGGGATACACCGGCGCGATGCCGGTGGCTCGGTCGATGATGCGGGCGACCATCTCGTCCCTCGTGGTGTTCTCGCCCGGCAGGTTGGGCTTGCCGCGGCCGTGGTAGTCGCTGGAGCCGGTCACGATGAGGTCGCGGTCGGCCGCGATGCGGCGCAGGATGCGCTTGCCCGCCTCGGTGTTCTCGCGGTGATCGATCTCGAAGCCGGCCAGGCCGGCGTCGATCAGGTCGTGGATCACCGGCTCGGGCAGCATCCGGGCGCGACCCGAGGGCGTCGGATGCGCGATGATGACGACTCCCCCGGCCCGCGTGACGAGCTCGACGACGCGGTGCGGCGCGGGCGCGTAGTGGGGCTCGTAGTAGCCCTCGCGCGGGTGCAGGATGCCGTCGAACGCCTCGCCGCGGTCCCGCACCAGACCGCGTGCGACGAGCGCGTCGGCGATGTGCGGACGCCCCACGGTCGCGTCCTCGGTCGTCTGCGCGAGCACGTCGTCCCACGTCAGGTCGTAGTCGCGCGAGATGTTGCGCACGATCCGCTCGGCCCGGCCGATCCGGTCGCCGCGGATCCGATCCGTCTCGGCCCGCAGCGCAGCGTCGTCCGGATCGAACAGGTACGAGAGCATGTGGACGCTGCGCCACTCGTGCTTGGCCGAGAACTCCATGCCGGGCAGCAGCGTCATGCCGAGCGACACGGCCGCCTCGGCCGCCTCCGCCCATCCGGCGGTCGTGTCGTGGTCGGTGAGCGCGACGGTGCGGAGCCCGTGCCGGTGCGCCGACGCCATCACGTCGGCCGGCGGCTCGGTGCCGTCCGACCGCGCGGAGTGCAGGTGCAGGTCGCTCGGGCCGCTGAATCGCTGCGCCGGGATGCCGGTGCCGCCCAGTTCTCCCACGAGCCGATCGTAGCCGCTCGCAGGCGCCCCGGAGCGCGGCGCGTCCGGCCGCTCGGAGCCCTCCCGACATGACCCCCGGACGGTGCCGCATCCGCCGCTTTCCCAGGTCGCCGACCTAGGGTCGAAGGCGTGCTGCGACTGCTCGGGATCCTCGTGACCGTGGTGTTCGCGATCGCGACCGCGGTGCTCACGTGGCCGTCGTTCTTCCATCTGGAGCGGACCGTCCCGGTCGCCCAGATCGTGTCGATGCGCGGGGTCATGGTGGCCGGCTTCGCCGTCCTGACGCTCCTCTTCCTGCTGTTCGCGCTCGCCCGCCCCCTGCGCGGCTTCGCGATGTCGATGGCCCTGGTCGCGGCGATCGGCGCCATCGCGGGCGGCGTCACGCTCGGGATGCGCGGGTACGGCGACGCGCTGCCGGCCGAGACCGAGAGCAGCGTCCGCGTCATGACGTGGAACACGGCGGGCGACGCCACGGGCGCCTACCAGATCGCCCAGACGGCCGTCGCCATGAACGCCGACATCATCGCGCTGCCCGAGACCGCGCAGAGCGTGGGCGAGGACGTCGCGATCGAGATGCGCGAGCTCGGCCGCCCGATGTGGGTCCACCACGTGCAGTACCACGAGGAGATCGAGCGGGGCCCGCAGTCGTGGGTCACGACCATCCTGATCTCCCCCGACCTGGGCGACTACGCCGTCATCGAGTCGTCGGACGACGGCACCAGCAACACTCAGGTGCTGCCGAGCGCGGTCGTCATGCCGGTGGACGGCACCGGCCCCACGGTCGTCGCCGTGCACGCGATCGCCCCGCGCCCCTCGTACATGCAGCTGTGGCAGCAGGACCTGCAGTGGATCGCGGACCAGTGCCCCGCGGGCGAGGACGTCATCATCGCGGGCGACTTCAACGCGACGGTCGACCACATGACGTCGCTGGCCGCGGACGGGTACGACCTCGGCTACTGCCGCGACGCGGCCGCCCAGACGGGCAACGGCGGCGTGGGAACGTGGCCCACGGACGTCCCGGCGCTGCTGGCGACGCCGATCGACCACGTCATGCACTCCGACTCGTGGCGCGCGACCGGCTCGATCGTGCTGACGAACCTGGACGGCGCGGGGAGCGACCACCGGCCGCTCGTCGTGCAGCTGGAGCCCGCGGGCTGAGCCTCAGGGGCGACGCAGCCGGCGCACCGCGCGCGCCACGAGACGCCAGCCCAGCAGCAGCGCCGCGAGGGCGAACGCGGCGACGATCACGAACGGCGCGGCCGTGCCCTGCCCGGTCGCGATCCGCAGCAGCATGCCGCCGACGAGCGTCGCCGCGTACGCGACGGCGCCCGCGCGGAGGGATGCCGTGTGCCCGCCGAGCGCGAACCGGTTGACGAGCCATCCGATCACGAGCCCGACGACGAAGGGCCCCGCGGTGGCGAGGAATCCGGCGCCGATCGGCGCCTCGCCGTGCGTGCCGCGGCCCAGCGCGCAGAACGCGAGGACCAGGACGAGGTCGATCGTGTACACGAGCGCAGGATGCATCGGGCGGGCGGGAGCGGTCACGCTCCCAGGCTAGGCGAGACCGCGCGGACACCGCCCACCGGTGAGAGACTGGGAGCATGTCAGAGACCACCGAGAAGCAGACCGAGAAGCCGGGCGTCACGAACCGCAAGCAGCCGTACCCGCAGGGCTTCCTCGACACCATCTCGGAGGGCTGGGCCGAGCGCCCGGAGCAGCTGCCCCCGCTGCGGGAACAGGCGCCGTACGCCGCCGCGCGCCGCGCCGCGGTGTCGCGGGCCTTCCCGGGCAGGCGCCTGGTCGTCCCGGCCGGGCCGCTCAAGCAGCGCAGCAACGACACCGACTACCCCTTCCGCGTGCACTCGGCGTTCGCGCACCTGACCGGCTGGGGCGCGGACTCGGAGCCCGACTCGGTCCTGGTGTTCGAGCCCACCGACGACGGACACGACGTCACCCTGTACTTCCGGGAGCGCGCCGACCGCACGACCGCCGAGTTCTACTCGGACGCCACGATCGGCGAGTTCTGGATCGGCCCCCGCCCGGCGCTCGGCGGTGTGGCCGGCGAGCTCGGCGTGCCGACCGCCCACATCGACGCGTTCGAGTCGAAGGAGGGCGACCTCGTCGTCGACCAGGACGAGGAGATCACGCGCTTCGTGTCCGAGCTGCGGCTGGTCAAGGACGAGTACGAGATCGCGCAGATGCGCCTCGCCGTGCAGGTGACCGCCGACGGCTTCGACGACATCGTGCGCGAGCTGCCGCGCATCGTCGAGCACCCCCGCGGCGAGCGGGTTGTCGAGGGCGTCTTCCACCAGCGCGCCCGCAGCGACGGCAACTGGGAGGGCTACGACACGATCGCCGCGTCGGGCCCGCACGCCTGCTACCTGCACTGGACGCGCAACGACGGCGCCGTCCTGCCGGGCGACCTCATCCTGATCGACGCGGGCGCCGAGGTCGACAGCCTCTACACCGCGGACATCACCCGCACGCTGCCCGTGAGCGGCACGTTCACGCCCATCCAGCGCAGGATCTACGAGACCGTGCGCGAGGCGGCCGACGCGGCGTTCGCCGCGGCCCGGCCGGGCGTGAGGTTCCGCGCGCTGCACGAGGCCGCCATGGAGGTCCTCGCGCGCCGCACGGCCGAGTGGGGCCTGCTGCCGGTGACGGCCGAGGAGGCGCTGGACGCCGACCGCGGCGGCCACCACCGCCGGTACATGGTGCACGGCACCAGCCACCACCTCGGCCTGGACGTGCACGACTGCGCCCAGGCGCGACGCGAGATGTACTACGACGGCGTCCTCGAGCCGGGCATGGTGTTCACGATCGAGCCGGGCCTGTACTTCCAGATCGACGATCTGACGGTCCCCGAGGAGTATCGCGGCATCGGCGTGCGCATCGAGGACGACGTGCTGCTCACGGAGGACGGCCCCGTGAACCTCTCAGCGGCCATCCCGCGCACGGCGGACGAGATCGAGGCCTGGATCAGCCGGTCTCGCAGCTGACCTGAGACAAGGACGACTCCGCGGCACGAGGACGATTCCACCTGGGATGTCCTTGCGTCGCGGATTCTTCCCGGTCTGGCGCCGCGCGACGCGACCGGTCGTGCCGTCAGCGGACGAACGCGGCGACGATCGGCGCGAGCTCCGCGCCGATCACGTCGGCGGCGCGCTTGCGACCCTTGACCGCGAACGAGTGGTCGCCGCCCTCGATCCACGCGACCGACGCGTTCCGGCAGGTCGAGACCACCTCGTCGAACTGCTCGCGCGGCTGGATGAACGGGTCGTTCTCGCCCTCCACGAACAGCTGCGGCGCGTCGATCGCCGGCAGGTGCTCGGCGCGCGGCCGGTCGGGGCGCCCGGGCGGATGCAGCGGGTAGCCGAGGTAGATCAGGCCGCGTACCGGGAAGTCGCCCTCCGCGGCCGCCATGGACGCCATCCGGCCGCCGTAGGACTTACCCGCCGCCCACACGGGCAGGCCCTCGCGCGAGGCGTGCGCGACCACGGCGCGCCACGTCGCGATCGCGTCGGCCGGACGCCCGGGCATCCGGCGCCCCGCCTCGACGTACGGGAAGTTGAACCGGATGACCGTGAGCCCCTCGCCCGCGAGCGCCGCGCCGAGTCCGGCCAGGAACGGATGGCGCATGCCAGCGCCCGCGCCGTGTGCCAGGGCCACGATGCCGCGCGGCGACTCGGCGGCGTCGACGGCCAGGGAGACCGAGGTCTCACCGCCGGGAAGCGCGACGGCGAGCGAGCCCTCCGCGGTCACGCGCCGCCGCGGGTGTCGCCGGGGCCCTCCCCATCGGGGCGCGGCGGGGCGACCGGGTCCGCGGCGGGATCCGCCGGGGCCGGCGGCACGTGGGGCTCGGGGTGGGGCGCGGGGGCGGCCGGCGGCGGGGTCGGCTCGACGCGGACGCCGTAGCGCGGCGGCTCGGTCGCGGCGGGCGAGGCGGCCGCCGGCGCGGGCGGCGCGCTGCTCGCGCCCAGGGCCTGGCGCGCCTTGGCGACGCTCCGCGGCAGCACCGTGACCTCGTAGTGGTCGGCCGACACCTGCATGACGCTGGCGAAGTCGCGGCGGCGGCGCAGCATCGCGTAGGCGATGAGACGGAACAGCATGCCGAACGCGATGCCGACGAGCAGCAGGCCCGCGAACACGGACATCGGCAGGCCCGGCGTCCAGATCACGACCATCGCCGCGAACAGCAGGCCGAGCAGCACGCCGTTGACCGCCCCCGACCAGGCGGCCTGCGCATAGCCGAGCCGGCCCGTGACCTTCTCGACCGAGCGCAGCGCCGTGCCGACGATCGCGATGTCCGCTGCGGGAACCTCCGACGCGATCAGGCGCGACACCGCCTTCTGCGCGGCGTCGTACTCCTTGAAGCTCGCCACGGTCTCGCCGACCTCGAACTGACGGCCCATCCCGCTCATCATGCTCATGCGCGCCATTCTCCCACGCACCTCATCGCGGCAGGCCGAGGTCGCCGCCCGCCGCGCGCGGGCGCGGCGCCCGTAGGGTGGGAGCGTGCCGATCCCCGACCCGGACCCTGCCGCTCTGGCCGCCTTCTGGGCCGACGCTCGCGCCGCAATCGCGGCATCCGCGCCCGAGGTGCAGCTCCCCGAAGAGCCGCCGTCCGCGTGGGGGTTCGGCGGCACGCCCGAGCACGCCGACGCGCTGCTCGATCTCGTCCTGCGCGGCGTCAAGACCGGCACGGCGAGCGCGGTCTGGGACTTCGAGGCCTCGGGCGAGGAGTTCCCCGCGCCCGGCCAGCTCGACATCATCCTGGACGGAGCCGGACGCCCGCGCGCCGTCATCCAGAACACGGCGCATGCGGTCGTCCCCTTCGACGAGGTGGACGCCGAGCACGCGCACGCGGAGGGCGAGGGCGACCGCTCGCTGGATCACTGGCGAGCGTCGCACGAGCGGTTCTTCACGGAGTTCGCGGAGCACGAGCGCGGCTTCTCCCCATCCATGCCGGTGCTCATCGAGCGCTTCCGCGTCCTGCACCCCTGACGCCCGCCGGCCCGCCGGGCCGGAACGCCGGAGCGGGGCCGCGGGCTACGCTGGGAGCATGAGCACGCAGAGGGTTTTCGCGGCGCGCCTGGCCGGCTGCCCCGTCTTCGACCCCGCGGGCGACCGGCTCGGCAAGGTCCGGGACGTCGTCGTCGTGTACCGAAGTAGCGCGGCCCCGCGCGTGATCGGCCTGGTGTGCGAGATCCCCGGCCGCCGTCAGGTGTTCGTCTCGATCGGGCGCATCACCTCGATCTCGTCCGGCCAGGTCATCACGACCGGCCTGATCAACGTGCGCCGGTTCCAGCCCCGCGCCGACGAGGTGCGCGTGCTCGCCGAGATCGTGGGCCGCCGCGTCCATTTCGTGGACGGCAGCGGATCGGCCGTGATCGAGGACGTCGCGATCGAGCCCAACCGCGTGGGCGAGTGGGCCATCGGCCAGCTGTTCCTGCGCAAGCCCAAGACCAGCGCGTCCCCGTTCGCGAAGGGCCCGACCACGTTCGCGACGTGGAGCGAGGTGCGCGAGCAGCACACGCCGGGCGAGGCGCAGTCCGCCGAGGCCCTGGCCGCCAGCTACGCCGAGCTGCGCCCCGCCGACCTCGCCAACACGCTGCTGGACCTGCCCGAGGAGCGGATGATCGAGGTCGCCGAGGAGCTCTCCGACGAGCGCCTCGCGGACGCGCTCGAGGAGATGCCCGAGGAGGAGCAGGTCCACATCCTCGAGAAGCTGGGCGACGAGCGCGCCGCCGACGTGCTCGACGCCATGGAGCCCGACGACGCGGCCGACCTCCTGGCGGAGCTCGAGCCCGAGCGCAGCGAGGAGCTGCTCCAGCTGATGGAGCCCGAGGAGGCCGAGGACGTGCGCATGCTGCTGCGCTACGGCTCCGACACCGCGGGCGGCCTGATGACGACCGAGCCGATCATCATGTCGGCCGATGCGACGATCGCCGAGGCGCTCGCGACCATCCGCCGGCACGAGCTGCACCCCGCCCTGGCGGCGAGCGTGTTCGTGACGCTGCCGCCGTACGAGACCCCCACGGGACGCTTCCTCGGCGCCGTGCACTTCCAGCGGATGCTCCGCTACCCGCCGCACGAGCGCATCGGCGCCATCCTGGACGACACGCTCGAGCCGGTGCCCGTCACGGCGTCGGCCGCCGAGGTCGCCCGGCGACTCGCGAGCTACGACCTCGTGTCGCTGCCCGTGGTCGATCAGGCGCACCGCCTGGTCGGCGCGATCAGCGTCGACGACATGCTCGACTACCTGCTGCCCGACGACTGGCGCTCGCAGGATGCGGACCATCCGCTCCCGCCCGCGCCCGTGACCGGCACGATCCCGACGGTGGGGCGCACGTGATGGCGCCGCGCGACATCTCGCGGCCCGAGACCGTGCGCGGCCGCACGCCGCGCCTCGCGGCGTCGGCCCCCACGCGCGGTCGCGACCGGTTCGGCCGCGCCACCGAGTGGATCGCCCGCGCGATGGGCACGCCGGCGTTCCTGATCGGCCTGAGCCTCTTCGTCCTGGCATGGATGCTCTGGAACTCGCTCACGCCGCAGGGCTGGCGCTTCGACTCGGCCGATCTGGGCTTCACGGCGCTCACGCTCGCCCTGTCGCTGCAGGCGTCGTACGCGGCGCCGCTCATCCTGCTCGCGCAGAACCGGCAGGACGACCGCGACCGGGTGCAGATCGAGCAGGACCGTCAGCGCGCCGAGCGCAACCTCGCCGACACCGAGTACCTGGCCCGCGAGATCGTCGCGCTGCGCCTGGCCCTCGGCGACATGGACCAGCGCATGGTGTCACGCGACGAGCTGCGCGACGAGCTGCGGGGCCTGCTCGAGGAGCTGGACGCCCGCGCCGAGCGCGGCGGCCGACCGGCGGGCGAGCAGGCGTGACCGACCTCGCGGCGCGGGTGCGCGACGCGGTCGGCCGGGTCTCGGACCCGGAGCTGCGCCGCCCCCTCGCGGAGCTGGACATGGTGCGCGGCGTGGAGGCCGACGGCGCGGACGTGCGGGTCGGCATCGCCCTCACGATCGTGGGATGCCCCGCCGCCGACCGGATCGAGGCCGACGTGCGCCGCGCGGCCGAGTCGGTCGAGGGCGTCGGCGCCGTCGCGATCGACGTCGGCGTCATGACCCCCGCGGAGCGGCAGGCGCTGACCGCGCGCCTCCGGCCCGCACGCGGCATGCCCTTCGGGCCGGATTCCCTCACGCGCGTGATCGCCGTGACGAGCGGCAAGGGCGGCGTCGGGAAGTCGACCGTGACGGCGAACCTGGCCGTGGCGCTCGCGCAGCGCGGACTGGCGGTCGGCCTCGTCGACGCGGACGTGCACGGGTTCTCGATCCCGCCGCTGCTCGGCCTCGCGAAGGACGGCGTCGTCGCGCAGCCCACGCGCGTCGACCAGCTCATGCTCCCGCCCGTCGCACACGGCGTGAAGGCCATCTCGATCGGGATGTTCCTGCAGACCGGCGACGGGGCCGGCACCGCGGGGACGGGCGCCGTCGCGTGGCGCGGGCCGATGCTGCACCGCACGGTGCAGCAGTTCCTCACCGACGTGTACTTCGGCGACCTCGACGTGCTGCTGCTCGACATGCCGCCGGGCACGGGCGACGTCGCGATCTCGGTCGGCCAGCTGCTCCCCCACGCCGAGGTGCTCGTCGTCACGACGCCCCAGGCGGCGGCATCCGACGTCGCGGTACGCAGCGGGCTCGTCGCGCGGCAGACGGGCCAGCGCGTGATCGGCGTGGTCGAGAACATGGCTGCCATGACGCTGCCCGACGGCACGGTCATGGACCTGTTCGGCGCGGGCGGCGGAGCCGAGGTGGCCGCGGCCCTGTCCGCGGACGGCGAGGACGTGCCCGTTCTGGCGTCCATCCCGCTCAGCCCCGCGCTGCGCGCCTCCGGCGATGCGGGCGATCCGGTCGTCGTCGCCCACCCGGACGACCCGGCCGCGCGCGAGATCGCGCTCCTCGCGGAGCGCGTCGCGGCGCAGCCCCGCCGCCTGGCGGGCCGGCGCCTCCCGGTGAACCCGGCGCGCTGAGGGTCAGGTCGCCTCGGAGTCGAACGGCGGGGGCGTCGTGGCGCTGAAGGTCTGGCGCGTCAGCGGCGTCGTGCGGGGCGGCGCGATCACCGGCGCGGCCGGCTTCGCGGGAGGCTCGTCGTCCTCGAGGAGCGCCTCGCGGATGATCCGGCGCGGGTCGTACTGGCGCGGATCGAGCTTGCGCCAGTCCACGTCGTCGAACTCCGGGCCGATCTCCTCGCGCACCCGCGTGCGGGCTCCGTTCGCGAAGTCCCGCGCGCGCTTGACGGTCTTCGCGAGCATCTCGGCGTAGCGCGGCATGCGCTCGGGTCCGATCAGCAGGGCCGCGATCGCCGCGATGATCATCACCTTCTCGAAGGTGAGCCCGAAGAACATGCCTTCAGCCTACCGGCCGCGCCTGCCCGGCCCTCACGCCCGGCGAGCCTAGGCTGGAGGGGATCGAGGAGGTCTGAATGAGCGAGCAGGATGCGATCGCGCGCTTCGCACGCGACACGATCGTGGAGCCGGATCACATCGCCCGGGCCCGCCAGCACGCCCTCGAGCTCGGCGCCGCCCCGGTGAGCGCGGGTGTGGGCGCGCAGTGCGCCGTGATCGCGGCCGCGACCGGCGCGCGCTCCATCATCGAGATCGGGACCGGAGCGGGCGTCTCGGGCCTGTGGCTGCTGCGCGGCGCGCCCAAGGCCGTCCTCACGACGATCGACTACGAGCCCGAGCACCTCGGCGCCGCGCGCCAGGCGTTCACGCACGCGAAGGTGCCGCCCGCGCGCGTGCGCTTCATCACGGGCCGTGCCGCCGACGTCCTGCCGCGCATGAACGAGGCGTCCTACGACATCGTGCTGATCGACGCCGACCCCGAGAACGTCATCGACTACGTCGAGCACGGCCTCCGGCTGGCCCGCCCGGGCGGCACCGTCCTGGTGCCGCGCGTGCTGAACGGCAGGGTCGCCGATCCGGTGCAGCGCGATGCCGTCACGGTGGCGTACCGCACGCTCCTCCAGGAGACGCAGAACTCGCCCGCCGTCATCCCCGCCCTCTCCACGATCGGCGAGGGGCTCCTCCAGCTGACCGTCGTCGCCGACTGAGCTCCGGACGACGACGAAGGGTCGGATCCGATCGGATCCGACCCTTCGTGAAAGCGTCGCGCCTCAGGCGTTCACGACGTCGCCGAGAACGCCGTAGAGCTCCTTGGCCTCGTCATCGTTGACCGAGACGACCAGACGGCCACCGCCCTCGAGCGGCACACGCACGATGATGAGGCGTCCCTCCTTCACGGCCTCCATCGGTCCGTCACCGGTTCTGGGCTTCATGGCTGCCATCGTGGCTCCCTTTCGTCGTGGTCTCCCCTGTCAGTTTACCGTGGGAGCGCGACCGGGCGGTTCGCACGCCGGCTCGGGACGACGGTATCCCGGTCTGCCTGGCGGCGCGGCTCGGCTCCGTCAGGGCACCTGCCAGTAGGTGCTCCCCGCGCCGTACATAAGGGCGATCCAGACCCACTGCCCGAGCACGCACAGCGCCAGGGCGGACCACCGCCCGGCCGCCGACCGGGGCGCCGCGCCCCACAGCGGGGACAGCGGCAGAAGCAGGCGGAACGTGCTCGACTGCGGGAAGAAGACGGCGAGCAGGTACAGCAGGTAGCTCGCCGCCCACAGGCGCACCTCGACGCCGAGCGCCCGCACGGGCCTTGCGATGAGCGCCGCGGCCGCGCCGGCGACGAGGAGGCCCAGCGCGACGTAGCCGGCCCAGGCCGGCAGGCCCCAGATCCCGAACCAGACCTCCGCGGCGCGGATCCACCCCTCGAACGGCACGAAGCCGTCGATTCCGGGCACCCATCCGCGGCGCCACGCGAGCTCGGTCTGCAGATAGGCGTCGGCCCGCCCGGTCGCCAGGCCCGCGATGACCTGCCACGAGAAGCCGACGACGACTGCGAGCGCGCCGAGGGCCAGGACGTGCGCGACGTCGCGCGTCACCAGCGGGTCCGAGCGCCGCACCCGCCAGCGCCAGATCCCGTACAGGCCCAGCAGCAGCGCGAACGCCAGCACGCCCGGCCGCGTGTACCCCATGAGCGGGATGAGCGCGTAGAGCCACCCCCAGCGCCGCTCCACCAGGCAGACGAGCGCCCACATCAGCAGGGCGAGGAACAGCGACTCGGCGTATCCGACCTGGAACAGCGCCGCCAGGGGGGCGCTCGCGAAGAGCACGACCGCCCACGTGGCCGCCTCGTCGCCGATCCGGCCGCGCAGCAGGCGGTGCAGGCCCAGGCACGCGACCCAGCCCGCGACGAGCGAGACGACGAGCGCCCCCGCGCCCCACGAGCCCAGGCCCACGATGTTCGCGAGGTGCGCGTACACGGGCATGAACGCCCACGCGTTCTCCTCGACGTGCCCGCTGGCGTCGACGGGCAGCTCGGCCGGATAGCCCGAGACGGCCACGAGCCAGTACCACTGTGCGTCCCAGCCCAGGACGTAGTCGGCGAGCGACGGATCCGCGCCGAAGCGCGACGTCGCGGGCGAGGCGGACGCCACGCCGAGCATGAGGGCGGTCGTGACGATCCGCGCGGCGACGTAGATCAGGGCGATGCGGGCCGGCGCGGGCCATCCGGCCCACACCGCCCGCGCACGGTCGAGCGGCGTCAGCGGGCGCTCAGCCACGCGCGCAGCCCCCGCTCGACCTCCTCGATCTGGGAGACCGCGACCCGCTCCTCGTCGTGGTGGGCGAGCAGGGGATCGCCCGGGCCGTAGTTGACGGCCGGCACGCCGAGCTTCGAGAACCGGGCCACGTCCGTCCAGCCGTACTTGGGGCGCGGCTCGCCGCCCACCGCGCGGAGGAACTGCTGCGCGAGCGGCGCGTCGAGCCCCGGGCGCGCGCCGCCCGAGAGGTCGGTGATCTCGACCTCGAACCGGTCGAACACGCTCCGCACGTGCTCGACCGCCTCGTCCTCGCTGCGGCTCGGGGCGAAGCGGAAGTTCACCTCGACCTCGCACAGGTCCGGGATCACGTTGCCCGCGACGCCGCCCGAGATCTTCACCGCGTTCAGGCCCTCGCGGTACTCGAGGCCGTCGACCGCGATCGTCTGCGGGCGGTACGCCGCGAGCGTGTCCAGGATGGGCGCCGCCGCGTGGATCGCGTTCTCGCCGATCCAGGCCCGGGCGCTGTGCGCGCGCCGGCCGTGCGTGCGCACCACGGCGCGGAGCGTGCCGTTGCAGCCGCCCTCGACGAGCCCATTGGTCGGCTCCCCCAGGATGGCGAAGTCGCCCGCGAACAGGTCGGGCCGGTTCGCGGCCAGGCGGGTGAGCCCGCTGCGCTCGGCGGCGACCTCCTCGTGGTCGTACCAGATCCACGTGATGTCGACCACGGGGTCGGTCAGCTCGGCGGCGAGCTTGAGCTGCACCGCGACGCCCGACTTCATGTCGACCGTGCCGCGCCCCCGGATGTACGGCTCGCCGTCGAGCAGGAAGTCGAGCGTGGGCACGTTGTCGTTGATCGGGACCGTGTCGATGTGGCCGGCGATCACCACGCGCTGGCCGCGGCCCCGGTGGGTGCGGGCGACGATCGTGTCCCCGTCGCGGTGGAAGTCGAGGTGCTCGAGCGGCTCGATCGCCTCCTGGATCGCGTCCGCGAGCGCGCGCTCGTCGTCCGACACGCTCGGGATGTCGCAGATGGCGCGCGTGATGTCGGCGGAGGAGGCGGTCAGGTCCAGCGTGGGCATGGCTCTAACTCTAGGCTGGAGGTATGACTGATGAGCGCTGGGTGTCGGGTGTCGGACTCGCGACGGTTGCCGCCGACGGCACCGTCCTGGACACGTGGTTCCCGTCGCCCCGAGCGGGCCGTGCGACCGACCTCGCGGACGAGGTCGACAGCCTGGACCGGCTCGCGGCGCCGGACGACCGCCGCAACGTGTCCGTGGAGGTCGTGACCCTCGAGATCGACCTGGACGTCGCGCCGGCCTCGACGTCGGACGCCTACCTCCGTCTGCACGCCCTGTCGCACCGTCTGGTGCGCCCGAACGAGCTGAACCTCGACGGCATCTTCGCCCACCTGCCGAACGTGGCGTGGACGACCGCCGGCCCGATGCACCCGGACGACGCGAACCGCCTGCGCCCCTACCTGCAGCGCGACGGCGTCCAGATCGTCTCGCTCGACAAGTTCCCGCGCCTGACCGACTACGTCATGCCCGAGGGCGTCCGGATCGCGGACGCCTCGCGCGTGCGCCTGGGCGCCTACCTCTCCCCCGGCACGACCGTCATGCACGAGGGCTTCGTGAACTTCAACGCCGGCACGCTCGGCGCCTCCATGATCGAGGGCCGCGTGTCGCAGGGCGTCGTGGTCGGCGACGGATCCGACATCGGCGGCGGCGCGTCGATCATGGGCACGCTCTCGGGCGGCGGCAAGCACCGCGTGTCGATCGGCGAGCGCTCGCTGCTCGGCGCCAACGCGGGCGTGGGCATCTCGATCGGCGACGACTGCGTCGTCGAGGCGGGCCTGTACCTCACCGCCGGCACCAAGGTGCTGCTGGTGGACGAGCCCCCGACCGCCGACGGCACCCCGCGCGTCGCCAAGGGCGCACAGCTGTCGGGGTCGAGCGGCCTGCTCTACATCCGCAACTCGCTCACGGGCGCGATCGAGGCCCGTCGCCGCACCGGCGTCGGCGTCACCCTCAACGCCGCCCTCCACGCGTGACTCTCTAAACGAAGAAGCCCGCCTCTCCTTCCGGAGAGGCGGGCTTCTTCGTGAGAGAAAGAAACTCAGGCGCCGGGGTACGCGCGCTCGGGCGAGCCGGTGAAGAGCTGCTGCGGGCGGCCGATCTTGGTCTTGGGGTCCTGGTGCAGCTCGCGCCAGTGGGCGAGCCATCCGGGAAGGCGGCCGATCGCGAACAGGACGGTGAACATCCGCGTCGGGAAGCCCATTGCCTTGTAGATCACGCCCGTGTAGAAGTCGACGTTCGGGTAGAGGCGACGCTCTTTGAAGTAGTCGTCCTCCAGCGCGATGGCCTCGAGCTCCTTGGCCAGGTCGAGCAACGGGTCGTGCACGCCGAGCGCCTCGAGAACCTCGTCGGCCGACTGCTTGACGAGCTTGGCGCGCGGGTCGTAGTTCTTGTAGACCCGGTGCCCGAAGCCCATCAGCTTCACGCCCTCTTCCTTGTTCTTCACCTTCTCGACGAAGCGCTGCACGCCCATGCCCGAGTCGCGGATCTGCGCGAGCATGGTCAGCACGGCCTCGTTCGCGCCGCCGTGCAGCGGGCCCGAGAGGGCGTGGATGCCGGCCGAGATCGACGCGAACTGGTCGGCGCCGGTCGAGCCGACGAGACGGACGGTCGAGGTCGACGCGTTCTGCTCGTGGTCCTCATGCAGGATCAGCAGCTGCTCGAGCGCGCGCGACATGACGGGGTTGACCTCGTACTCCTCGCTGCGCACGCCGAAATTCAGCTTGAGGAAGTTGTCGACGAAGCTCAGCGAGTTGTCGGGGTACAGGAACGCCTGGCCGATGCTCTTCTTGTGCGCGTAGGCCGCGATCACGGGCAGCTTCGCGAGCAGGCGGATCATGTTGAGCTCGACGTGCTCGGGGTTGGCCGGGTCCGACTCGTCCTCGTAGTACGTCGACAGCGCCGAGACGCCGGACGAGAGCACCGCCATGGGGTGCGCGGTGTGCGGCAGGGCCGTGAAGAAGCGGTCCTTCAGGTCCTCGTGCAGCAGCGTGTGGTGACGGATCTTGTCGTCGAACTCGGCCAGCTGGTCGGCCGTGGGCAGCTCGCCGTAGATCAGCAGCCAGGCGACCTCGAGGTAGTTCGAGCGGGTCGCGAGGTGCTCGATCGGGTAGCCGCGATAGCGCAGGATGCCCTTGTCGCCGTCGATGAAGGTGATGTCGGACTTGGTGGCCGCCGTGTTCACGAAGCCGTAGTCCAGCGCGGTGTAGCCCGTCTGACGCGTCAGCGTCGACACGTCGATGCTCGGCGCCCCGCACGTCGCCGGCAGCACCGGGAACTCGGCGGTCTTGTCACCGATGGTCAGGGTGGCCTTGTCGGGCTGCTGTCCCGCGTCGCTCACGGCGCCTCCTTGGGATGTCTTTGTCGCGATCGATCTCGCTCACCAGGAAGTCGGCGCACCGCCGTCGTTCGCGCCGGCGCACCGCTGGGGCGGTGCCCCGGGATCCCGGGACAACCTCCTACAGCCTATCGGCCGCCGGAGGCGACTGTGACACTCGCCCAATCCCGGGGCGATCCGTTGACGGAACGTACGAAACGGCGGTGTCCGCGACCGCGCTCAGCCGGCCGCGGCGCGCAGACGGGATGCCGCGGCCGCGATCCGCTCGTCGCTCGCGGTGAGCGACAGGCGCACGTGCTGCGGGTGGAACGGGCCGTAGAACACGCCGGGGCCCGCGAGGATGCCGAGGTCGGCGAGCCGCCCCATCGACTCCCACGCGTCGCGGCCCTCGGTCGCCCAGAGGTAGAGCCCGGCCTCGCTGCGGTCGATCCGGAAGCCCGCCGCCTCGAGCGCCGGGCGCAGCACCTCGCGACGCGCGCGATAGCGCTCCTTCTGCTCGGCGACGTGCGCGTCGTCCGCGAGCGCGACGGCCATCGCGTGCTGCACGGGCGCCGGCGGCATGAGCCCCAGGTGCTTGCGCGCCGTGAGCAGGTCGCCCACGATGCGGGAGCAGCCGGCGAGGAACGCCGCGCGGTAGCCGGCGAGGTTGGACTGCTTGCTGAGCGAGTACACGCTCAGCACGCCGGCGCGGCTGAAGCCGATGACGCGCGGGTCCAGGATGCTCGGCACCGGCTGCGCGTCCCACGGGGCGTCCCAGCCGAGCTCGGCGTAGCACTCGTCGCCCGCGATGACGGCGCCCAGCTCGCGCGCGCGCTCGACCGCGCGGCGCAGCTCGTCGACGCTCCACACGCGTCCGTCCGGGTTTCCCGGCGAGTTGATCCAGATCAGCTTGGCGCCCTCGGGCCACTCGTCGGGCTCGTCCGACGCCACGGGGGTCGCGCCCACCACGCGCGCGCCGACCTCGTAGGTCGGGTAGGCCGCGCGCGGGTGCACGACGATGTCGCCCTCGCCGAGGCCGAGCAGCAGCGGCAGCAGCGCCACCAGCTCCTTCGAGCCGATGGTGGGCAGGACGTTGCGCGGCTCGAGGCCGGGCACTCCGCGCCGACGCGCGTACCAGGCGGCGATCGCCTCACGCAGCTGCGGCGTGCCCACGGTCTGCGGGTAGGCGTGCGCGTCGGTCGCCTCGGCGAGGGCGCGGCGCACCACCTCGGGCGTGGGGTCGACCGGGGATCCGATGGAGAGGTCGCAGATCCCGTCGGCGTGCGCGCGGGCGCGCTCGGCGTACGGGGCGACCGCGTCCCAGGGGTAGTCGGCCAGGTCGCGGACGGTCATGCCGGCCCGCTCAGTGCGCGTCGCCCTGCGGGGGCAGGGCCGCGACGATCGGGTGGTCCTTGGGGATCACGCCGACCTTGGCGGCGCCGCCGGGCGAGCCGATCTCGTCGAAGAACTCGACGTTCGCCTTGTAGTAGTCCTGCCACTCGTCGGGCAGGTCGTCCTCGTAGTAGATCGCCTCGACGGGGCACACCGGCTCGCACGCACCGCAGTCGACGCACTCGTCCGGGTGGATGTAGAGGCTGCGCTCACCCTCGTAGATGCAGTCGACCGGGCACTCGTCGATGCACGCGCGGTCCTTGACGTCCACACACGGAAGGGCGATCACATAAGTCACGGATCGATTCTACGCGTCGTGGGAGCCGGGGCCCTCGACGCGCCCGGGTCCCGCCGTGGCGGCGCCGTCCGTCCGCGGCGCCGACGCCGCCCGGATGCGGGAGAGGTCCGGCCAGGCGCCGACCAGGAGGACCACGCCCGTGAGCGCGTACGACCACACGACGCCGAGCGGGAACTCCCCCGCCGCGGGCTGCGGCACGACGACGGATCCGCCCGGGCCGCGGCCCGAGTACACGAGCAGCATCGCGAGCATGCCGAGCCCCGTGATCCACGTCACCCAGCGGTCCGCGACCAGCAGCCGCACGCCGATCAGCAGCGCGCCGCAGCCGATCAGCGCGAGCGCGAACCCGACGGGGATCGGCCCGAGGAGGTAGGCGTGCGCGATCGTGCCGGCGACGCCGAAGACGGCGCCCGCGACGGCCGCCAGGACGGCCAGCAGGAGGCGGGAGGGCCAGGATGCGCGCATCGTTCCAGGGTATCCGGCCCCGCCGGTGCCCCGCTCTGAGCTAGGCCGCCCAGCCGAGCGCGCGGAGCACCGCGGCGACCACGGCGGCCGCGAGGACGACCACGATGAACGGCGCGCGCCGCCACAGCAGCGCCCCGGCGACGAGCAGCGCGGGCACGCGCGCGTCGAGCGTGACCGCCATGCCCGCCCCGACCGTCTGCACCGCCACGAGCGCGGCGAGCAGCGCGACCGTCAGCAGGTCCGTGATGCGCGCGGGCCGCTCGCGCTCGAGCCACTCGGGCGGCGTCAGATAGCCCGCGAGCTTGAGGACGACGCACGCGATCGCCGCGATCAGGATGGCGGTCCAGAGCGTCATCGGCGCGCCCCGTCCCGGCGGCCGAGCCAGTCGGTCCAGCCCACTACGACGGCCACGACCGCCGCGATCAGGACGGGCAGCCCGGGCATGAGCCACGGGGTGACCGCAGCCGCGACGACCGCCGCGGCCGCACCCACCGCGATCGCCTGCCGGGAGCGCAGTCGCGACCACAGCAGGGCGAGGAACGCCGCCGCCGCCGCGGCGTCCAGGCCGTAGGCCCGCACGTCGCCGAGCACGTCGCCCAGCAGGGCGCCGGCGAGCGTCGAGAGGTTCCAGAGCAGGTAGATGCCGATTCCCGTGACCCAGAACCCGATGCGCCGCGCCCGCGGCTCGATGTGCGCGAGCGAGACGGCGACGGACTCGTCGATCGTGAACTGCGCCACCGCGAGGCGCCGCCACCACGACACGGCGCCGTCCGGGCCGACGGCCACGACCGGGTTCATCCGGATCGCGTACGCCACGTTCCGGGCGCCGAGCAGCACGGCCGACGCGATGGCGGCCGGCGCGGCCGCGAGGCCGCCCGAGGCGATCACGCCGATGAACGCGAACTGCGATCCGCCCGTGAACATCAGCAGGCTCAGCACGCACGTCTGCCAGACGTCGAGCCCGGCGGCGACCGACAGCGCGCCGAAGGAGACGCCGTAGGCGCCCGTCGCGACCGACACCGCCACGCCCTGCCGCCACGCGCTGCGCTCCTCGGCGTTCAGTGCGGGACGGACGGTGCTGCTCACTGGAGCGAGACTACCCGCGCGCGGCGGGGCGGATCACCGCTCGAAGCGGGCCACTTCGCTACCCGTGGCCGCCTGCAGGATCCGGGAGCGCATGTCGTCGTCCAGGTCGCCGAGGTCGTCCACGCGGCGCCAGAGGGCCTCGGAGTTCTCGCCGTCCGCCGGGTGCGGCTCGCCTGTCACGTAGCGGCAGCGGAAGACCAGGTCGAGGTACTGCGCGCGGTCGCCGTTGTCGTAGACCATGGGCGGCGTCGCGCGGACCCACGAGAGCACCTCGGCCTCGGCGACCACGTCGGCCTCCTCGAGCACCTCGCGCACGGCCGCGACGGCCGGCTCCTCCCCCGGGTCGACGATCCCCGTCACGGGCGTGAGCCGCCCGTTGTCGGCGCGCCGCACCAGCAGCACCTCGTCGACGCCGTCGGCTCCGGGGCGCAGCACCACGGCCGTCACGCCCGACAGCCACAGCATGTCGGTGCCGACCTTCTCGCGCAGCGCCAGGATGAACTCGGGCGTCGGCATGCGGAGCGCCCCGGGTCAGCCGAGCTTCTTGGCGCGCGAGGCGGCGCGGCCGCGCTCGGTCGCGTCGAGCACGACCTTGCGGATGCGCACGGCCTCGGGCGTGACCTCGACGCACTCGTCCTCGCGGGCGAACTCGAGCGACTCCTCGAGCGACAGGATGCGCGGGGGCGTCATGGACTCGAAGGTGTCGGCCGTCGACGAGCGCATGTTCGTCAGCTTCTTCTCCTTCGTGATGTTGACGTCCATGTCGTCGGCGCGCGAGTTCTCGCCCACGACCATGCCCTCGTAGACCTCGTCGCCCGGCTTCACGAAGAACGACATCCGCTCCTGCAGCGCGATCATCGCGAACGGCGTCGCCACGCCGGCGCGGTCGGCCACGATCGAGCCGTTCTGACGCGCGACGATCTGGCCCGCCCACTCGTCGTAGCCGTGCGAGATCGCGTTCGCGATGCCCGTGCCGCGCGTGATCGAGAGGAACTCGGTGCGGAAGCCGATCAGGCCGCGCGACGGCACCACGAACTCCATCCGGATCCAGCCGGTGCCGTGGTTGATCATGTTGTCCATGCGGCCCTTGCGCGCGGCCATGAGCTGGGTCACGGCGCCGAGGTGCTCCTCCGGCACGTCGATCGTGAGGTGCTCGTACGGCTCCTCGAGGCGGCCGCCCTCGCCCTTGCGCGTGACGACCTGCGGCTTGCCGACCGTGAGCTCGAAGCCCTCCCGGCGCATGTTCTCGACCAGGATCGCGAGCTGCAGCTCGCCGCGGCCCTGCACCTCCCACGCGTCGGGGCGGCCGATGTCGACCACGCGGATCGACACGTTGCCGATCAGCTCGCGGTCGAGACGGTCCTTCACCATGCGCGCGGTGAGCTTGTGGCCCTTGACCTTGCCCACGAGCGGCGAGGTGTTGGTCCCGATGGTCATCGAGATCGACGGCTCGTCGACCGTGATGAGCGGCAGCGGGCGCACATCGTTGGGGTCGGCGATGGTCTCGCCGATCATGATGTCCTCGAAGCCCGCGATCACGGCGATGTCGCCGGGACCGGCCTTCTCCGCCGGGTAGCGGTCGAGCGCCTTTGTCATGAGCAGCTCGGTGATGCGCGCGTTCTGGGTCGTTCCGTCGTGGCGGACCCACGCGACGGTCTGGCCCTTCTTGAGCTCGCCGTTGAAGACGCGCAGCAGCGCGAGGCGGCCCAGGAACGAGCTCGAGTCGAGGTTGGTCACCCACGCCTGCAGCGGCGCCTCGTCGTCGTACGACGGGGCCGGCACGTGCTCGAGGATCGCCTCGAACAGCGGCTCCAGGTCGTCGTTGTCGGGCAGCGAGCCGTCGGCGGGGCGCGTGCGCGACGCGGCGCCCGCGCGGCCCGAGGCGTACACGACCGGCACGTCGAGCAGCGCGTCGACGTCGAGGTCGGGCACGTCGTCCTGCAGGTCGCCCGCGAGGCCCAGCAGCAGGTCGTGCGCCTCCTCCTCGACCTCCGCGATGCGGGCGTCGGGGCGGTCGGTCTTGTTCACGAGCAGGATGACCGGGAGCTTCGCCTCGAGCGCCTTGCGCAGCACGAAGCGGGTCTGCGGCAGCGGGCCCTCCGAGGCGTCGACCAGCAGCACGACGCCGTCGACCATCGACAGGCCGCGCTCGACCTCGCCGCCGAAGTCGGCGTGGCCGGGGGTGTCGATCACGTTGATCGTGACGGGCGAGTCGGTGTGCTTGCCGTTGTAGGTGATCGCCGTGTTCTTGGCGAGGATCGTGATGCCCTTCTCGCGCTCGAGGTCGTTCGAGTCCATCGCGCGCTCCTCGACGTGCGCGTGATCGCCGAACGACCCCGTCTGCCGGAGCATGGCGTCGACCAGCGTGGTCTTGCCGTGGTCGACGTGCGCGACGATCGCGACGTTGCGGAGGTCGGAGCGGAGGGCGCGCGCCATGAAGGGTCCTTAACTGAAGAAGTGAGCGGGTCCGGAGCCGGACGGGGAGATCTTATCGTGCGGGCCTGACGGCCCGCCGAGCGCGCGGCGGCGCGCTCAGCCGGCGGCGAGCCAGGCCGAGACGCACCACGCCGCGATCGCGACGGCGGACCCGAGGGCCACCAGGTTCCACGAGCGCGTGATGCGCGCGCCCGGCTGAGGGCCGACGGAGGCCCGCAGTCCGCGCAGCACCTCGAGGGTGTCGGCCTCGGAGGAGGCCCGGGCGGTGCGGGTCGAGGGGCGCCGGCCGGGGCGGGCCGTGATGGCCCAGGCCTCGACGACGCCCTTGCGGCGCGCCGCGGCGCCGAGGTCGCCGTGCGCCCGGCCGGCCTCGGTGAGCTCGAACTCGAGCTGCCAGCGCATCCGGACGTCCTCGACGGTCGACCACGGCAGACGCACGGTGCGCAGGATGTTGTGCACCCGCACGTCGTCGTCGGTGACGGCGATGTGCGGGGCGTACAGGAAGACGTAGACGAACCAGACCGGTATGAGCAGCCACGGCGCGATGAGCAGCGCCTGCGGCACGCTGCCCCGTACGACCACGTCGCCCAGCAGGAGCGCCACGACCGCCGCGACGCCCACGAGCCAGAACAGGCCCGTGGGCGCGCGGAGGACGCGGGCTCGGTCGGTCACGCTCAGTGGCCGGCCAGGTTCACGGAGGCGCCGGGGATCGCGTCCAGCAGGCGCTGCGTGTACGCCTCCTGCGGGTTCGCGAAGATCTCGTCGACGGTCCCCTGCTCGACGACGCGGCCCTTCTCCATGACGCACACCAGGTCGGCCGCGACGCGGACCACCGCGAGGTCGTGCGTGATGAAGAGGTACGTCAGGCCCAGCTCGCCCTGCAGGTCCGCGAGGAGCTTCAGGATCTGGTCCTGCACGAGCACGTCGAGCGCCGAGACGGCCTCGTCGAGCACGACGATCGCGGGCTTGAGCGCGAGCGCCCGCGCGATCGCGATGCGCTGGCGCTGACCGCCCGAGAGCTCGTTCGGGTAGCGCCACGCGAGCTCGCGCGGCAGCGACACCTGCTCGAGCAGCTCGAACACGCGCGCCTGGCGCGACTTCTCGTCGCCCACGCCGTGGATGCGCAGCGGCTCGGCGATCAGGGCGCCGATGCTGCGCAGCGGGTCGAGCGAGCCGTACGGGTCCTGGAACACCGGCTGCATGCGGCTGCGGAGGCGGAAGACGTCCTTCTGCCCCATCTGGGCCGTGTCCTTGCCGTCGATCAGGATCTGACCGCTGGTGGCCGTCTCGAGCTGCAGCACCATCTTGGCGACCGTCGACTTGCCCGATCCGGACTCGCCCACGAGCGCGAGCGTCTTGCCGCGCGGGATCTGGAACGAGACGCCGTCGACCGCACGGAAGGGCTCGCTGCGGAACCCGCCCTTGCGGATCCGGTAGTCCTTCGTCAGATCGCGCACCTCGACCACCGGGTGGGCGTCGGCGACGTCCTCCAGGTGCTCCACGCCGCGCTCCTCGACCACGGCCTGGATGCGCTGCGACGCCAGGCTCGGCGCCGCGGCCACCAGCCGCTGGGTGTACGGGTGCTGCGGGTTCTCGAGGATGACGCGGCTCGGGCCGGCCTCGACGATCTCGCCCTGGTTCATCACGACGATGCGGTCCGCGCGGTCGGCCGCGAGGCCCAGATCGTGCGTGATGAACAGCACCGAGGTGCCCTTGTCCCGGGTCAGCGACGCGAGGTGATCCAGGATCACGCGCTGCACCGTCACGTCGAGCGCGCTCGTCGGCTCGTCGGCGATCAGCAGCTTCGGGTCGGCCGCGAGGCCGATGCCGATCAGCGCGCGCTGGCGCATGCCGCCCGAGAACTGGTGCGGGAACTGGTGCAGGCGCCGCTCGGCGTCCGCGAGTCCCGCGTTCTGGAGCACCTCGATCGCGCGGGCGCGCACCTCGCGGCGCCCGGAGGCCAGGCCGTTCGCGCGGATGGCCTCCTCGACCTGGAAGCCGATCGACCACACCGGGTTGAGGTTGGACATCGGGTCCTGCGGCACGTAGCCGATCTCGCGCCCGCGGATCGACTCCATCTCGCGGCGGCTCGCGCGCGTGATGTCCACGCCGTCGAGCTCGATCGTCCCGCCGGTCACCTTGCCGGTGCCGGGGAGCAGGTCGATCACCGCGGCGGCGGTCGTCGACTTGCCGGATCCGGACTCGCCGACGATCGCGACGGTCTCGCCCGGGTACACGTCGAGGTCGACGCCGTGCAGCACCTCGCGGGCCTTCTTGCCGGTGCCGAACGAGACGTTCAGCCCCCGGATCTTCAACAGCGGCTCGGTCACGGCGTTCTCCTTCGTCGCCTCGCGCCGCGCGGCGCGGCTCGTCACGACCTCGTTCTGGATCTCGGTCATCGCTGGGCCCTCGACTTCGGGTCGAGCGCGTCGCGCAGCAGCTCGCCGAGCGTCACGAACGCCAGCACCGTGACGGTGAGCGCGAGCGACGGCCAGAACAGCGCCATGGGCGAGGTGCGGATCGAGGTCTGCGCCTGGCTGATGTCGGCGCCCCAGGAGACGCCGCCGAGGCCGACGCCGAGGAACGACAGGGTCGCCTCGGCCACGATGGCCGAGCCGAGGCCGATGGTCGCGACCACGATCACGGGCGCGAGCGCGTTCGGGAGCACGTGCACGACCAGGGTCTTGAAGCGCGACAGGCCGAGCGACACCGACGCCATCACGAAGTCGAGCTGCTTCACGCGGAGCACCTCGGCGCGCATGATGCGCGCGGTCGAGGCCCACGAGAAGCCGCCGATCGCGAACGCCAGCACGAGCTCGTTGCGCAGGTCCCGCGGCACCACGGTCATCACGACGATCGCGGCGACGATGTAGGGGATCGTGAAGAAGATGTCGCCGACGCGCGACAGCAGCGAGTCCAGGAAACCGCCGTAGAACGCGGCCAGGGCGCCCATGATCACGCCGATCAGGGTGCCGATCGCGGTCGCCATCAGGCCGACGGCCATCGACACGCTGGTGCCGTGCACCAGGCGCGACCACACGTCGCAGCCCAGGCGGGTGAAGCCCAGCGGGTGACCCGGCTCGGGGCCGGCGTTGCTCTTGTTCAGGAAGCAGGCCCCGGAACCCTGGGGCGGCACCGACGTGAACAGGGACGGCCACAGCGCGACGACCACGATGATCGCGCACATCACGACCGAGATCCAGAACAGCGGGCGGCGTCGCAGGTCGCGCCACGCGTCGAGCCAGAGGTTGCTCTTCTTCTCGTCGAGGCGCACCGCGTCGACGACGACCTGCTCCGCCTTGACCGGAGCGACGTAGTGGGTGGCGTTACTTGACATAGCGGATCCTCGGGTCGAGCAGACCGTAGAGCAGGTCGACGAGCAGGTTGACGAGCACGTACACCACGACGAACACGGTCACGAAGGACACGACCGTGGGCGTCTCGTGGCGCAGGATCGCCTGGTAGAGCGCGTTGCCGACGCCGGGCACGTTGAAGATGCCCTCGGTCACGGTCGCGCCGACCATCAGGATGCCGAAGTTGGTGGCGGTGTCGGTCACCATCGGGATGAGCGAGTTGCGCAGCACGTGGACGGGGATCACGCGCCCTCGCGTGAGGCCCTTCGAGTACGCGGTGCGCACCCAGTCCTGTCCGAGCGACTCGATCATCGACGACCGGGTGAGCCGCATGCTGGCCGCGTAGACGCTGAACCCGAGCACGAGGGCCGGGAGCCACAGGTCGCCCCAGTTGTTCTGGCCGCCGACCGTGGGCTTGAACCAGCCGAGCTGCACGGCCAGGAAGTACTGCGCCATGAACGCGAGGACGAAGATCGGGACGGCGATGAAGATCAGCGCGACGACCAGCTGGAAGTGGTCGTACACGGTGCCCTTGAGCATGGCCGACGTCGCGCCGATCACGATCGACAGCACGAACGCGATCAGGATCGACAGGACCGCCAGGCGCAGCGTCACCGGGAACGTGCGGCCGAGGACCTCGCCGACGCTCTGGCCCGTGAACGTGGTGCCGAGGTCGAAGCGCAGGATGCCGGCCAGGTAGTTGAGGTACTGGACGATGAACGGCTGGTCGAGCAGGTAGCGCTCGCGGATCTGGTCGATCACGGCCTGCGGCGGCTGCTTGTCGCCGAACAGCGCGGCGATCGGGTCGCCGGGCATGCCGAAGACCATGAAGTAGATCAGCAGGGTGGCGCCGATGAACACCGGGATCACCTGGATGATCCGTCTGAGGATGTAGGTGGCCATCCTCCCCCTCCCTTCGGGGAACTCGTCGTGCGCTCTCGGGTGGAACGCGCACGGAAAAAGGGGCCCCGATCCGGGGCGCCCTCAGCGGGGCCCATCCTCTCCCCGGATTCCTGGGAAATCCGTGAGATCGACGAGCGGAACACGGCGCGAGGCGGTGACGCGTACGTCACCGCCTCGCGGGTGAGAGCGGAAGCTCCCGACCGACTTACTCGGCCTTGGTGATCAGGTGGTACAGCGGCACCGAGTTCCAGCCGAACTCGACGTTCTCGACGCCCGCGGCCCAGCCGCCGGTGACGTTCGAGTACCACAGCGGGATCGCCGGCAGGTCCGTGAAGAGGACCGTCTGGGCCTCCTGGAACTTGGCCTGAGCCTCCTCCGGGTCGGTCGCGCTGATGCCCTCCTCGAGCAGCTGGTCGAACTCCGGGTTGGAGTACTTGCCGTCGTTGCCGCCCGCGCCCGTGGCGTAGAGCGGGCCGAGGAAGTTGTACAGACCGGGGTAGTCGGCCTGCCATCCGGCGCGGTACGGGCCGACCGTCCCGGCGTCACGCGCGTCGAGCAGCGTGGCGAAGTCCGGGTACGGGTCGCCCTTGGCGGTGATGCCCAGCGTGTTCGAGATCTGGTTCACGACAGCGTCGACCCAGGTCTGGTGACCGCCGTCGGCGTTGTACGCGAGGGTGAACTCGCCCTCGAACGGGGCGATCTCCTCGGCCTGAGCCCACAGCTCCTGGGCCTTCTCGGGGTCGTACTCGAGGACCTCGCTGCCGGGGACCGAGTCGCTCCAGCCGTCGATCACGGGCGACGTGAAGTCGCTCGCCGGCGTGCGGGTGCCGTGGAAGACCACGTCGGTGACCTCTTCGCGGTTGATCGCGTGCGAGATCGCGGCGCGGCGCAGCTGGCCCTCCTCGGTGGTCGACGAGAACTGCTCGATCCACTCGGGGATGACGAACGACTGGAAGATCGCGGCGGCCTGGTTGACCGTGCGGCCCTCGAGGTCGCTCTCGTAGGTCTCGAACGCCGAGTCCGGGATCGCGTCCAGGACGTCGAGGTTGCCGGCCTGCAGATCGGAGTACGCCGCGTCCTGCGAGGCGTAGAAGACGATGTCCAGGCCGCCGTTCATCGGCTCGCGCGGGCCCTCGTAGTCGGGGTTCGCCACGAGGTCGATGCGGACGTCGTGCTGCCACGCGTCCTCGCCGTCGAGCATGTACGGGCCGTTGCCGATCGGGTTCTGGCCGAACGCCTCGATGTCGTCGAACGCGACGTCGGGCAGCGGGTAGAACGCCGAGTAGCCGAGACGTTGCGCGAAGTCCGACGCCGGCTTGTTCAGCGTGATCGTGAACGTGTAGTCGTCGACGACCTCGAGGCCCGTGAGCTCCGAGTCCTCGTCGTACGAGAAGCCCTCGATGTCCTCGAAGAAGTACGCGGCGTAGTGCGCGTTGCTCGCCTGGGCGCCCAGGTTCCACGCCTTGGTGAAGTTGTCGGCAGTGACCTCTTCGCCGTTCGTGAAGGTCGTGCCCTCCTTGAGCTTGACCGTCAGCTGCGTGGGCGAGTCGACGGTGATCTCCTCGGCGACCTCGTTGACGACCGAGCCGTCGGCCTCGTACGTGATCAGACCCGCGTAGATCGAGTCGACGATCTTGCCGCCGCCCGTCTCGCCGGTCATCGTCGGGATGAGCGGGTACTGGGGCTCCGAGCCGTTGGTCGTGATGACGGCCGTGGTCGCAGCCGGGGTCTCGCTGCCGCCGGTCTCGCCGCCGCCGCCGGCGCAGCCGGCGAGCACGAAGCTGCCGCTACCCAGCAGCGCGAGGCCCGCGAGGGCGATCTTGTTGCGCTTCACAGGGTTCCTCCTGGGGAAGGTTGGGTGTCCCCGCCGGGCATGGTTGACCGGCGGGCGATGCGATGACTCTAAGCCTCACATCGGTCTGTCCCAAAGTTTGAGCAGAACCGTTACATAGCCTTTACCCGGCTCGCCGTCGATTGGGCAATCTGTCGATTTCAGCGAAGTTTCGACCAGATGACCGATCGATCGTCGTGGCAAGGTAGCCGAGTGCAGCCGACCGATCCCTTCCCCGGAATCGCCCCGCCGCAGGCCCGCGCGCGCCTGAAGGCCGAGGTCGCGATCGTGCTCGCGCTCACGGTGGGCCAGTCCGCGCTCTACGCCGTGCTGGCGCTCGTGCGCCGTCTGCTGGATCCCCGCCCCCTGTCCCAGCAGTCGGCCCAGCTCAACACCCCGCTCGACGCCGCGGTGCTGTGGGACATCCTGTACCGGGTGCTCGACGTGGGGTTCGACCTCATGCTCGTGGTGCTCGTGGTGTTCCTGCTGTGGGAGCCGGGTCGCGGCGCCCTCCGGAGGCTCGGTCTCGACTTCACCCGGTTCGGCCTGGACCTGGGCCGCGGCGTGGCGCTGGTCGCCGCGATCGGCATCCCCGGCATCGCGCTGTACGTGGCCGGACGGCTGGCGGGCGTGACCGTCGCGGTCGAGGCCTCCCCCGGCGGGCTCGACTGGTGGACGGTGCCGCTGCTGCTGCTCTCCGCGCTGCGCGCCGGGCTGATCGAGGAGGTGATCGTCGTCGGCTATCTCGGCGACCGCCTCTCGCGGCTCGGCTGGGGCCCCTGGCGGATCATCGTGGCGGCGTCGCTCCTGCGCGGGGTCTATCACGCCTACCAGGGCTTCGGCGCGATCGCGGGCAACGTGGTGATGGGGCTGGTGTTCGGCTGGTGCTACCGCCGCTGGGGACGCCTGATGCCGCTGGTCGTGGCGCACACCGTCATCGACGCGATCGCGTTCGTGGGGTACCCGCTCGCGGCCGCCCTCCTGCCCGACCTGTTCTGACGCTCGTCCCCAGGGCACGATCCGGACACAGGGCGCCGAGATCCCCGCGTGTCGCGCGCGCGGAGGGCCCGGGAGCGGGATCCTTGCCTCATGTTCTCGCTCGCACGTCGTTCCGGACACGCGTTCGGACTCCTGGTGGCCGAAGAAGCCCGCCAGAACGGCTGGCTCACCCGGCTCGAGCACGCGGTCGAACGCGACGACGTCGTCGCCGTCCGGCCCGGCGTGTACCTGCCGGCCCGCCGGTGGCGGTCCCTGTCGGGGGCCGACCGCACGCTCGCCCGGATCTACGCGGTGGCTCTCACGACGCCGGACGCGGTGTTCGCCTTCCACTCGGCCGCGGCGCTGTACCGCCTGCCGCTGCCCGGGGACGAGATCGCCGACGTACACGTGCTCGGCGGCGAGCCCGCCGAGGGGCTGATCGTGCATCCGGCCGCGTCGCACGACGGCGCCCCGGAGATCGCCGAGCGGTTCGGGCTCCGCGCCACCTCGCCCGTGCAGACGGTGCTCGACATGGCCGACGTCCTCGACTACGAGGATGCGCTCGCCCTCGTGCGCGCCGCCATCCACCCCGCACCGGGAACGCGGTTCGACGAGCCGCCCCTGTGCACGAGGGCCGAGCTGCTCGACGCGGCGCAGGCGGTCGCACGGCGCACGGGCGACGAGAGGCCGCTCACGGTGGCGCAGGCCGCGGAGTCCGACCGGCTCGCCGCCTGACGGGCGCGCTCAGCGACCGGCGATCCGGTGCTGGAGTCCCGCGCGCACCGCGGGCCACTCGGTGTCCAGGATCGAGAAGACCACGGTGTCGCGGATGACGCCGTCCTCGGTCATCGAGTGGTTGCGGAGCACGCCGTCCTGCTTGGCGCCCAGCCGGGCGATCGCCGCGCGGGACTGGTGGTTGTGCCAGTGCGTGCGCAGCTCGACCGCGATGCAGCCGAGCGCCTCGAACGCCCGCTCGAGCAGCAGGAGCTTGGCCGCGGGGTTCACGCCCGTGCCGTGGGCCGCGCGGCCGAGCCAGGTCGACCCGATCTCCAGGCGCCGGTTCTGCTCGTCCAGGTTGAGGAAGGTCGTCATGCCGACCGCGCGGCCGGCACGCGCATCCACGATCGCCCACGCGGCGATCCGGCCCTCGCGGTGCAGCGCCAGGCGGCGGTCGATCTCGTCGGCCATGCCGTCGGGCGTCGGGATGCGCGTGTACCAGGTCCGGTGCAGGTCGCCCACGGCGTCCGCGAGATCCTCGCGGTGATCCGCCGTCAGCGGCTCGAGCCGGACGAGGTCGTTCTCCAGCAGCGGGGCGTCGGCGAAGGTCACCGGTTCAACCTACCGAAACCGCACCGCAGCGCTGAGACGGCAATGCCGCGCCGACACAGCGGGTGTCCACTGCTGTCTCGGCGCGGCGTTGCGGTCTCGCGGCGGAATCAGGCGAACGCCTCGATGGGCGGGCAGGCGCACACCAGGTGGCGGTCGCCGTAGGCCTGGTCGACGCGGCGCACGGGCGGCCAGTACTTGGCGGTCGGGTCGCCGCCCGCGGGGTACACGGCGACCTCGCGCGGGTACGGGTGCGGCCAGTCCGACGCCACGGCGACGGCCGCCGTGTGCGGCGCGTTCACGAGGGGGTTGTCGCCGGCGGGCCACTCCCCCGCCCGGACGCGCTCGGCCTCGGCGTGGATCGCGATCATGGCGTCGACGAAGCGGTCGAGCTCGGCCCGGTCCTCCGACTCCGTGGGCTCCACCATGAGCGTCCCCGCCACGGGGAACGACATGGTCGGGGCGTGGAAGCCGTAGTCGATCAGCCGCTTGGCGACGTCGTCGACGGTGATCCCCGTGCGCTCGCGCAGCGGACGCAGATCCAGGATGCACTCGTGCGCCACCAGGCCGTCCTCGCCCGTGTACAGCACCGGGTAGTGGTCCTCGAGGCGGGCGGCGACGTAGTTCGCCGCGAGCACCGCGGCGCTCGTGGCCTCCGTGAGGCCGTCGCGGCCCATCATCCGGATGTACGACCACGTGATCGGCAGGATGCCGGCGGAGCCGTACGGCGCGGCCGACACCGGTCCGATGCCCTCGCGCGCCGCCGCCCCCTGGGCGAACGGGTGCGAGGGCAGGTACGGCGCGAGGTGCTCCTTGACGGCCACCGGGCCGACGCCGGGCCCGCCGCCGCCGTGCGGGATCGCGAACGTCTTGTGCAGATTGAGGTGCGACACGTCGCCGCCCAGGTCGCCGAACCGGGCGTGGCCCACCAGCGCGTTGAGGTTGGCGCCGTCGATGTACACCTGGCCGCCCGCGGCGTGCACCGCCGCGGTGATGTCGAGCACGTCGTGCTCGTACACGCCGTGCGTCGACGGGTACGTGATCATGAGCGCCGCGAGCGCGTCGGCGTGGGTCGCGATCTTCGCCCGGAGGTCGGCGAGGTCCACGTCGCCGCCCTCGTTCGTCGCGACCACGACCACCTTCATGCCGGCCAGCACGGCCGACGCGGCGTTGGTGCCGTGGGCCGACGACGGGATGAGGCACACGTCGCGCTGCCGGTCCCCGCTCGCGTCGTGGTACCCGCGGATCGCGAGCAGCCCGGCCAACTCGCCCTGCGAGCCCGCGTTGGGCTGCAGCGAGACGCGGTCGTATCCGGTCACGTCGGCGAGCCAGCCCTCGAGCTGGCCGATCAGCTCGAGGTACCCGGGCACGTCCTCCGCGGGCGCGAAGGGATGGATGCGCCCGAACTCCGGCCACGTTATCGCGGCCATGGCGGTCGCGGCGTTCAGCTTCATGGTGCACGAGCCGAGCGGGATCATGCCGCGGTCGAGCGCGTAGTCCTTGTCGGCCAGGCGCTTCAGGTACCGCATCATGGCGGTCTCGCTGCGGTGCGCGTGGAAGACCCGGTGCGTGAGGTACTCGTCCTCGCGCGCCAGGACGTCCGGAAGGCCGCGCAGATCGATCGCGGCCTCGAACTCCTCGGGCGCGGTCCCGCCGAACGCGGCGATCACGAGCTTCAGGTCGTCGGTGGTCGTGGCCTCGCCGACCGAGATGCCGACGGTGTCGGCGTCGGCCAGGTGCAGCAGCACCCCGCGCTCGCGCGCGTCGGCGACCACGGCCTCGGCGCGGCCGGGCACCCGGACGGTCAGCGTGTCGAAGAACGTGTCGCCCACCGGCTCGGCGCCCGCCGCGGCGAGCGCGTCGCGCAGCAGCGCGGTCTTCGTGGCGATCTCGGTCGCGATCGTGCGCAGGCCGTCGGGGCCGTGGTAGACCGCGTACATCGAGGCCATGACGGCGAGCAGCACCTGAGCCGTGCAGATGTTTGACGTCGCCTTCTCACGCCGGATGTGCTGCTCGCGCGTCTGCAGGGCGAGGCGATAGGCCGTGTGGCCCTCGGCGTCGACCGAGACGCCGACCAGGCGGCCCGGCAGCTGCCGCTCGAGCCCCTGCCGCACGGCCATGTACCCGGCGTGCGGGCCGCCGAAGCCGAGCGGCACGCCGAAGCGCTGCGTCGAGCCCACCACGATGTCCGCGCCCAGCGAGCCCGGGGACGAGATCAGCGTGAGCGCCATGAGGTCGGCCGCCACGACGACCTGGCCGCCCGCGACGTGCACGGCGTCGATCACACCGGACGGATCCCAGATGCGGCCGGAGGCGCCCGGGTACTGGATGAGCGCGCCGAACGCGCCCTCCGGAAGGGCCGCGCCGCCCGCGAGGTCGAGCTCGACGATCTCCACCCCGAGCACGCCGGCCCGCAGGCGCAGCATCGCCTTCGTCTGCGGCAGAGCGTCGGCGTCGACCGCGAACACGTCGCCGCCGCCCTTGACGGCACGGCGCGCGACGAGCATGCCCTCGACCACGGCCGTGGACTCGTCGAGCATGGACGCGTTCGCGATCGGCAGGCCGGTCAGGTCGCCCACCATGGTCTGGAAGTTGAGGAGCGCCTCCAGGCGGCCCTGCGAGATCTCGGGCTGGTAGGGCGTGTAGGCCGTGTACCAGGACGGGTTCTCGAGCACGTTCCGCTGGATGACCGACGGCGTCAGCGTGTCGCTGTAGCCCAGGCCGATCATGGGCGTGCGCACGCGGTTGCGGCCGGCCAGGGCGCGCAGCTCGGCGAGCGCCTCGGCCTCCGAGACGCCCTCGCGCGGAAGCAGGCCCGCGCCCTTCGGCGCACCGGTCCGGATCACGGCGGGGACCGCGGCGTCCATGAACCGGGCGAGCGGCCGGCGGCCGTCCGGCGCGATGCCGACGGCCGCGGCCATCTCCTCGTGATCGCGCGCGGACGTGCCGATGTGCCGCGCGGCGTACTCGGTGGAGCTCACGCGTCGCCGCCGGTGAGCGCGACGTAGGCGTCCCGGTCGAGCAGCCCGGACGGCTCGCCGGTCACCCGCACGCGGATCAGCCACGCGGCGAAGGCGTCCGCGTTGACCTGCGCCGGGTCGGCGTCGACGTCCGCGTTGACCTCGACGACCTCCCCGTCGACGGGCGCGTAGAGCTCCGACACCGACTTGGTCGACTCGATCTCGCCGAATACCTGGCCGGCGGTCACGGTCTGGCCGACCGCGGGCAGGTCGACGTAGACGACGTCGCCGAGCTGGTCGGCGGCGAAGTCCGTGACGCCGATGGTCGCGAGGTCCCCCTCGAGGGCGACCCACTCGTGCTCGGCGGTGTACTTGAGGGCGGTGAGATCGGTCATGAGTTCCTCCGGTAGAAGGGCAGGGCGGTCACGGTCGCGGGGATGCGCGTGCCGCGGACGTCGATGGTCAGATCGGCTGCGTCGGCGGCGTCCGGCCGCACGAACGCCATGGCGATGGGATGGCCGAGCGTCGGACTGAGCGCCCCGCTGGTGACCTCGCCCACGAGGTCGTCGCCGCGGAACACGCCGTAGCCGGCGCGGCCCGCGCGGCGCCCCTCGGCCGTCAGCCCGATCAGGACGGGCGCATCCGGGCGCGACTCGGTCGCGGCCTCCCCCACGAAGCCGGTCTTGCCGGCGGGGATGACGCGGCCGAGCCCGGCCTGCGCGGGCACGATGTCGCGGGACAGCTCGTGGCCGTAGAGCGGCATGCCCGCCTCGAGGCGCAGCGTGTCGCGCGCCGCCAGGCCGGCCGGCACGAGCCCGTGCGGCTCCCCGGCCGCGAGCAGCGCGCGCCACAGCTCGGCCGCGCGCGCGACCGGCACGAGCAGCTCGAAGCCATCCTCGCCCGTGTAGCCGGTGCGGGCGATCAGCAGCGGCTCGCCTCCGAAGAGCACGGATCCCCACGCGTAGTTCCGGATCTCGGGCAGCGGGAGCGAGAGCTCGACCACGCCCGCCGTCTCGGCGAGGATCCGTTCGGCCGTCGGGCCCTGCAGCGCGATGAGCGCGTAGTCGTCGCTCTGGTCCTCGACCGTCGCGTCGAAGCCTGCGACCCGGTCGGTGAGCTCGCGCGCCACGACCTCGCGGTTGCCCGCGTTCGCGATCACGAGGAACTCGTCGTCCTGCAGCCGGTACACGATCAGGTCGTCCACGATGCCGCCGTCCTCGGCGAGGATCATCGTGTACTTGGCGCGACCGACCGGGACGGCCGAGATGGCGCCGGCGAGCGCGTGATCGAGGAACGCGCCGGCCCCGCCGCCCTCGACGAGGATCTCGCCCATGTGCGAGATGTCGAACAGGCCGGCGGCCTGGCGCACCGCGTGGTGCTCCGCGAGGTCCGACGTGTAGCGGACGGGCATCAGCCAGCCGCCGAAGTCGGTGAAGGAGGCGCCGAGCGCCTCGTGCTCGCCGCGCAGGGGCGTGTCGCGCGGCTCCTCGGCCGGGATCCCGGCGTCCGTGGGCTGATCCATGAGTTCTCCTGACGACCTGGCGTCATCCCCGGGTCTCGGATGAGAACCGGGAGAACTCCCCCTCTGTCATGGACCTGAGAGTTTCGGCGGGAGGCGCCGCGAGGGCGGCATCCCGTCTTTCACCGTCGGCGGGAGCGTGGGCTCCGCTTTTCAGAGTGGCCCGATCCACGCGGTACGTGCACCTGAGAGATTGGCGGGGAGGCTTGCTCCTTCGGTGTCGCGGTCGCGCCCGGATCCGAGGATCCCGGCGCCCGGCGACTCTCCCGCGCGGGTCATGGGGCCGTCTTCAGTTGTGCCGCGCCGTGGGAAGCGCGCGGTGTCGGGCTCAGACTACCGCGTGCGCCCCGTCCGGACGAGGCGCCCCGGCGTCCGCGTGGCGCGCGGGGCGCTGCTCGAAGAACGCCCGCTCGTGCGCGCACGACGCGAGGAACGCCTCGCGCATCCGCCCCAGCGCGTCGGGGTCGGCGCGCGTGGCCGCGCGGTCGGCGATCCGGATCGCCCGGCGCGTCGCCTCGGCGAACGCGGGGTCGCCGTAGGTCCCGAGCCAGTCGGCATACGGATGATCCGGATGGGCCGCCGTCGCGAGCCGCCGCCCGACGTCCTCGTAGATCCAGAAGCACGGCAGCACGGCGGCGACGAGCACCCCGTAGTCGCCGGCCGCGGCGGCCGCGTCGAGGTGCGCGAGGTACGCCGCGGTCTCGGCGGACGGGGCGACGGCGGGCTCCCCCACCCGCGAGCGGTGCAGCTCGAGCTCGACCTCGATGCACGTGGCCGAGGACGCCGCCCAGAACGCGCGCTCGTCCTCGTCGCCGGCCAGCATCGCGGCGCGCGCGAGCACGGCCGAGTACGCGCGCAGGTACAGCGCGTCCTGCGCGAGGTAGTGCTCGAAGACCTCGCGGTCGAGCGATCCGTCGGTCATGCCGCGCACGAACGAGCCGGCGTCGATGGCCGCGCGGACGGGCGCCGCATCGCGCCACCACCGCTCGGTGGCCGCTCGCGGGACGCCGTCGCCGCGCCAGAGCGCGTGCGCGTGCTGCAGCGGTCCGTTCCCGCCGCCGACGTCCAGCGCCTCGGCGGCGGCGATCGCTCCGCGCAGCCACTCGCGCGCCAGCCCGGTCGCCACGACCCAGTCGCCGTGGCGGGCGAACAGCGTCGCGAGCGCGGACGACAGCGAGCAGCCCGTGCCGTGCGTGCTGCGCGTCTCGATGCGCCGGCCGGCGAACTCCGCGAGCACGCCGTCGGCGGACACGAGCGCGTCGGGGCAGGCGGGTCCCGGCAGGTGCCCGCCCTTGGCGAGGACCAGAACGCCGTGCCGCTCCGCCAGCGCGCGGGCCTGGCGCAGCGCGGCGGGCCAGTCGCCCGCCACGTCCTCGCCGACCAGCACGGCCAGCTCGGGAAGGTTCGGCGTCACGACGTCGGCCCGGGCGATGAGGTCGTGGAGCGCGTGCTCCGCGTCGTCGTCGATCAGGCGGTCGCCGCTCGTGGCGATCATGACGGGGTCGACGACCACGGCGGGCCGCTCGGCGAGCGCGTCGAGCCACCCGACCACCTCGGCGATCACCGCGGCGCCGCCGATCATCCCCGTCTTGACCGCGTCGATCCGGATGTCGGACGCCACCGCGTCGAGCTGGTCGCGCACGAACCCCGGCGGCGGGACGTGCACGCCGCTGACGGCGCGCGTGCTCTGCGCCGTCAGGGCGGTGAGAGCGGCCATGCCGTAGCCTCCGCTCGCCAGGATGGACTTCAGATCCGCCTGCACGCCCGCCCCGCCCGAGGGATCGGAGCCCGCGATCGAGAGCACGTTCGGGATGCGGGTCGACGCCTCGCGCCCGCGCATCAGGCGACCTCCGCCCACTCGTTCCGCAGCGACCGCGCGGCGTGGGCGGGGTCCTCGGCGGCGCACACGGCGCGCACGACGGCCAGCCCGGCCGCCCCGGCGCGCCGCGCCTCAGCGGCGTCGCCGTGCCCGACGCCGCCGATCGCCACACAGGGCAGGCCCGCGAGCGCCGCGAACTCGGCGAACCCGCGCCAGCCCAGCGGCTCGGGGTGGTCGGGCTTGGTCGGCGTCGCGCGGATCGCACCGACGCCGAGGTAGTCGGCCGTGCCGGCGGGGAGCGCGCGCAGCGCCGCGAGCTCATGCGGGCGGCTCGCGCTCAGGCCCACGATCGCGCCCTCGCCGAGCAGCGCGCGCACGCGGTCGACGGGCAGATCGCTCTGGCCCACGTGCACGCCGTCGACCCGGGCGCCAGCCGCCCGCGCGGCGAGCACGACATCCACCCGGTCGTCCACCACGAGCGCGGCGCGCCCGGCCACCGCCTCGGCGGAGCGCTCGACGACGTCGAGCAGCTCCGCTCCCCCGAGCTCCTTGCCGCGCACCTGCACGATCGTCGCGCCGCCGTCGACCGCCCGGCGCACGACGTCCGCGACGGCCGCCAGATCGCGCCCGGCTCGGGAGAGGATCGTGGCGACGTCGGCGACGACGTACGTGCACAGGTCGAGCGCGCGGCTCACGCTCCGGCTCCGGCGAGGAGCGGCTCGCGGCCCGCGAGGGCGGCGGGCTCGACCGTGGCCAGCGCATCCAGCAGCGCGACCGCGAAGCCGCCCGGGGCCGGCGCGACGGCGGCCGCGCGCTCCGCGGCCTCCGCGTAGAGCACGTGCGCGGCGACCGCCCCCGCGAAGGCGTCGCCGCCGGCGGCCGCGACGGCCGCGCCCACGATCGCGCCGAGCGCGCATCCGGCGCCCGTGACCCGGGTGAGGAGCGGATCGCCGCCGTGGACCCGGACGACCCGGCCGCCGTCCGCGATCAGGTCCACGGGTCCGGACACGGCGACGACCGCGCCGGTGCTCCGCGCCAGCTCGCGCGCGATTCCCGCCGTCTGCTCGACGTCGTCGGCGGCGTCGACGCCGCGGCCGCGTCCGCCCGCGCCGGCGAGCGCGAGGATCTCGGACGCGTTCCCGCGGATGACCGCCGGGCCGTCGGCGAGCAGCTCGCGCGCGAAGTCCGTGCGCAGGGACAGCGCGCCCACGCCGACGGGGTCGAGCACCCACGGCGTGCCCGCGGCTCCGGCGGCCGCGACCGCCTCGCGCATGGCCTCGCGCTGCTCGGCGCGCGGCGTGCCCAGGTTCACCAGCAGCGCCGACGCGACGCGCGCGCACTCGCGCGCCTCGCCCGGGACGTCCGCCATGACCGGCGACGCCCCCGCGGCCAGCAGCGCGTTGGCGGTGAAGTTCACCACCACGGAGTTGGTGATGCACTGCACCAGCGGTGCGTCCTCGCGCAGCCGTGCCAGCACGGCTCCCGCATCCGGACCGGACGACAGATACACGTCACTCATCAGCGACATCCCTCCGCTCGTACTAACGAGATCAGGTCGATACGGGTGTGATCTCAGTCCCCCGGTGGGGACACCCCGTGCCACTGCGAGCGATCCTATCCGGGTTGCGCCTCCCGGGCGGGCGACCTCGACCGCATAGGCTCGAGGGGTGAGCAGGACGCCGGATGCGCAGGATCAGGAGCGGGGCGCGACCGCCTCGGGCGACGAGATCCGGGTGGCCGTGTCGACCGTGATCTTCTCGCTCCGCCCCGATCCCGACTCGGATCGGCTGATGATCCCCCTGGTGCGACGCACGCGCGACCCGTTCGAGGGCATGTGGGCGCTGCCCGGCGGCTGGCTGGACGTGGCCGAGGGCCTCGGCGAGGCCGCGTCGCGCACGCTCGCCGAGACCACCGCGCTCACGCCCAGCTACCTGGAGCAGCTGTACACGTTCGGCGACGTCGACCGCTCCCCGACGCGGGTCGTCTCGGTCGTGTACTGGGCGCTGCTGCGCTCCGACCTCGTGGACGCGCAGCGCTCGGTCGTCGGCGCGCCCGAGAACGTCGAGTGGTTCGACGTCGACGACCTGCCGGCGCTCGCGTTCGACCACAACCGGATCGCCGAGTACGCGCTGTGGCGCCTGCGGAACAAGGTGGGCTACAGCCGCATCGCGGCGGGCCTGCTGCCCGACGAGTTCACGCTCACAGAGCTGCGCGAGGTGTACGAGTCCGTGCTCGGCCGCCGGCTCGACCCCTCCAACTTCCGCCGCCTGCTCGAGGGCTCCGAGGCGCTCGTGCCCACCGAGTCCTTCCGCACCGGCAAGCACCGCCCCGCCCGCCTCTACCGCTACAACGCGGAAGCTGAGTCTTTCTAGAAGCGCCTCGCACGCTCGCTTTGCTCGCACGACCGTAGATGCAGGGAGTTGCTGCCGACCCTCACCCCCGGTCGTTGAGCGACGAGCGCCAGCGAGGAGTCGAAACGACGCCGAACCTCCCCAGCCGGCCGGGACGATCCGGCCACGTTTCGACTTCGGCGCTGGCGCGCCTCCGCTCAACGACCACGGGTTGGCCATCGACCGCCGTGCGAGCGAAGCGAGTCGAAGCCGCGGCTCCACGCCGGGGCGTGAGCGGAAAGTGATCGAAATTGCGGTTCTGGTCAATGTGACTTAATCTGGGCGCGACAGTAAGTGTCGTTTCGACCAGAAGGCGAGGGCTCACATGGCCGCCTCTCCCCTGACCCTCGCGCCGCGCCCCGCCGTCGATGCGTCCGTGGACCACGGCATCCAGGCGATCGTGGCCGGCACCGCCGCGGGCAGCACGTGCTCGACGGACCTCGCGGCCACGCCCTGGACCTTCGACACGGTCCCCGGCTACGGCCCCGGCGCCTCGATGGGCGACGTGATCCCCACCGGGTCGCCGCGCCAGGGCGAGCTGCCCGCCGCGTATCGCGAGGCGTCCGAGGACGAGCTGCACGCGCGCATCCGCGCGGCCAAGGAGACCCTCGGCGACCGCGTCGTGGTGCTCGGCCACTTCTACCAGCGCGACGAGGTCGTTCGGCACGCCGACTACGTGGGCGACTCGTTCCAGCTCGCGAACGCCGCCAAGGCCCACCCCGAGGCCGAGGCGATCGTGTTCTGCGGCGTGCATTTCATGGCCGAGACCGCCGACCTGCTGTCGGGCCCCGACCAGGCGGTCATCCTGCCCAACCTCGCGGCGGGCTGCTCGATGGCGGACATGGCCGACATCGACCAGGTCGAGGAGTGCTGGGAGCAGCTCGAGGACGTCTACGGCGCGCTGGACGAGCCCGACGCCGACGGCCTCCTGCCGGTGATCCCGGTCACCTACATGAACTCCTCGGCGGCGATCAAGGGCTTCGTGGGCCGCCACGGCGGCATCGTCTGCACATCGTCCAACGCGCGCACCGTGCTGGAGTGGGCGTTCGCGCGCGGGCGCCGCGTGCTGTTCTTCCCCGACCAGCACCTGGGGCGCAACACCGCCAAGGCCATGGGCGTGCCGCTCGAGCAGATGCCCATGTGGAACCCCCATCGCCCGCTCGGCGGCTCGTCCGAGCAGGACCTGCGCGATGCGCGCGTGATCCTGTGGCACGGCTTCTGCTCGGTGCACCGGCGGTTCACTGTCGACCAGATCGACAGGGCGCGCGCCGAGCACCCCGGCGTGCGCGTCATCGTGCACCCCGAGTGCCCGATGCCCGTCGTCGACGCGGCCGACGAGGCCGGCTCGACCGACGTCATCCGGCGCGCGATCGAGAGCGCGACCGCGCCCACGACGTTCGCGATCGGCACCGAGATCAACCTGGTCCAGCGCCTCGCGGCGCAGCACCCGCAGCACACGATCCTCTGCCTCGACCCCGTGGTGTGCCCCTGCTCCACGATGTACCGGATCCACCCGGGCTATCTCGCGTGGACGCTCGAGGAGCTCGTGGCCGGCCGCGTCGTGAACCGGATCACGGTGGCGGACGAGGTCGCGGCGCCCGCGCGGGTCGCGCTGGAGCGGATGCTCGCCGCGAAGCCCGCGTCAGCGACGCCCGCCCGGACGGCCTGACATGACGCGCGCGCTGATCGTCGGCAGCGGGATCGCCGGCCTGTTCTGCGCGGTCCACGCCGCGCATCGGGGCGTCGACGTCACGCTCGTCACCAAGGGCTCCGCGGATCAGGGCTCCACGCGGCACGCCCAGGGCGGCATCGCGGGCGTGGTGATGCCCGAGGACCGCCTCGAGGACCACGTCGCCGACACGCTCGCGGCGGGCGCGGGCCTGTGCGACGAGGACGCCGTGCGCGTGCTCGTCCAGGAGGGCCCGGAGCGGATCGGCGAGCTCGCCCGCTGCGGCGTCGAGTTCGACCGCGACGCCTCCGGTCGCCTGCAGCACGGCCTGGAGGCCGCGCACTCGTTCCCGCGCATCCTGCACGCCGGCGGCGACGCCACGGGCCTCGCGATCGAGACGGCGCTGCTGCGCACCGCGCGCCGGATGGGCATCCGCATCGTCGAGCACGCGTTCCTGCTCGACCTCGCGATCGGGCGCACGGGCGCCGTGACGGGCGCGCGCGTCCGCATCGACGGCCGCGACGCGGTGCTGTCCGCCGACGCCGTGGTGCTGGCCACGGGAGGCGCGGGCATGCTGTACGCCCGCACCACCAACCCGGCCGTCGCCACGGGGGACGGCATCGCCGCGGCCCTGCGCGCGGGCGCCGCCGTGGCCGACCTGGAGTTCGTGCAGTTCCACCCGACGGTGCTGATCGCCGACGGGCCGGCCCCCGGCGATCCGTTCCTGATCTCGGAGGCCGTGCGCGGCGAGGGCGCGGTGCTGATCGACGACGACGGGCGGCGCTTCGCGTTCGACGCGCATCCGGACGGCGAGCTCGCGCCGCGCGACGTCGTCGCCCGCGCGATCGCGAACCGGATGGCGGCGCAGGGCGGCCGTCCCGTGCGCCTGGACGCCACGGCGCTCGGCGCCGACCCGCTGCGCACCCGCTTCCCCTCGATCGATGCGGCCGTGCGGGCGCGCGGCCTCGACTGGGCGTCCGAACCCATTCCGGTGACGCCCGCGGCGCACTACCTCATGGGCGGCGTGCGCACGGACCTGGAGGGTCGCACGACGCTCCGGGGGCTCTACGCGGTCGGCGAGACCGCGCGCACCGGCGTCCACGGCGCGAACCGCCTCGCGTCCAATTCGCTGCTGGAGGGCGCCGTGTTCGGGGCGCGCGCCGCGATCGCGATCGCCGAGCGCGGCCGGCGGCGGTCCGGCTGGCCGGGCCCCGAGCCGACGGCGGCCGCCGCCGAACCGGTCGCCGCGGCCGCCGATGCGCCGCCGTTCACGCGCGCCGCCCTGCGCGCGCTGATGTGGGAGCACGTCGGTCTGGTCCGCGACGAGGCGGGGCTGGCGCGCGCGGGCGCGGTCGTGGCGGCGTGGCGCCGCGACGCCACGACCCCGCGCACGGTCGCCGAGCATGAGGACGCCGGCATGCTTCTCGTGGCCGCGGCGACCATCGCCGCGGCGAGCGCGCGGACCCGATCCGTCGGCGCCCACTTCCGATCCGACGAGCCGCGGCTCTCGGGCGGGGCGCATCCCCCGGTCGAGTCCCGAGCCGCCGATCCCGCCTACGACCTCACGCCGGCAGGAGCCGCATGCTGACCCCGCAGACCATCGACCGCGTCGTCGGCGCGGCGCTCGAGGAGGACGCACCCTGGGGCGACCTCACCGCGCAGGCGTTCCTTCCCGCCGAGGCGACCGCACGGGCCGAGCTCGTCGCCCGGGAGGCCGGCGTGTTCAGCGGCGGAGCGGTCTTCGCGGCCGCCTTCCGCCTCACGGACCCGGCCATCCGGGTCGACGTGAGCGCGCGGGACGGCGAGACGTTCGACGCGGGCGCGGTGCTCGCGGTCGTGAAGGGCCCGGCGCGCGCCGTCCTGACCGCCGAGCGCGTGGGGTTGAACTTCGCGCAGCGGATGTCGGGCATCGCGACCCTGACCGCGCAGTACGTCGCGGCCGTGGCGAACACCGGCGCGCGCATCGTCGACACCCGCAAGACCACCCCGGGGCTGCGGGCGTTCGAGCGGCACGCCGTGCGCTCGGGCGGCGGCTTCAACCACCGTCACTCGCTGTCGGACGCCGTGATGGCGAAGGACAACCACCTCGCCGTGCTCGCGGCGGGTGCGAAGGGCGCCGACTGCGCCGCCGCCCTCACGAACGCGCTGCGCGCGGGCATCGCGCGCCTGCCCCACACCACGCACGTCGAGGTGGAGGTCGACAGGCTCGACCAGATCGAGCCGGTCCTGGCTGCGGGCGCGCACACGGTCATGCTGGACAACTTCGCGCTCGACGACCTGAGGCGCGGCGTCGACCTGATCGCGGGCCGCGCGGTCGTCGAGGCCTCGGGCGGCGTGACGCTGGACACCGTGCGCGCGATCGCCGAGACGGGCGTCGACGTGATCTCGGTCGGCGCGCTCACCCACTCCGCGCCGGCCCTGGACCTGGGCCTCGACGTCGAGATCGGCGACTGACGTGCCGCACCTCGACGCCCTGTACCTGGACCACGCGGCCACCACGCCCGTGCGGCGCGAGGTGCTCGAGGCCATGGCGCCGTACCTCACGGGCGAATTCGGGAACCCGTCCAGCCACCACACGGTCGGCGAGCGTGGCGCGGCCGCCCTCGACGACGCCCGCGCGCGCGTCGCCCGCGTGCTCGGCATGCGCCGCGGCGACATCGTCTTCACGTCGGGCGGGACGGAGGCCAACAACCTCGCGGTGAAGGGCGTCGCGATCGCCGCGATGCTCGACCGCGGGGCCCGCCACATCGTCACGTCCCCGATCGAGCACGAGTCGATCCTGGCCTCCGCCGAGCACCTGCGCCGCGTGCACGGCTTCCAGGTCGCGCACGTGCCCGTGGACGGCGACGGCCTGGTGGATCCGGACGCGCTGGCCGGGGCCGTCCGAGACGACACGGCGCTCGTGACGGTCGCGCTCGCGAACAACGAGGTCGGCACGGTCCAGGACCTCCCGGCGCTGCGCGCCGCCGCGCCCGGGACGGTCTTCCACACCGACGCGGTGCAGGCGGCCGGGTGGCTGCCCCTGGCCGGGCTGCCGGTGGACGCGCTCACGATCGCCGGTCACAAGCTGGGCGCCCCCAAGGGCACCGGCCTGCTCGCCATCCGGGGCCGGATCCCGCTCGAGCCGCTGCTGCACGGCGGCGGGCAGGAGCGCGGCCGCCGCAGCGGCACGGAGTCGGTCGCGGGGGCCGTCGCGCTGGCCACGGCGCTCGAGCTGGCCGAGACCGAGCGCGCCGCGAACGCGGCCCGCGTCGCCGGGCAGCGCGACGAGCTCGTCGCCCGCGTGCTCGCGCTCGTCCCGTCGGCCCGCCTCACCGGCCACCCGACCCGCCGCCTGCCCGGCACCGCGAGCTTCACCTTCGCGGGGACGAGCGGCGAGGCCGTCCTGCTCGAGCTGGAGCGCCGCGGCGTCGTGTCGTCGAGCGGCTCGGCGTGCGCGGCGGGCAGCTCGGACCCCTCGCACGTGCTGCTCGCTATGGGCGTGGATCCCGAGGTCGCGCAGACCGCCGTGCGGATCACCCTCGCGCATTCGCACCGGGCGCCGCTCGGCCCGGTCGCCGAGGCGATCGCCGCGTCCGTCGCCGCCGTGCGCGGATCCTGATCCGGCCCTGGACCGAGGAGATCTACCGGATCCCGGAGCTTCCGGCCGGGATTCCTCCTGAGCCGTGCAGATCTCCTCTCCTGGCGTCGCCGCGCCCGTCCGCAGCTCGGCTCCCCACCCGCCCCGCGCGCGCCGCGCGGCCGTAGGATCGCGAGGTGACCTCCGACCCGCTGATCACCGTCATCGTGCCCGGGTGGGACGTCGCGCTCTACGCCGCCGAGGCGCTCGCGTCGCTGCAGGCGCAGACCCTGGACGCGTGGCGCGCCGTCCTGGTCGACGACGGCTCGACGGATGAGACCGGCGCCGTCTTCGCGCGGTTCGCGGGGCGCGACGAGCGGTTCCGGCTCGCGCCCCATCCGTCCCGGCGCGGTCTCGGGGCCGCCCGCAACACGGGCCTCGAGCTGGTGGACACGCCCTACGTCGGCTTCCTCGACGCCGACGACGTCATGCTCCCGCGCGCGCTGGAGCTCCTGGTCGGGTCCCTCAAGCGCTCCGGCAGCGACGTCGCCGTCGGCGCCTATGCGCGCCTGCGCCCGCAGCCGGGCGGCGGGTACGCGCCCTCCCCCGTCCAGCCGTGGGTCGTGGCGTCCACGTCCCCGGCGCGCACGGGCGTGACGCTGGCCGAGCACCCCGAGGTGACGGGCAACATCGTCGCCTGGTCCAAAGCCAGCCGCGCCGAGCTGTGGGAGGGCCTGCGGTTCCCGCAGGGGCTGTACGAGGATCAGGCTGTCACGCAGGCCATGTACGCGCGCGCACGCGCGATCGACACCATCCCGGAGCCCGTGGTGCACTGGCGCGTGCGCGCCGAGGGCACGTCCATCACCCAGCACGAGGCGGACCCCGACGTGCTGGCCGCGGCGCTCGACGCCCTGCGCGACGGCGTCGACGTGCTGCGCCGCGAGGGCCCCGAGGCGGCGGTTCGGGCCCGCATCGGCCAGATCCTGCGGATGGACGTCCCCCGCCTCACCGCCATGTCCCAGGACTCCTCCCGCGCCCTCATCCGCGACTTCGCCGCCGAGCTGTCCGAGTCCCTCGCCACCTAGGGCTCGGGAAGAGGCGCGGGCGACTCCAGCAGCGTGACGGGCTCGGCCGGTGCGTGCTCGTCGGCCGGCGGGCGGTCGGCGCGGCGCGCGCGCAGCGCGGGGTCGCGGCCCTCCTCCGATTCGGCCTCGGCCTCGAGCACGCGGTTCGCCGCGAGCTGCTCCTCGGCGAGCTCGGCGTACAGACCGCCGCGCGCCACCAGCTCGGCGTGCGTGCCGGACTCGACGATCCGCCCCGCCTCGACCACGTGGATCACATCGGCGTCGATCACGGTCGACAGGCGGTGCGCGATCGAGAGGGTCGTCCGGCCCGCGGCCGCCGTTTCGAGGGCCTCCTGCACGATGCGCTCGGACACGGTGTCGAGCGCGCTCGTCGCCTCGTCGAGCAGCAGCACGGGCGGGTCCTTGAGCAGCACGCGCGCGATCGCGATGCGCTGCTTCTCGCCGCCCGAGAGGCGGTAGCCGCGCTCGCCCACCACGGTGTCGTAGCCGTGCTCGAAGCCCGCGATGATGTGGTGGATGTTCGCCTTGCGGCACGCCTCCTCGATCTCGGCGTCTGTCGCGTCCGGCCGCGCGTAGGCGAGGTTCTCGCGGATCGTCGCGTGGAAGAGGTACGTCTCCTGCGACACGATGCCCACGTGGTCGATGATCGACTCGTGCCGCAGGCGCCGCACGTCCTCTCCCGCGAAGAGCACCTGCCCCGACGACGCCTCGTACAGCCGCGGGGTCAGGTACAGCACGGTGGTCTTGCCCGCGCCGCTCGGGCCGACGAAAGCGACCTGCTGGCCCGGCTCGACCGTGAACGAGACGCCGTCGAGCGTGGGGCGCGAGTCGGGGGCCGCATCCGGGTAGCGGAACGTGACGTCGCGGAACTCGATCCGCCCGATCGGCCCGGGCGCCTCCGTCACCGGGATGGCGTCGGGCGCGTCGGTGATCGCGGGCCGCAGATCGAGGTACTCGAAGATGCGGGCGAACAGCGCCGCGGAGGTCTGGACGTCGAGCGCGACGCGCATCAGCCCGATCAGCGGCTGCAGCAGCCGCGCCTGCACGGTCGTGAAGGCCACGATCGTCCCTGCCGTCACGAGCCCCGCGTCGCCGGCCAGCAGGAACCCGCCCACCAGGTAGATCACCGCCGGGACGCTCGCCATCAGCACGTGCACCACGGCGAAGAAGCCCTGCCCGCTCATCGCCTGGCGCACCTGCAGGCGGATCTGGTTGGCGTTCTCCTCCGCGTACCGCGCCGACTCGGTGCGCTGCCGGTTGAACGACTTCGACAGCAGGATGCCCGAGACGCTCAGCGTCTCCTGCGTGATCGCGGTCAGCTCCGACAGCGACTGCTGCGTCTGCGCCGCGATCCTGGCGCGGATCTGCCCGACGCGCCGCTGCACGAGCACCAGGATCGGCATCAGCACCACCGCGATCAGCGTGAGCCGCCAGTCGATCAGGATCATCGCCACGAGCGACGCGACGACCGTGACCGTGTTGCCCAGGATGCTCGCGACCGTGTTGGTCAGGACGCCCGAGACGCCGCCCACGTCGTTCTGCAGGCGCGACTGGATGACGCCGGTCTTCGTGCGGGTGAAGAAGCCCAGCTCCATCCGCTGCAGGTGCTCGAACATGCGGACCCGGAGGTCGCCCGTGACGCGGTTGCCGACGTTCGAGGTGAACCAGGTCTGCGCCACGCCCACGAGGGCGCTCGCGACGTACAGCCCGATCATGAGCAGCACCAGCCGGACGAGCAGCGGCAGCTGGACCGGTCCGCCGTCGGTCGGGAACAGCGCGTCGTCGAAGATGCGCTGGATGACCAGGGGCGGGACGGCGCCGAGCGCCGCGCCCAGGACGACGAGGCCCATGGTCGCGGCGATCCGCGCGCGGTACGGACGGAAGAGCGCGAACACGCGCCGGCGCAGATCCGGCACGCGCGGCGCCTCGGCGTTCTGCCGGCGCAGCGCGTCCTCGTCCATGCGCCCGAAGCCGCCCGGGCGATGCCCTCCGCCCCCGCGCATCGCCATGCTCATGCGGTCAGCCTAATGACGGCCGCCGACGCACCGGCCGGTCCAGGACGGTCCGGTGACGCCCCGGAGAATTCTCTCGCCAGGCGGGAATGGGATGTCGGACCCCGCGGTTACGCTTGAGAGTCCGGCGGCCCTCGCGTGGTTCACCCCCTCGCGGCCGCCCGTCCGAGCCTTCGCTCGCCGCCCCGGCCGCCGACACGCGGGGATGATCCGTCCTTTCCGCCGAGGAGCACGATGACCGCCACCGAGACCGCCCCGAGCACCGGCTCGATCCCCCGCCAGCCCGAGGTGGACCCGAAGGGCATGCGGGTCATCTGGCTGCTGCTGATCGCGGCGTTCGTCGCGATCCTCAACGAGACCACGATGAGCATCGCGATCCCGCACCTGAACGTCGATCTCGGCGTCCCGCCCGAGCTGGGCCAGTGGCTGACGAGCGCGTTCATGCTCACCATGGCCGTCGTCATCCCGACGACGGGCTTCCTGTTCCAGCGGCTGACCACCCGGCAGGCGTTCCTGCTCGCGATGGCGCTGTTCACGGCCGGGACGCTGATCTGCCTCGTCGCCCCGGGCTTCACCATGCTGCTGATCGGCCGCATCGTGCAGGCGGCCGGCACCGCGATCGCGATGCCGCTCCTCATGACGACCGTCATGCGGGTCGTGCCGGCGCACGCGCGCGGCCGCATCATGGGCCGCGTCGGCATCGTCATCTCGCTCGCCCCCGCGATCGGCCCGACCCTGGCGGGCGTGCTGCTCGACGTGGCGAGCTGGCGCTGGATCTTCGGCGTCGTGCTGCCCATCGCGGTCGTCGCCCTGGCGATCGGCGCGAAGCTGCTGACCAACCTGGGCGAGACGTCGAAGGCGCCGCTCGACCTGCTGTCGGTCGGCCTGTCGGCCCTGTCGTTCGGCGGCATCGTGTTCGGCCTCAGCCAGATGGGCGGCGGCTCGCACGGCGGCGCCCAGGCCCTGCCCGCGGGCATGGCCGGCGGCATCATCGCGGCCGCCGTCGTGGTGCTCGCGCTGTTCATCTGGCGGCAGCTGCGTCTGCAGCGGGTCGACGACGCGCTGCTGGACCTGCGCGTGTTCCTGTCGCGCAACTTCACGATGGCGATCGTCGTGATGGGCATCCTGTCGCTCGCGATGTTCGGCACGTTCACCGCCCTGCCGCTGTACATGCAGGACGTCGCGGGCCTGACCGCCACGGAGGCCGGCCTGGTCGTGCTTCCCGGCGCCGTCATGATGGGTCTGCTCGGACCGGTCATCGGCCGCATCTACGACGCGCGGGGCGCGCGCATCCTGCTGATCCCGGGCACGATCCTGGTGGCCGGCGTGATGGTGTTCTACGCGACGCTGACCGAGTCGACCCCCGTGTTCGCCCTCGTGATCGCGCAGGTCACGATGTCGATCGGCATGGCCATGTCGTTCACGCCGCTGTTCTCCGCCTCGCTCGGCTCGCTGCAGCCGCGGCTCTACTCGCACGGCTCCGCGGTGCTGAACACGCTTCAGCAGGTCGCGGGCGCCGCCGGCGTCGCGGTGCTCATCACGACCATGGCGTCGGTGGCGGCCTCGCGCGAGGCGGCGGGCGTGGCCGAGCTCGCCGCTGGGGCGGCGGGGGCGCGCGCGGCGTTCCTGTTCTCGGCGATCGTGGCGATCATCGCGGTGGGCGCGGCGTTCTTCGTGCGCAAGCCCGCGGACCAGCCCGGCGAGCTCGCGGCCGGCCACTGAGCCGGACGGCTGGGCCCGGACCGCTGAGCCGCGGCGGTCAGTCGGGCAGGCGGCAGACGCCGTCGACGCACAGGCCGGCGGCGTCCTCGCCCAGCGGCACGAGCGGCAGGGCGGCGAGGGACAGGAGCTCCGCCGCCCCGGCCTCGGCTCGCGCCTGAGGCGCGGCGGCGGGGGCGACGGCGTCGTCTTCGGGCGAACTCACGCCCGCCATCGTACGCCCGCCGCGCAGCGGCGTGGGCCGCGGCTCAGGGGCTCTCGGGCACGGCACGGTGACCACCTCGACGCCGCGGTCGCGCAGGAGATGCACCACGTCCGCGGGCGCGTCCTGCGTGGTCACGACCGTGTCCAGGTCGGCGAGCGCCCCGAAACGGTGCGCCGCCGTGCGGGTGAACTTGTCGGCGGTCGCGACGAGCACGACGCGGCGCGCCGTCTCGAGGAGCGCCCGCTTGACCTGCGCGTCGCCCCATCCGGCGACCGTCAGCCCCGCCTCCGGATCGGCTGCGCAAGCCCCGAGAACGGCGACGTCGAATCGCATGGCCCGGACCGCCTCCGCGGCGCCCGGACCGTGGAACGACAGATCGTCCTGCGCGACCGGTCCGCCCGGCACGATCACCTCGACGCCGGCATGGCGCGCGAGCGCGGCTGCCGCGTGCAGGGAGAGCGCCATCGCGGTCAGGTCGCGCCCGGCGAGCCGGTCGGCCACGGCCAGCGCGGTCGTGCCGTTGTCGATCGCGACCGTCGCGCGCTCCGGGACGAGCTGCGCCGCCGCCTCCGCGAGGGCCTGCTTGGCGGCCCGATCCGAGCCCGCGCGCACGTCGAACGGATAGGGCGAGCCCCGCCGCGGCGCCGGCTCCGCGCCGCCCCGGATGCGGCGGATCGCACCGTACTCCTCCAGCTCGCGCAGGCCGAGCGTGATCTCCTCTCGAATGCCCTCCTCCCGCCGGCAGGTCGCGGGCACCGGCCTGCTGTTCGCCGGCAACGGCGATCCGCCGCTTCGGCCCGCTGCCGGTGTGCGTCGCCCTGACGTCGGTGCTGGCCGCTGCCGTGGCCGCGGCCGCCTGGGCGCCGACGGGAGCGCTCCTGGCCCTCTGCCTGTTCGCGGCGGGCTTCGCGGACGCCGTGGTCGACGTCGCGCAGAACGTCGTGAGCCTCCGGGCCCAGACGCGTGCCGGCCGACCGGTCCTCTCCTCGATGCACGCGCTGTGGAGCCTGGGCGGCGTCGCCGGCGGGGCGGTCGCGACCGCGGCCGCCGCCTCGGGCGTCGACATGTGGGTGCACCTCGTGCCGGCCGGGGTCGTCGGCGTGGTCGCGGTCGGCGTCGGCGCATGGCTGGTCGGCCCGATGGACGCGCCGAACGGCGAGGCCCCGCCGCACGCCGACCGCCGCCTGCGACGATGGGCTCCCGTGCTGCGCGCCGTGCTGCCGCTGGTCGTCATCGCGGTCGCGGGCACGATGCTCGAGGACGTCGCGAACAACTGGGCGGCGCTGTCGGCGGTCGAGCTCGGCGGCGTGGAGGCGGGCGCGGCAGGCATCGCCTTCACGGTCGTGATCGGGAGCCAGTGCATCGGCAGGTTCACGGGGGATGCGCTCATCCACCGATTCGGAAGGGCGGCGGTCGCGCGCTCGGGGGCGCCCTCGTCGCCGCGGGCGGCCTGGGGATCGTCAGCGGTCAGTCCGGGCTGTTCTTCGCGGGCCTGGCGGCCGTCGGCCTCAGCTGCGCGACGCTCGTCCCCAGCGCGCTCACGGCGGCCTCGCGTGTCCCCGGACTCGCGGAGGGCACGGGCGTGATGATCGTGAGCTGGCTCATGCGGGCTCGACTTCCTCGGCACGAGCCCCCTCGTGGGCGCGATCGCCGACGGGGCCGGGCTGCGCGCCGCGATGCTGGTGCTGATGCTCGCGGGCGTCGCGGTCCTGCTGCTCGGCCGGCACCTGGGCGGCGGGGACGAGGCGCCGCCCGCGCCGTAGGGTTACGCCCCCGCCGCGCCGCTGTCAAGGCGGAGGCGCATCCTGCCGGCCCCTCCTAGCGTCGACTGCACGCCCGGATCATCCGGGACCACCGCACGAGAGAGGACGAACGCCATGACCACCGCACGCGACATCATGACCCCCGACCCCCGCTGCATCGGCGAGAACGACACGCTCGTGGACGCGGCGATGCTGCTGGCGGACCTCGACGTGGGTGCGCTGCCGATCTGCGGCGAGGACGGCAGGCTGAAGGGCATGCTCACCGACCGCGACATCGTCGTGAAGTGCCTCGCGAAGGGCGGGGACCCCCGCACGGACACGGCGGGCTCGCTCGGCGAGGGAACGCCGGTCTGGGTGGATGCGGGCGCCGACGTCCGCGACGCGCTCACGCTCATGGAGCAGCACCAGGTGCGCCGCCTGCCGGTGATCGAGGACCACCAGCTGGTCGGCATCATCAGCCAGGCCGATGTGGCACGCAATCTCGAGGCGACCGAGACGGGCGAGACCGTCGAGCAGATCTCCGAGGAGTGACCGCGCGGGGTGCGGGCGGCGGCGTCCAGGGTCCGGGCAGGATCGGCGCGCCAGACTGAGCGGATGCGTCATCGCCGGATCCTCGCCGCCGTCCTCGCGGCGAGCGCTCTCGCCGCGGGCGGCGCGGTGGCTGCCGTGTCGCTGACGCGCGCGGAGGACGCTCCCCCGGGCTGCGACGACATCCGCGCATACCAGCAGCGCTTCGGCGAGATCGAGCGCCTGGGAGCGGGCGACCGCGAGCTCACCGTGCTGGGCGACTCCTACTCGGCCGGGGACTCGCTGCGCGATCGCGGCCGCCGCTGGACCGACGCGCTGCCCGCGCTCGAGCCCGGTCTGACGGTCGAGCTGGACGCGATCGCGTTCACGGGCTACGTGAACACCGGCGGGTGCGGCCCGAACTCGTTCCGCGACCGCATCGACCGCGCGGTCGCCGAGGTGGATCGGACCCTGGTGATCCAGGGCGGGCTCAACGACGTCTACGCCCAGCCGGCCACGCTCGAGCGGGCGGCCTCGGCCGTGCTCGACGCCGCCCGGGCGGTGGATCGCGTGGTGGTCGTCGGCCCCGTGGACGTGCCGGGGCGCGAGGGAGAGGCCGCCGTGGACGGCGTCCTGGCCGACGCGGCGGAGGCCCGCGGCCTGGCGTACGTGTCGACCCTCGACTGGGACCTGCCGGTGGGCCCCGACCGCGTCCATCTCACCGCGGAGGGGCACCGCGCCTACGCCGAGCGTCTCCGCGACGCCCTCGTCGTGGCCGGCGCGCTCTGAGGCGCGAGCACGGTCCCGCGCGCCGTCACATCCACTTGCGCCACTTGAACACCGTGTACAGCCCCACGGCGGTCACGGTCATGAGCGCCAGCGCCATCGGGTAACCCCACACCCATTCCAGTTCGGGCATGTGCTCGAAGTTCATCCCGTACACGCCCGCCACGATGCTCGGGCCGAACAGGATCGCGGCCCAGCCGGAGATCCGCTTCACCTGCTCGTTCTGGGCGAGCGCGGTCTCGGTCTGCCGTCGTGTGACGAGAGTCGAGTTCACCGTGAGCGCGTTGTCGAGGATGGCGCGGTACGACGCCAGCCGGTGCGCGATCCGGATGGTGTGGTCCAGCACGTCGCGCAGCGACCGCTGCAGTTCGATGTCTACCCCGTACCGGTCGGCGCCGCGCAGGAGCGACTCCAGCATGGTGCTGAGCGGATCGACCGCCCGCTGGAAGCCGATCACCTCGCGCGAGAGCTCGTAGATCCGGCGGGACAGCTCGGCGCCGTCGTCGCTGAAGAGCAGGTCCTCGATCTCGTCGATGTCGTTCTGCAGGCCGCCCGCGACCGGCTCGTACTCGTCGACCACCTCGTCGAGGATCGCGTACAGCACGGCCTCCGGGCCCAGCGCGAGCAAGTCGGGGACGGCCTCCATGCGCTTGCGCACGCGGGCGAGGTCCGGCGACTCGGCATGCCGGATGGTGACCACGAAGTCCGGGCCCACGAACACGTGCAGCTCGCCGAGCTCGACGGTCTCCCGCGACTCGACGTACCGCGCCGGCAGCAGCACCGCGAACAGCGTGTCGCCGTACCGCTCGAGCTTCGCGCGCTGGTGCCCCGACAGCGCGTCCTCGACCGCGAGCGGGTGCAGCGAGAACTCCTGCGCGACCTTCTGGATCTCCTCCGTCGTCGGCCGGAAGAGGCCGATCCACGCCATGCCGTTCCGGTCCCGCATGTGCTCGAAGGTGTCCTCGAGGCTGGCGGGGTTCTCGATGCGACGTCCGGCGACGTACACGGCGTTGTCGATGATGGGCACTCGCCCATTGTCCCCGCGCCCGTCGCCGCGTCCCGGAGGCGCGCGCCGGCCAGGGCCGACGTGCGCAGCACGGCCGCTCCCCTGTCCCGTCCGGGCCCGCGGTGGGATCATCGAGGAGCGGGCGCCGGCCCGCCGTGATCGAAGGAGATCGAGGCATGTCACGCGCACAGGAATGGCTGGACGGCTACCTCCGGGCCTGGAAGTCGAAGGACGAGGCGGATGTCCGCGCCATCTTCACGGACGACGCCGAGTACTGGTTCCGGCCGAACGACCCCGAGCCCACGCGCGGGATCGACGCCATCGTCGAGATGTGGGGTGACGACGAGCCCGTCGAGCCCGAGTACGCGTTCGAAGTGCTGATCGAGGACGACCGGCTCGGCATCATCAAGGGCCACGTCGACTACCCGGGGCACCAGCGGTACGTGAACCTCTGGGAGGTGTACCTCGCCCCCGACGGCCGCGCGGAGAAGTTCGTGGAGTGGTTCATGACTCCCCGGAAGGCCGCCGACGACGCCTGAGGGTGCCCGGGACCCGCCCCCGCGCCCGCGCCGTCATGGCAGTATGGCGGGGCACCTCACGGCTCGCTCGGAAGGACATCCATGCCCGTCTCGTCCCGCCGCGCAGCCGCCGTGATGCTCCTCCCGCTGCTGTTGCTGCCCCTCGCGGCGTGCACCGACGCCGTCGGCGACGCCGCGCGCGCCGCCGCCGCGGACCTGGCGGCCGCCCTGTCGGCGCACACCCTCGACGGCGTCGAGCTCGCCGAGCCGGACGCCGCGGCCGACTTCGCCCAGCAGGTCGAGCCGCTCTCCGACTACGACGTCGAGGTCGTCGCGGACGAGCTGGAACGCGACGGATCAGAGGCCGCCGTCCCCCTGCACTGGACGTGGACCATCGAGGGCCGCGAGTGGACCTACGACACGACCGCCCGGCTCGTCGAACGCGAGCAGGAGTGGGTCGTCGACTGGTCGCCGTCGACCTTCCTCCCCGAGCTCGCCCCGGACGAGCGGATCGAGATCCGCCGCGAGCACGGCCCCCGCGCCGATGTGGTGGACGCCGCCGGCGAGCCCATCGTCACGATGCGCCCCGTGGGCCGGTACGGCCTCGACAAGGCCAACACCCCCGCCGAGGAGGTGGGCGCCTCGGCGGAGCGGATCGCGGCCGCGGTCAGCATCGACCCGGTCGCCTTCCGTGCGGCGGCGGAGGGCGCGGGGCCCGAGGCCTTCGTCGAGGCGCTCGTGGTGCGCGAGGGCGAGGAGCAGGCTCACGTGAGCCCGGACTTCGCCGGCATCCCCGGTGCGCTGCGGGTCCCGGATCAGATCCCTCTCGCACCCACGCGCACGTTCGCGCGCGAGCTGCTCGGCTACGTCGGGGAGGCGACGGCCGAGGTCGTCGAGGCTTCCGACGGCGCGGTGCGCCCCGGCGACCAGGTCGGACTGGCCGGCCTCCTCGCGGCGCATGACGCGACGCTCCGCGGAACGCCCACGATCCATATCGACGCGGTCGACCCGGATGCGGCCCGGCGCAGCATCGCCACGTTCGAGGGCGAGCCCGCCGAGCCCCTCGCGCTGACCCTCGACCGGGCGCTCCAGACGGACGCGGAGCGCATCCTGTCGGGGCTGGGCGGCGCCGACTCCCCCGACAGCGCCATCGTCGCGATCCGCCCCTCGACCGGAGAGATCCTCGCGGCCGCGAACGGCCAGGGCAACGGCGGCGCCAACGCCGCCACGGCCGGCCAGTACGCCCCCGGCTCCACGTTCAAGCTCGTCACGGCGCTCGCGCTGCTGCGCGCGGGCGTCGCGCCGGACGACGTCCTGAGCTGCCCCGCATCCGTCACGGTCGACGGGTACACGTTCCACAACTACGACGACTACCCGGCGGGCGCGACGGGCGACATCTCGTTCCGGTCGGCGATCGCGAACTCGTGCAACACGGCGCTGATCGGCGCGCGGGACCGGATCGACGCGGACGCGCTCGCCGCCGCGGCCGAGAGCCTGGGCCTCGGGGCCGAGATCGATCTCGGATACCCCGCGTTCCTCGGGCAGGTGCCGGAGCCCACGGGCGAGACGGAGTGGGCCGCCGACCTCATCGGTCAGGGGCGCGTGCTCGCGTCGCCGCTGGCGATGGCGACGGTCGCCGCCTCCATCCAGGCCGGCCACACGGTCGTGCCGCACCTGATCGCCGACCGGGTGGGAGAGGCCGCGCCCGCGCAGCCGCTCACGGCGGACGAGGCCGCGGCCCTGCAGGACCTGATGCGGGCTGTCGTCGCCGAGGGCTCCGCGCCGTTCCTGCAGGCGATCCCCGGAGAGCCCGTCGGCGCGAAGACCGGGACGGCGGAGTACGGCGAGCCGGATGACGCGGGCGCGTATCCGACGCACAGCTGGATGGTGGGCACACACGGCGATCTCGCCGTGGCGGTGTTCGTCGAGACCGGTGTCTCCGGAGCCGAGACCGCCGGCCCCCTCCTGCAGGCGCTGCTCGAGCGCGGCTGAGCGGCCGGGCCGCCCGGCCTGACGCGCGTCGCGCGGCCGCCGGTCCCCCGTGACCGGCGACCGAGCGACGTGCCGGCTCAGTCGGCCGAGGCGCGCGTGACCGCCTCGAGATGGCGCCTCGCCGCCTCCACGACCGACTCGATCCCCTCCTCCCCGGACACCTTCTCCTCGCCCACCGCGTCGGAGGTCGCGTACCGGTGGACGACCTCGACGAGGTCGAGCGTGAACTGCGCGCGCTCCCGCTCATCCATCGGCTTGAGCTGCTGTTCGATATCTGCCGCGAGCATCGTGTCGAGTGCCATGCCGCGACCGTACGCACGATGCGGGCGGCGATGCGAGGGGTTGCGCGCCGGACGACCCGACGCTACCGCGGCGACCGCTGCGGCGTGTGGCATGCCGGAAACAAGTGGGCTATACCATTCCCGAAAACTCCCCACCCATTGCCCACCTCCGGACACAACATGCCGGGGAACGACGAGTTCAATCGCGGACTCGTAGAGCGCTTCGAGGCTCAGATCCCCGAACTGTGACCGGAGCGATCCGGGCGGACAGCTCGAACCGCGAGGCGGGGTAGGTCGACGTGGTCCACTCGACCACCTCGCCTCGCGAGACCGAGACGCGCACGAGCTCGAGCACGGGGGCGCCGCTCGGGATCTCCAGGATCTCGGCGTCCTCGTCCCGCACGATGCCCGCCCGGATCACCTGCTCCCCGGCCTCGAACCGCGCGCCGTAGTCCTCCGAGAGGACGCGGTACAGCGACTCGTTCTCGAAGTCGTAGCGGGCGAGGCCGGGGAACCGGTCGGCGCGCAGGCTGCTGCGCTCGATCGCCATGGGCACGCCGTCCGCCATCCGCACGCGGGCGAGCACCGTGACGGGCGTGCCCTGCTCCACCCCCAGCACCCCCGCGACCCTCGCGTCCGCAGGCCGGTCCGCCAGCTCGAGCAGGCGGCTCGACGGCACGTGACCTCGTGCGCGCATGTCGTCGGTGAAGCTCGTCAGCTGCAGCGGCACGCTGATGGTCGGGCGGGCGACAAACGTGCCGCGGCCCACCTCGCGGGTCAGCAGCCCCTCCTTGACGAGTTCATCGATCGCCCGGCGCGCGGTCATCCGCGAGACGCCCGTCTCCTCGGCGAGCTGGCGCTCACTCGGCGCCGGTGCGCCGATCGGGGCCTGTGAGACCTGCTGTCGCAGCATCTCGGCGAGTTCGCGGTACTTCGGAGCGGTCACCCCTCGATCCTCGCACCCGCGAGCCCTCCCCTGCGCGCGCGGCCGGGCCTTGGGCGCACGACCCCAGCGGTCGTACCATCGGAGCGCGCGAGCCGTCGCGCGAGCGGAGGTGCAGGGTGATCGTCACGCTGAGCGAGAAGGACTGCCGAGAGCTGCTGCGCTCCGCGACGGTCGGTCGTCTGGGCTTCGTCCGCGACGGACGGGTGGAGATCATCCCCGTGAGCTATCTGATGCACGAGGGCGACGTCGTCATCCGCACCACGACCGACGGCGTGCTCAGCGCGCTCCCCGATGCCGAGGGCCCCCTGGCCTTCGAGGTGGACTACCACGAGCCGATCGGCGGCATCGGCTGGAGCGTGCTGACGTACGGCACGCTCGCCGTGATGGCCGATGACGAGGTCGCGCGCATCCCGGACCCGGGACGCGTGGTGCCGTGGGCCGGCGGTACACGCCCGCTGCATCTGCGATTCGCGATCGAGAGCCTGTCCGGCCGTCGGGTGCGCCGCGAGCGCGAGCACGGGCGCGGCGACTGAGCCGGTCGGACGCCGTGCGGGCCGCCGTCAGCTCCGGATGCGCCGGTGCCGCTGGTAGACGATCTGACCGATGGCGCGGGACTCGACGAGCTCGAGCGCGAGCGGGCCGGCCAGGTGCGGCAGGTACGGCGTGCCGCCGCCGAGAACACGACCTTAGGCAGGTTCTGCCAGATGCGCGCGAAGTCGGGCCCGCTCTCGCCGAACGTGAAGCCCTTCTCCCAGGGCAGCATGTCCTGGTACAGCCGCCGCCCGCACAGGTGGGCGTCGAGCTCGGCGGTGTGCGCCGTGCGGAACGTCATCTCCTCCTCGTCGGGCGTGGTCCAGTCGATGGACCCGTCGGGGGCAGCGATGTACCCGTCCAGCGAGACGCCGAACTCGTAGACCACGGTCCGTGCCATGCGGATCACCTCCGGCGTCAGTCTGGCGCGGCGGCCCCGAGCGGTCCAGAGGCGTCGCGAGTAGCCTCGGCCGCATGGCATGGGAGTTCGAGGCGGAGCTGATCTCGTGGCGCGGTCCGGCTCCGTTCGTGTTCGCACCCCTGCCGGTGGACGTCTCGGAGGACATAAAGCAGGCCGCGCGCGGCCTGATCTACTGGGGTCAGGTGCCGGTGATCGCCACGATCGGCGACACCGAGTTCGACACCGCGATGTGGCCGAAGGACGGCCGCTTCCTGCTCCCGATCAAGGTCGCGGTCCAGCGCGCCGAGCGGATCGACATCGGCGACGTGGTCGCCGCACGGGTGCTGCTCCCCGGTGAGATCGAGTGACCGCGATCGGGTTCTGAACCCGGACGCGGCCCGCCTCGTGTCCCGTTCACAGGGGGAGCCCGCGGCGCGCCCGCGCCGCGGTGTGGACCACAAGGAAGAGGCGTCACATCATGCACCACCTCACTCGCGCCACGCTCGCGACCGCGGTCGCGGTCCTCGCCGCCGGCACCGCGGCCGCCCACGCCGCACCGGCCATCCCCGTCAACAACGGACAGGAGACGACCGGCGCTGAAGGAGGCGCGCACGGCAAGTTCACCTACACGATCGACGGCGATCAGGTCTGCTACACACTCGACGTCGTCGGGCTGACGCAGCCGGCGGGCGCGGCGCACATCCACATCGGCCCGCGCGACGAGCCGGGCCCCGTGGTCATCCCGCTCGAGGTGCCGGCCGAGACCTCGTTCCAGGTCGACGACTGCACCACCGTCACCGATCCCGCGATCCTCGACGGCGTGCGCGCCAACCCGGGCGCCTATTACGTCAACGTGCACACGCCGACGTACCCCGGCGGCGAGGTGCGCGGCCAGCTGAAGTAGCCAGGGCCCGGGGCGCGACCGCCCGTCCGCTCATCCACAGCCATCGGCAGCGGCGGGTGGTCGCACTCGGCCCCGCGGACCCCGCGGACGAGCGCCTGCGCTCAGTACTCGCCCTTGATCACGAAGTACGAACCACGGATCTCGCCGGCCAGCTTGGAGCGCTGCCGAGCGAACTTGAACGCGGCGAGCTCGGTCGGGACATCCATGCCCTGCGACAGCTTGAACCCGACGGCGCGCTTCCCGCCCTCGGCGAGCGTGTACAGCACATTGATCGAGAGCCCCGACTCGTAGAACACGTAGCTCCACCGGATGCCGTCGACCTCGAACTCCGACACCTCGAGCGGGCGCGAGGCGATCTCGATCCCGCGCTCGTCCTTGAGCACCCGCTCGATGTAGGCCATCACGTCGGGTGCCTCATCGGCGGGCGTGACCTCGAACGTGTGGTCGTACTTGTTCCTGAAGTACCGCGCCTCGTTCGCGCGCAGCCCGGCGAGCGCCTCAGCCACGGGCGACGACTCCAGCCCCTCGGTCGACACGTTCACGAAGTCGACGACGTCCGGCATCTGGCCTCCTCGAGTCGGTGATCGGGTCCACGCTAGCGCGCGAACGAGTGCGGACGAGGGAACGCGACCCACCGATCATTCCGCCCACCTTCCGCGGCCGCGCAGGCCTCGCGACTGCGCAGAACGCACGGTGCACGGGAGAAATCTGATAACCAAGAGGGATGAGCACCATCGAACGCGTCCCCGACGTCGCCTCCCCCGCAGCCGACCGCGCCGCGCGCCTCGCCGTGACGGTCTTCCCCATCCTCGTGATCGTCGCCGGCGTCATCGGCTTCCTGCTGCCCGGCGCCGTCGCGCCGCTCGGGCAGGCGGTGCCGTGGCTGCTCGGCGTCGTGATGTTCGGGATGGGCCTGACGCTGACGCTCCCCGACTTCACGCGCATCCTGAAGCGCCCGTGGATGGTGGCGATCGGCGTCGTCCTGCAGTACCTGATCATGCCCCTCACCGCGTGGGTCATCGCTCTCGCGCTCCAGCTGCCGGCCGAGCTCGCCGCCGGCGTGATCCTCGTCGGCTGCGCCCCGGGCGGCACCGCGTCGAACGTCGTCACGTATCTCTCCCGGGGCGACACGGCGCTGTCGGTCACCGTCACGACGTGCTCGACCCTGCTGGCGCCGGTGCTCACGCCGCTGCTGACCCTGTGGCTCGCCGGGCAGTTCCTGGACGTCCCGTTCGCGTCGATGATGATGTCGATCCTGCAGACGGTCCTGCTGCCGGTCGTCGCGGGCCTCGTCGTGCGCCTGCTGCTGCGCCGCTGGGTCGAGCGCGCGCAGCCCGTGCTTCCGTGGCTGTCGACCGTGGCGATCGCCCTGATCGTGGCGGCCGTGGTCGCCGGCAGCGCCGACCGGATCGTCGGGGCCGGCCTGCTCGTCTTCCTCGCGGTGTTCCTGCACAACGGCTTCGGCCTGCTGCTCGGCTACCTCGCCGCGTGGGGCATGCGGATGACGCAGCGCGAGCGCCGCGCGATCAGCATCGAGGTCGGCATGCAGAACTCGGGGCTCGCGGCCTCGCTCGCCGCCGCGCACTTCTCGCCGCTCGCGGCGCTGCCGGCCGCGGTGTTCTCGGTCTGGCACAACCTGTCGGGCGCGATCTTCGCGCTCATCATGGGACGCCGCCACGTCACCGACGAGTGACGGCGGGCACCGCGCGAGACCGCTTGATCGCTGCTGTGACCATGAGGCGCGCCATCGAAGGAGCCGCACGCATGTCCCCCAACGCCGCGATCGGCACGGCGCTTGCCGCCTTGGCCCTCGCCACGATGGCACTGGCCGGATGCACCGCCACCGCCGCGCCCGAGGCCGCCGAGCAGACGCCCAAGGCCTCCCCCGCTGCGGCTGCCGCTGAGAGCGAGCCGACTCCCACGGCCGCTCCAGCGCCGGATTCGGCCGAGCCGGAGACCTGCTCGCGCATGTCGGAGGTCGTCAGCTACACGGACGATTGGCGCTGGGAGCGAAGGCAGCCTCTGCTGGATCTCGGCGCACGGGAGTTCGCGCAGGGCGAGGTGACCTTCGGCGACGAAGGGGCCCCCTTGACGTACACCGTCGCGGCCGGCGACGTCGAGGCCGTGATCGCTGAACGGCTCTGCGCGTACCCGAACCTCGCCTCGTTGAACCACGAACACTACGTGTACCCGGGGCTGGTGCTCTGGCTCACACCGAACCCCGGCACCCCGTGGGTGCCGCTCCACAGTCCGGTGGACGCGCAGGCCGGTTTCCAGCAGATCCCTTACCAGGAGGCCATCACGGCGGCGGGCGTGGCGGTCGACGCAGGTGACATCGACACCGTGCGGGCCATCTGGAACGACACGCTCAAGGGCATGTTGACCGACCAGGACGTCATCCACGCTGTCCAGCAGGTGGTCGACTCCGGCGACCCGGACGCGCTCCGCCAGCTGTTCTCCTGAGCCAGCCACGGGGCACCCCGGGCCGGATGTCACTCGCTGCGGCCGCTGTGATCCGCGACGTCGGGCTCTGCCCGAAGAACGTCCGCGATCTCCTCTTCCGGCCGGGGCGCGATCGTCTCGTCCTCCTCCAGCTCCGGGATGGTCGACTCTTCGAGGGCTGGGATGTGCCGGGGCGCGATGTCGTCGGCGTCTGCGGACATCGGGATCCTCCTCTCGCCGGGAGGCTCACGTTACGCGCAGAACGTCAGACGTTGAAGCGGAACTCCACGACGTCGCCGTCCTGCATGACGTAGTCCTTGCCCTCGATGCGGACGCGACCCTTGGCCTTGGCGTCGGCCATCGATCCGGCCTCGTCCAGGTCGGCGAACGAGACGACCTCGGCCTTGATGAAGCCGCGCTCGAAGTCCGAGTGGATGACGCCCGCGGCCTGCGGGGCGGTCCAGCCCTTGCGGATCGTCCACGCGCGCGACTCCTTGGGGCCGGCGGTGAGGTAGGTCTGCAGGCCGAGCGTCTCGAAGCCCACGCGGGCGAGCTGGTCGAGGCCCGACTCCTGCTGGCCGAGCGACTGCAGCAGCTCGAGCGCCTCGTCGGCGTCGAGATCGATCAGCTCCGACTCGACCTTGGCATCGAGGAACACGGCCTTGGCGGGGGCGACCAGCGCGGCGAGCTCGGCCATGCGCGCCTCGTCGGTCAGCACGCCCTCGTCGACGTTGAAGACGAACAGCGTCGGCTTGGCGGTCAGAAGGCCCAGCTCGCGGATGGGCGAGACGTCGAAGCCGGCCTGGAAGAGGGTCTTCCCCGTGTCGAGCACGTCCTTGGCGGCCTTCGCGGCATCCAGGACGGCCGGGTCGGTCTTCTTGCCCTTGACCTCCTTCTCGATGCGCGGGATCGCCTTCTCGAGGGTCTGCAGGTCGGCGAGGATCAGCTCGGTGTTGATCGTCTCCATGTCGGAGGCCGGGTCGACCTTGCCGTCGACGTGCACGACGTCCGAGTCGGCGAAGCCGCGCACGACCTGCGCGATCGCGTCGGCCTCGCGGATGTTCGCCAGGAACTGGTTGCCCAGGCCCTCGCCCTCGCTCGCGCCGCGCACGATGCCCGCGATGTCCACGAACGACACGGGCGCGGGGAGGATGCGCTGCGAGCCGAAGATCTCGGCGAGGCGGTCCAGGCGCGGATCCGGCAGCTCGACCACGCCCACGTTGGGCTCGATCGTCGCGAACGGGTAGTTCGCGGCGAGCACCGTGTTCTTGGTCAGGGCGTTGAAGAGGGTGGACTTGCCGACGTTGGGCAGGCCGACGATGCCGATAGTGAGAGCCACGGGAGTCCAGTCTACGCGGGGCCATGCCCCTCCCCCGGCGCGCCTGCCGGGCCGCCCGCGACCGGGCCCGCAGACTCGAGGCGTGGCACTGGACTTCACGGCGATCGACTTCGAGACGGCCAACGGATCTCGGGCGTCGGCGTGCCAGGTGGGCCTCGCGAAGGTGCGCGACGGCCGCGTCGTCGAGAAGACCGGATGGCTCATCCGCCCGCCCGCGGGCCACGACCTGTTCCAGGAGTGGAACACCCGCATCCACGGGATCACGGCCGCGGACGTCGAGGACGCGCTGGGGTGGGACGAGCAGATCGAGGACCTGATCGGGTTCGCCGGCGACGACGTGCTGGTCGCGCACAACGCGAGCTTCGACATGGGCGTCCTGCGCGCCGCCTGCGAGGTCACGAGCTACGAGCTCCCCGCCTACCGCTACCTGTGCACGCTCGCCGTGGCCCGCAAGGCCTATCAGCTGCCGTCCTATCGCCTGCCCGTGGCGGCCGAGGCCGCCGGGTTCACGGGCTTCGCGCACCACGACGCGATCGCCGACGCGCTCGCGTGCGCGCACATCCTGATCGACGCGGCCCGCCGCAGCGGCGCCGACGACGTCGACGGGCTGGCGGAGGCGCTGGGCGTGCGCACCGCGCAGATCGCTCCCGCGGTCGTCGCGGCCGCCTGATCGGCACGATGTCCGAGGCCCCGGTCACGATGGCCCCATGGACGCACTCGCCCTTCTGCTCATGATCGTCGCCCTCTCGGCAGGCGCCGCCATCGGGTGGTTCGCGCGCGCCGGCCGGGCCGCCGCCGAGACGGCCGAGGCCCGCGCGGCTCTCGCGGCGCGCGACGCCGAGGTCGGCGCGCTCCGGGAGGCCCTCGAGCGGCAGGAGGACCTCCGCCGGGACGCCGAGGCGCACGCGCACGCCGAGCGCACGGCGGCCGAGGAGCGCGCCCGCCGCGAGAGCGCCGTGCTGACGGCGCTGGCCCCGGTGCGCGAGAGCCTCGGGCGCATGCAGCAGCGCGTGGACGAGATGGAGCGAGAGCGCGCCGGGCAGTTCGGCACGATCGCCGAGCAGCTGCGCCGGGCGCAGGCGTCGGACGAGGCGCTGCGCGCCACGACCGAGTCCCTCGCGGGCGCGCTGCGCTCCACGACCGCGCGCGGCGTGTGGGGCGAGACGCAGCTGCGCCGGGTCGTCGAGTCCGCCGGCCTGGTGCGCCACGTCGACTTCGACACGCAGGCCACCCTGACGGGCGACGCCGCCGGCCGCCCCGACATGGTCGTGCGCCTGCCGGGCGACAAGGCGATCGCGATCGACGCCAAGGCGCCGCTCGACGCCTTCCTGGACGCGACGGCGATCCCCGACACGACGACGGGGGATGACGCCCGCCGGCGCCGCGACCTGCTGAAGCAGCACGTCAAGGCCGTGCGCTCCCATGTCGACGCGCTCGCGAAGAAGGCCTACTGGACGGGCCTGCCGTCCAGCCCGGAGTTCGTCGTCTGCTTCCTGCCGAGCGAGTCGATCCTCGCCGTCGCGCTCGACGAGGATCCGACGCTGATGGAGTACGCGTTCTCCAAGCGGGTCGCGCTCGCCTCGCCCGTGAACCTGTGGGCGGTGCTGAAGACCGTCGCCTACGCGTGGACGCAGCACGAGGTGTCGGACGAGGCGCGCACGCTGTTCACTTTGGGCAACCAACTGTACGAGCGGCTCGGCACGCTCGCGCAGCACGCCGACGATCTGCGGCGCGCGATCGAGCGCACGGTCGACTCCTACAACCGGTTCGCCGGCTCGCTCGAGTCGCGGGTTCTCGTCACCGCCCGCCGGTTCCCCGGCATCGACGCGACCAAGCTGGCGTCCACCGCCGAGCCGAAGCCGATCCTGTCGTCGACGCGCCGGATGGCGGCGCCCGAGCTCATCGAGGCGCTGGACGTGCCCGATGCGCCGGTCACGGAGTCGATCGCGGCGCGGCTGGATCAGTCGCGACTGGAGGCCGCGACCGAGAGCGGCGAACCGCTCAGCCGGGGATGAAGCTCAGCAGCGCCGTGACGGCGCCCGAGAACACCACGAAGGAGCCGATGAACCACCAGGCGCTGGGCTCCTGGCCGGGCGCACGGCGGACGCGGAGAAGCACATCCGGACGGCGCGCGGGGTCGACGACCGGCTGAGAGCCCGTCCGCGGCGAGGCGACGTGCTGCTGCACGTTCTGCACCGGCGCGTGCTGTACTGACATGCCTTCGTCCCCCTGCTGTGTCCGCCGTCCGGATCCATTGTCCCAGACGGATCCTCCGAAGTCGGTCACAGCTCCATCACGCGCGGCGCCGTGCGCCACCTGGTGGGACTCAGCGAGGGGTCAGAGCCACTTCGAGACGAGGTGGTCCGACGAGACGCGGCGCAGCGTCCCGGAGTGGCTGCGCAGCACCACGCTCTCGGTGTAGACGTAGTCCCCCTCGCGACGCACGCCCGCGACGAGCGCGCCGTCGGTGACGCCGGTCGCGACGAACAGGGTGTTGTTGCCCGCGACGAGGTCGTCGGCCTCGTACACATGGTCCATCTTCAGGCCCGCGTCGATGCCCTTCTGACGCTCGTCGTCGTCGCGCGGCCAGAGCCGGCCCTGGATATGCCCGCCCAGCGCCTTGATCGCGCAGGCCGTCACGATGCCCTCGGGGCTGCCGCCGACGCCGACGCACATGTCGGTGCGGGCGTCGTGACGCGCGGCGTTGATGCCGCCGGCGACGTCGCCGTCGCTCATCAGGCGGGTGCCGGCCCCGGTCTCGCGGATCTCGCGGATCAGCTGCTCGTGACGCGGACGGTTCAGCACCGACACGACCATCTCGTCCACCGGCTTGCCGAGCGCCTTCGCGAGCAGCCGGATGTTCTCGCCGATGGGCAGGCGGATGTCGACGACGCCCACGCCGGCGGGCCCGGTGACGAGCTTGTCCATGTAGAAGACGCTCGACGCGTCGAGCATGGTGCCGCGGTCGGACAGCGCGATCACGGAGAGGGCGTTGTTGCGTCCCTCGGCGGTGAGGGTCGTGCCGTCGATCGGGTCCACGGCGATGTCGTACGAGCGTCCCCTGCCCGTGCCGACGTGCTCGCCGTTGAAGAGCATCGGAGCGGCGTCCTTCTCGCCCTCGCCGATCACGACGACGCCGTCGAAGTCGACCGTGGAGAGGAAGGCGCGCATCCCGTCGACCGCGGCGCCGTCGGCCGCCAGCTTGTCGCCGCGCCCGATGAACGGCACCGCGCGGATGGCGGCGGCCTCGGTGGCGCGCACCAGCTCGAGCGCGATGTTGCGATCCGGGTGGAGCGGAGACATGTCGGAGGTCTGCATGTTTCGAGCGTAGGGGTGCGAGCCGTCCGCGCACCGCCGATCCGGCCGACAGGAATCGCGATTCTTTCCGATTCGCGAATGGACCCACCGTCCCTCCGCCCCAGGACCCGCCTGAAAGGCGCCCCGCCCGCCGCTAGACTGGCGACGCTTCATAGACCGACATTCCAAGGAGTCGTCCATGCCTTTCGCCACCCCGGATCAGTACGCGGAGATGCTCGATCGAGCGAAGGCCGGCGGCTTCGCCTATCCGGCCATCAACGTCTCGAGCTCGCAGACCATCAACTCGGTGCTCCAGGGCCTCCAGGAGGCCGGCAGCGACGGCATCCTGCAGGTGACGACGGGCGGCGCGGACTACTTCGCGGGCCACACGGTCAAGAACCGCGCGGTCGGCGCGATCGCGATGGCGGAGTACGTCAAGCGCGTCGCCGCCTCGTACGACATCACCGTCGCGGTGCACACGGACCACTGCCCGAAGGACGCGCTCGACAGCTTCCTGCTGCCGATCCTCGCGGCCTCGGAGGAGCAGTTCGCCGCCACGGGCGCCCCCATCTTCCACTCGCACATGTGGGACGGCTCCGCCGTGCCGCTCGACGAGAACATCGAGATCGCCAAGGAGCTGCTGCCCCGCACCAAGAACATCGGCTCGATCCTCGAGATCGAGGTCGGCGTGGTCGGCGGCGAGGAGGACGGCGTCAAGCACGAGGGCTCGAACGAGGCGCTCTACACGACGGTCGCCGACGTCGCCCAGGCCGTCGAGGCGCTCGGCCTCGGCGAGAACGGCCGCTACATCGCGGCCCTCACCTTCGGCAACGTGCACGGCGTGTACAAGCCCGGCGGCGTCAAGCTGCGCCCCGAGCTGCTCGGCGAGATCCAGGAGGGCATCGCCGCGCAGTTCGGCACCGGCGAGAAGCCGCTCGACCTCGTCTTCCACGGCGGCAGCGGCTCGACCGACGAGGAGATCGCGACCGCGGTCCGCAACGGCGTCATCAAGATGAACATCGACACCGACACGCAGTACGCGTTCACGCGCTCGATCGCCGGCTACATGTTCTCGAACTACGATGGCGTCCTGAAGATCGACGGCGAGGTCGGCAACAAGAAGCAGTACGACCCCCGCGCGTGGGGCAAGGTCGCCGAGACGGCGATGGCCGCGCGCGTGGTCGAGGCCACCAAGCAGCTCGGCTCGTACGGCCAGTCGCAGCGCTGACGCCGACGACATCATCCGGAAGCCCCGGCCCGCGCGTGCGGGTCGGGGCTTCCGCCGTTCCCGGCGGGGGCCTCAGCCGATCGCGGAGAGCTGCGACTCGACGGCCGCGTACAGCGCGCGGGACTCGGTGAAGCGCGCCTCGTCGTCGACCTGCCCCAGCACGACCGCGTAGACGCGGACCGTGCCGTCGGCGTGCGCGACGTCCTTCGCGGACAGCAGGCTGCTGCCCTCCAGCGTCCCGGTCTTGATCCCGACGACGCCCGGGTCGGCCAGCAGGTCGTTCGTGTTCTCCACGAGCCCGGCGCCGGGCAGCTCGACCGCGGGGGTCGCCACGATCTCGGCGATCACCGGATGCGCGAGCGCGAGCCGCCCAAGCTCGATCAGCGCGGCGGCCGTGGCCGTGTTCGCCGGGTCGATGCCGGTCGCCTCCACGATCGTGATGTCGGTGAGCCCGTGCCCGGCGAGGAAGTCACGGGCGGCGACAGCGAACGCCGCGTCATCGCCCCAGATGTCGGCGACCAGGATGTCGGCGTAGTTGCACGCGGATCCGATCAGCATGCCCTGCAGGAGCTGGTACTCGGTCAGGATGCCGCCGACGGGCACCTTGAGCGCGGACTCGCCGCGGGCCGTGTACTCCTCGTACGACGCGTTCCACTTCTCCACGAAGTGGTACTCCGCGCCCGCCTCGCCGACGGTGAGGGGACGCTCCTCGAGCACCATCAACGCGGTGACCAGCTTGGTGATGCTGGCCATCGGCACGGCGTGGTCGGACCGCGCGACCACGGGTCCGTCCCCGACGGCCACGGCCGCCGCTCCCTGCGCGGGCCACGCGAGGCGCGTCGGATCGATCTCGGGCGCGACGACCGCCGGCGCCTCCGCGACCTCCTCGGCGACCGCCTCCGGCACCCGGTCGGTCCCGGGACCGACCGCCGAGTTGGCGAACGTGGCGATGCCCAGGCCGAGTCCGCCGGCGAGCGCCACGAAGAGCCCGAAACGGGCGAGACGCTGACGACGGCGGCGGCTGAACGGACTCATCGCCGTCCAGTCTCACCCACCGGGACGCCGTCCGTGCGGCGACCCGCCCCGGAACGACCCCCGAGACGACCCGGATCGGCCCCTGATCCGGCCTAGCCGGCGGCCTGGTCGAGCACGGCCTGCAGCACCGCGGGGTCGCTGAGCAGGCCGAACGCCACGACGAGGCCCGAGAGCGCGTTGAACACGAAGCCGCCGGCGAGCGGGATCCAGAACAGGATCCATCCGCGCCGGTGCGCGCGCCACGTGAGCCAGGCGGTCAGGAGCCAGCCGCCCGCGAGCAGGAGCGCGGCCGCGATGCCCCAGCCGCCCGTCGAGGTGACGCCCAGCTCCCCCGCGTCGAGGCCCATCGCGTCGAGCAGCGGTGCGGGGTCCAGCATCGCCGAGATCGCGTTCACCATGCTGACCAGCCCGTACACGAGCAGGGCCACGGCCGCGGCGCGGTCGATCAGGCGGCCGGGAGTCATGCCGGCGGCCTTCACGGGCGCGCCGACCGGGGAGACAGGCGTCGCGGGCGGCGCGCCGGGCTCGGGAAGCGGCGGGAGGGGCTGAGGCCGACGGATGCGGGCGCGCTGCTCCTCGGGCGTCGCGTACTCGCCGTACTGCGGCCGCGGGCGCGGCTCGCCGGGCGACGTCGCGTCGGTCACGCGCGGCCCCGGCCGCCGATGGCGCGGTCGTCGCGACGGCCCGTGGCGTCCTGGCGCAGCTCCTTCGGCAGCGAGAACATCAGGTCCTCCTCCGCGGTGCGCACCTCCTCGACCTCGCGGTATCCGGCGCCGGCCAGGTCCGCGAGAACCTCCTGCACCAGCACCTCGGGCACCGAGGCGCCGCTCGTGACGCCGACGGTCTCGACGCCCTCGAGCCACTCCTGGCGCACCTCGTCGGCGTAGTCGACGCGGTACGCGGCCTTCGCGCCGTGCTGCAGCGCGACCTCGACCAGGCGCACGCTGTTGGACGAGTTGGCGGAGCCCACGACGATCACGAGGTCGGCGTCGCGCGCGACCTTCTTGATCGCGACCTGGCGGTTCTGGGTGGCGTAGCAGATGTCGTCCGACGGCGGATCCTGCAGATGCGGGAACCGCTCGCGCAGGCGGCGCACGGTCTCCATGGTCTCGTCCACCGACAGCGTGGTCTGCGACAGCCACACGAGCTTCTCGGGGTCCGGCACCTCGACCGTGTCGGCCTCCTCCGGCGAGTTGACGATCACGACGTTGTCGGGAGCCTCGCCCGCCGTGCCCTCGACCTCCTCGTGGCCCACGTGGCCCACGAGCAGGATCTGGTAGTCGTCCCGCGCGAAGCGCACGGCCTCGCGGTGCACCTTGGTCACGAGCGGGCAGGTCGCGTCGATCGCCTGGAGACCGCGGTCGGATGCCGCGTTCACGACGGCCGGCGAGACGCCGTGCGCGCTGAAGACGACGTGCGCACCCTCGGGCACCTCGTCGACCTCGTCGACGAAGATCGCGCCCTTCTTCTCGAGCTCCGTGACCACGTGGATGTTGTGCACGATCTGCTTGCGCACGTACACGGGCGCGCCGTAGCGCTCGAGGGCCTTCTCGACCGTGATGACCGCCCGGTCGACGCCGGCGCAGTAGCCGCGGGGCGCCGCGAGCAGCACCCGCTTGCGTCCGGGGCCCGGGATATCCTTGAGGGGCTCGCGGCGGACGTCCGCCCGGCGTGCCGGGACGGCGGGCACGGGCAGAGAGATGGCGGTGGCGCTCACACGTCGATTCTACGGGCGGCCCCTGAGCGGGGCCCGAGCGCGGCCATCCCGTCCGGTACCCAGAACCACTCCCGAGGCAGACCAGAGGTGGCATGACGTCGTTCCAGCCGGTGGCGGTGCCGGGCGAGGCCCCGCCGCCCGACAGCGTCCCGCCCCGCGACTCGCGGCCGGACGCCCCCACCTCCGTGGCGCGCCTGAACCAGACGATCAAGGGCTTCATCGAGCGCTGGGGTTCCGTCTGGGTAGAGGGCGAGATCACCTCCTGGAACGTGCGCGCCGGCGCGGTCTACGCGCGGCTGAAGGACCTGCAGGGCGACTCGCAGATCTCCATCCGGCTCTGGTCGAGCGTGCGCGGCCGCATCCCGGCGGACCTCAAGGTCGGCGACCACGTCGTGGCGTGCGTCAAGGCGGACTACTACGCCAAGGGCGGCGACTTCACCTTCCAGGTGTCGGCCATGAAGCACATCGGTCTGGGCGAGCAGCTCGAGCGCCTCGAGCGCCTGCGCGCGCAGCTGCGGGCCGAGGGCCTGTTCCACCCCGCCCGCCGCAAGCCCCTGCCGTTTCTGCCGCACTGCATCGGGCTCATCACGGGCGAGCGCTCGGACGCCGAGAAGGACGTGCACCGCAACGCCGAGCTGCGCTGGCCGCACGTGCGCTTCCGGACCGAGTACGCCGCTGTGCAGGGCGACCGGTGCGTGCCCGAGACGCTCGCGGCGCTGCAGCGGCTGGACGCCGACCCCGAGGTCGACGTCATCATCATCGCCCGCGGCGGCGGTGATCCGCAGACGCTGCTGGGCTTCAGCGACGAGCGGCTGGTGCGCGCGGTCGCCGCGGCGCGCACGCCGATCGTCAGCGCGATCGGCCACGAGAACGATCATCCGCTGCTCGACGACGTCGCCGACCTGCGCGCCTCGACCCCGACGGACGCCGCCAAGCGCGTGGTGCCGGACGTCGGCGAGCAGCGCGCGATCGTGGCGCAGCTGCGCTCCCGCATGACCACGCGCCTGACGCAGCGGATCGCGCACGACATCGCGCAGCTCGAGCAGCTGCGGTCCCGGCCCGTGCTGCGCTCCCCCGAGCACCTCATCCGGACCCGCACGCAGGACGTCTGGCAGCTCGTCACGCGCGGCCGCGAGCTGATCGAGCGCCGCGTCGAGCAGGGACGGCTGCGGACGGCCGAGCTGCGCGCGTCGCTGCGCGCGCTGTCCCCCGCCGCGACCCTGGCCAGGGGCTACGCCATCGCGCACGCCGACGGCGGGGTCATCCTGCGCGACGCGGCCCAGGCGCCCGCCGGCACCCGCATCGTCGTGACGCTCGACCGCGGCGCGCTCGGAGCGACGTCGACCGGCGAGCTGCCCGAGGGCCCGACGACCACGCCGTCCGAGACGTCGGACACCGGAAAGTAGGATGGGATCGTGACCTCCGAGCCCGCACTTCCCGGATCGGCACCGGCGGACGTCGCCACCCTCTCGTTCGAGCAGGCGCGCGACGAGCTCGTGCGCGTGGTCGGCGAGCTCGAGCAGGGCGCGCCGACACTCGAGCAGTCCCTCGCGCTGTGGGAGCGCGGCGAGGCCCTCGCCGCACGCTGCGATGAGTGGCTGCGGGGCGCGAAGCGCCGGCTCGAGGCCGCCCAGGGCGGCGGCGACGCAGAGGACGAGGGCTGATGGCTCGCGAGCCGCGCATCGTCGCCGAGCTCGGACGCCCGGAGACGCCCGAGGAGACGGCCGCCCGCAAGGCCGCGAACTCCAAGGCCTACCGCGAGAGCCAGAACATCCGGAACCTCGTGATCGCCCTCGTGGCGACGCTCGCGATCGTGCTGGTCATCGTGTGGGCCGTGCCGCGCGGCGAGCCGGCTCCCCGCCCGGGCATCGACCCGGCGCCCATCGCGGAGGTCGCCTCCGAGACGTACGGCACCGCGATCGTGCCCCCCGTGCCCGGCGAGGAAGAGGGCTGGCGCGTGAACCAGGCCCAGGTCGAGCCGGGCGCCCCCGCGTCCTGGAACATCGTGTACGTGCCGGGTGACGAGAGCTTCCTGCGCTTCTCGCAGGGCTTCGACGCCGACGCCACCTGGGCCGCGCAGCAGCTGGGCGGCACGGCGCCGGAGGGCGAGGTCGTGATCGCGGGCATCACCTGGCAGACCTACGACGTGAACCCCGACGGCAACGCGAACGTGTCGTACGCGCTCGGCACCCAGGCCGGCGCCGACCACGTGCTGCTGTACGGCTCATCGACCCCCGAGAAGACCGCTGAGGTCGCGGAGCTGATCGCGCCCCAGCTGCTGGAGCTCATGAAGGAGCAGGAATGACGAGCGCCGACGCCACCCGCACAGTGACGCCCGACGAGGCCTGGGCCGAGATGGTCGCGGGCAACGCCCGATTCGTGGCCGGCACCCCCGAGCACCCGCACCAGGACGTGGAGCGCCGCAACGAGATCGCGGCCGCGCAGACCCCCCGCGCCGCGCTGTTCGGCTGCTCGGACTCGCGCCTGTCGGCCGAGATCATCTTCGACATGGGCCTCGGCGACCTCTTCGTCGTGCGCAACGCGGGCCAGGTCGCGGGCGACTCGATCGTCGGCAGCCTCGAGTACGCCGTCGAGGTGCTGAAGGTGCCGCTGATCGTCGTGCTGGGCCACGACGCGTGCGGCGCCGTGCGGGCCGCGATCGAGAGCACCCACGCGGATGCGCCGGTGCTGCCGCCGTCGATCTGGCGCCTGATCGCCCCCATCGTCCCCGCCGTGCGGCGCGTGCTGCGGGCGAGCGCCGACCAGGGCGTCACGCCCGAGACGGTGGACGCCGAGCAGGTCGGCCGCGAGCACCTGCGCGACACCGTGACGGCGCTGCTGCAGCGCTCCGAGCTGATCAGCACGGCGGTCGCCGAGCGCCGCCTCGCGATCGTGGGCGCCAACTACCGTCTGGCCGAGGGCACGGTCGTGCCCGACGTGATCCTGGGCACGTCGAACGACGCCGCGGCCTGAGCCCCACCCGAACCACCCCCATTGACGAAGACGCCATCCGAAGGGACGACGAAGTGACCGAGATCGAGTACCGCATCGAGCACGACACGATGGGCGAGGTGCGCGTTCCGGCGTCCGCCCTCTACCGCGCGCAGACTCAGCGCGCGGTAGAGAACTTCCCGATCTCGGGCAAGGGCCTGGAGTCGACGCAGATCGCCGCGCTCGCCCGCATCAAGAAGGCCGCCGCGCTCGCGAACAAGGAGCTCGGCACGCTGGACGGCGCGATCGCCGACGCGATCGCCGCCGCGGCCGACGAGGTCGTCACGGGCCAGTACGACGCGCACTTCCCGGTGGACACGTACCAGACCGGCTCCGGCACCTCGTCGAACATGAACATGAACGAGGTCCTCGCGACCCTCGCGACGCAGAAGCTCGGCTCGGACGTGCACCCCAACGACCACGTGAACGCGTCGCAGTCGTCGAACGACGTGTTCCCGACGTCGGTGCACGTGGCCGTCACGCAGGCGCTCATCGAGGACCTCGTCCCGGCGCTCGACCACCTCGCGAAGGCCTTCGAGGAGAAGGCCGAGCTGTGGAAGGACGCCGTCAAGTCCGGCCGCACCCACCTGATGGACGCCACGCCCGTCACGCTCGGCCAGGAGTTCGGCGGCTACGCGCGTCAGATGCGCCTCGGCATCGAGCGCGTCGAGGCCGCCCTGCCCCGCGTCGCCGAGGTGCCCCTGGGCGGCACCGCCGTGGGCACGGGAATCAACACGCCGCTCGGCTTCCCGCAGAAGGTCATCGCGCTGCTCGCCGAGGAGACCGGGCTGCCGATCACCGAGGCCAAGGACCACTTCGAGGCCCAGGCCAACCGCGACGGCCTGGTCGAGGCGTCGGGTGCGCTGCGCACGATCGCGGTCTCGCTGACCAAGATCAACAACGACCTGCGCTGGATGGGCTCGGGCCCCAACACGGGCCTCGCCGAGCTGCGCATCCCCGACCTGCAGCCGGGCTCGTCGATCATGCCGGGCAAGGTCAACCCGGTCGTCCCGGAGGCCGTGCTGATGGTCGCCGCGCGCGTGATCGGCAACGACGCGACCGTGGCGTGGGCCGGCGCGTCGGGCTCGTTCGAGCTCAACGTCGCGATCCCGGTCATGGGCACCGCCCTTCTCGAGTCGATCCGACTGCTGGCCAACGCGTCGCGCGTGCTCGCCGACAAGACGGTCTCGGGCCTCGAGGCCAATCTCGAGCGCGCCAAGGCCTTCGCCGGCATGAGCCCCTCGATCGTGACGCCGCTCAACAAGCTGATCGGCTACGAGGCCGCCGCCAAGATCGCCAAGCACTCGGTCGCCAAGGGGATCACGGTGCGCGAGGCCGTGATCGAGCTCGGCTACGTCGAGCGCGGCGAGCTCACCGAGGAGCAGCTCGACGAGAAGCTCGACCTCCTCTCGATGACCCACCCGGGCTGACGGATCCGCCGTCAGGCGGATCAGTGAGAAGGGCCCGGAGGACATCGTCCTCCGGGCCCTTCCGGTCGTTGAGCGCTCGGTCGCTCAACGAGCAAGGGATGATCAGCAGCAGCGGCTGCCGGGGTTCGCCTCCTGATCGCGGTAGACGCAGCGCCAGAACTCGCGCTCCGTGAGCGGCGCGCGATCCGGGTGCGCGGCGCGCTCGTGGGCCACGTAGGCGCCGTACTTCGACTCGCCCGTCAGTCCCTTCGCGTACCACGCCAGCGCGCGCCAGGCCCGGCCGAGCGCCCCGAGGGCGCCCGACCGGGTCGCGACCGCGCTGTCAGTGGCCACGGACCGGCTGCCGGTCGGCGGGAAGCGCGTCCCACTGCTTCTGGATCTCGCGCTCCTCGGGCGTGGCGATCAGGCCCGCGGGGGCGAACCGGTGCGACGGGCGCGCCGGCTCCTCGTTGTCGACGACCTCGGTGCCGCGCAGCGCCTGCACGACGCGGATGATCGACCCCGTGATGACGATGAGCGTCAGCACCAGGAAGACGATCGACAGCGTGCCCTGGATCGCCGTGTTGCGCACGACGGCCGCCATCGCCTCGGGCGTTCCGGCGGTGCCGAACGAGGTCTCGCCCGCGTCGAGCGCCGTGCGGAACGCCACGTGGTTCGCCCAGTAGCCGACGGCCGGGACCGGCGAGAAGATCTTGAACAGCGACGCGGTGACCGTCACGACGGTCACGAAAGCGAGCGGCAGCCCGACGATCCACAGCACCCGGAACGTGCGGCGCTTGGCGACGATCGACATCACGACCGCGAGCGCGATCGCCGCGAGCAGCTGGTTCGCGATGCCGAACAGCGGGAACAGGGTGTTGATGCCGCCGAGCGGGTCCGTGACGCCCATCAGCAGCACGGCGCCCCATCCGCCGACCATGATCGCGGTGCAGATCCACGCGCCCACCCGCCACGAGGTGTCCTTGAAGCGGGGCACGAGGTTGCCGATCGAGTCCTGGAGCATGAACCGCGCCACGCGCGTGCCCGCGTCGACCGCGGTCAGGATGAACAGCGCCTCGAACATGATCGCGAAGTGGTACCAGAACGCGGTCATGGCCGGTCCACCGATCCACTGCTGCATGATGTGCGCGAGCCCCAGCGCGAGCGTCGGCGCGCCGCCCGTGCGGGAGATCACCGACTCCTCGCCGACCGACTCGGCCGCGCCCGTCAGCACCTCGGGCGTGAGGTTCACGCCCGTCAGGCCGAGGCTGTTGACGAACGCCACGGCGCCCTCGACCGTGCCGCCCGTCGCGGCGGCCGAGGCGTTCATCGCGAAGTACAGGCCGCGGTCGATCGAGATCGCGGCGACGAGCGCCATGATCGCGACGAACGACTCCATGAGCATGCCGCCGTAGCCGATGAAGCGCGTCTGGCGCTCCTTCTCGATCATCTTCGGCGTCGTGCCCGACGAGATCAGCGCGTGGAACCCCGACAGGGCGCCGCACGCGATGGTCACGAACAGGAACGGGAACAGGCTTCCCGGCCACACCGGGCCGGTCTCGCCGCCCGCGAACTCGCTGAAGGCGGGAACCGCGATCTCGGGACGCACGAAGATGATCGCCACGGCCAGCGCGACGATCACGCCGATCTTCATGAACGTGGACAGGTAGTCGCGCGGGGCGAGCAGGATCCACACCGGCAGCACGGCCGCGATGAAGCCGTAGACGATGATGCCCCACGCGATCGTGGTGCGGTCGAGCGTGAAGATCGCCTGGCCCCACTCGGTCTCGGCGACCATGCCGCCCGCGACGATCGCGACCATGAGCAGAGCGAAGCCGATCAGGGAGACCTCGGTGATCTTCCCCGGGCGGATCCAGCGCAGGTATGCGCCCATGAACAGGGCGATCGGGATCGTCAGCGCGACCGAGAACACGCCCCACGGGCTCTCGCCGAGCGCGTTCACCACGACCAGCGCGAGGATCGCCGTGATGATGATCATGATGAGCAGCGTCGCCAGGATGGCGGCCGCGCCGCCGAAGCGCCCGAGCTCGTCCTTGGCCATCTGGCCGAGCGAGCGGCCGCCGCGGCGCATCGAGAAGAACATCACGAGGTAGTCCTGCACGGCGCCGGCGAGCACGACGCCGACGATGATCCAGAGCGTGCCGGGCAGGTAGCCCATCTGCGCCGCGAGCACGGGCCCGACGAGCGGGCCGGCGCCGGCGATGGCCGCGAAGTGGTGTCCGAACAGCACGCGCCGGTCGGTGGCGACGTAGTCCTTGCCGTCCGCCTTGTACTCGGCGGGCGTCGCGCGCCGGTCGTCCGGCCGCACCAGGTGCTTCTCGATGTACTTCGCGTAGAAGCGGTAGAAGATCAGGTAGGTGCAGACCGCGGCGAACACGAACCAGATCGCGTTGACGGTCTCGCCCCGCACGATGGCCAGCATCGTCCAGGCGACGCCGCCGAGCAGCGCGATCGCGGCCCAGATCGCGATCTTGAGCGGGGTCCATCTCGGCTTGTCCTCGGCCGCGACGGGAGGCAGCTCCCGTTCCGGCGCGGTGGTCAGGGTCTCGGACATGAGCGCACGACTCCTTCATCGGTGAACGCAGGACGCCGGAGTCGTCGCCGACCCCGGCGATTCTCACTATAGGAACGCTCCCGGCCACCGGCGCGGCGGGCGCGCCGTGCCCGACGCCGCGAGGCCGCGCCCCTGCCGGGGTGCGACCTCGCGGGCGATGACGGCTCAGGCGAGCTCGCCGGCCTCCAGGAGGTCGGTCACGAGCGCGGCGATCGCCGAACGCTCCGAGCGTGTGAGGGTGACGTGACCGAACAGGCCGTGGCCCTTGAGGGTCTCGATCACGCTCGCGATGCCGTCGTGACGTCCCACCCGCAGGTTGTCGCGCTGCGCGACGTCGTGCGTCAGCACCACGCGCGAGTTCTGGCCGATCCGGCTCAGCACGGTGAGCAGCACGTTGCGCTCGAGCGACTGCGCCTCGTCGACGATCACGAAGGCGTCGTGCAGCGACCGGCCGCGGATGTGCGTGAGCGGCAGCACCTCGAGCAGCCCGCGCTGGATGACCTCCTCGAGCACGTTGTTCGAGACGACCGAGCCAAGCGTGTCGAACACCGCCTGACCCCAGGGGTTCATCTTCTCGGCCTGGTCGCCGGGCAGGTAGCCCAGCTCCTGGCCGCCGACCGCGAACAGCGGGCGGAACACGATGATCTTCTTCTGCTGCTGGCGCTCGAGCACGGCCTCGAGGCCCGCGCAGAGCGCGAGCGCCGACTTTCCGGTTCCGGCCCGGCCGCCGAGCGACACGATGCCGACCTCGGGATCGAGCAGCAGGTCGATCGCGATGCGCTGCTCGGCCGAGCGGCCGTGCAGGCCGAACACGTCGCGGTCGCCCCGCACCAGCCGCAGCTCGCCCTCCCCCGTGACGCGCCCCAGCGCCGAGCCCCGCTCGGAGTGGATCACCAGGCCCGTGTTCACCGGGATGCCGCGGACGTCGTCGTGCGAGGCGACCTCCGTCTCGTACAGGTCCGCCATCTCGTCGCCCGACAGATCGAGCGACGCGATCCCGGTCCATCCGGAGTCGACGGCCTGCTCGGCCAGGTACTCCTCGGCCGACAGTCCCAGCGACGCGGCCTTGACGCGCATCGGCAGGTCCTTCGAGATGACCGTGACGTCGTTTCCGTCCTGCGCGAGGTGCATCGCGACCGCCAGGATGCGGCTGTCGTTGTCGCCGAGCCGGATGCCGCTCGGCAGCACGGTGGCGTCGGTGTTGTTGAGCTCGACGCGGAGCGTGCCGCCCTCGCCCACCGGGACCGGGAAGTCGAGCCGGCCGTGCTCGATGCGCAGCTCGTCGAGGTGGCGCAGCGCCTGCCGCGCGAAGTAGCCGAGCTCCGGGTCGTGGCGCTTGCCCTCGAGCTCGCCGATCACCACGACCGGGATCACGACCGAGTGCTCGGCGAAGCGGAAGAACGCCCGCGGATCGCTCAGCAGCACCGAGGTGTCGAGCACGTACGTGCGCAGTGCCTGCTCCGACGACGCGTCGTCAGGTGCGGCCTCTCGCGCGGTGCTGCCGCGACGGCTGGCCTGCTGAGTTGTGCTGATGGTCACGCCCCACTCCCGACCCCGGGACCTTGCCCGGCTTCACTCGAGTCGACCTGGGGCCACGAGTCGCGAACCTGGATGGCCGACCCGACCGGGCACCTTGCCCGATGCGGACAACGTACGACCATCCGCGCATTCCGCGCGACGAATTACAGGCGTGTCGTTCGTAACAGGTGCGTGAACTTTCCGCGGCGGCCCGACACGCGCCGGATCAGCCCCGCGCGACGGCCGCGCACGCCTCGTCGAGCAGGCCGAGCGTCTCGTCGTCGGTGCCGACGTGCGGCGCGATCCGCACCGTCCCCGACCGCGTGGTCGCCGTGACGCCGCGGTTGGCCAGCTCGGCGCCCAGGGCCGCGACGCTCGCGGGCGCGAGCGCGACGATGCCGGCGCGGCGCTCCGGCTCGAGCGGCGTGTCGATCGGGATGCCGTGCCGCTGCGCGATCTCGATCACGCGATCCACGCGCTCCGTCAGCGCCGCCTCGATCTCGGCGACGCCGGCGTCCGCGACCTGCCCCACGGCGACGGCCAGGCGGGCCGCGGCCAGCACGTCGGCGCCCGAGATCGTGTAGGCCTGGGCGGTGGCGGCCGGCGGCGGCACGGCGTCGGGCGTCATGCCGCCCTCCGCACCCCCGAATCCCGACAGCACCGGAGCGATGGACGCTCGCGCACGCGCGCTGAACCACGCGAAGCCCGTCCCCCGGCCGGCGCGCAGCCACTTGTACCCGTTGCCGCACACGACGTCCGCCGCGGACCAGTCGGCGTCGATCACGCCGAATCCCTGCACGGCATCCACGATCAGGAGCCGGTCGGGCCCGATCGCCTCGCGCAGGCCCGCGAGGTCGGCGCGGTAGCCGGTGCGGAAGTCGACGAGGCTCACGGCGAGCGCGACGGTGTCGGCGTCGAGCGCCTCGGCGACGGCTTCGGGCGTGACCCAGCCGCCCTCGGGCGCCAGCCACTGCGGGCGCACCCGCCCGAACGCGTCGGCCGCGCGTGTGAGCGCCGTCGGGATCGTCGGGAACTCCGCGGGCGAGGCGAGCACACCGCCCGACAGCCCGTAGACCGCGTGCATGACGCCGTACGTCGTGGAGGGCTGCAGGGTGACCTCGTCGACGGCCGCTCCCAGCAGACCGGCCACCGCGCCACGGGCCTCGTCGATGCGCTCGTGCACGTGCGCGATGCTGCTGGCCCGGCCCGTCCCCAGCATCTCCAGATCGGCGACGACCTCGTCGCGCACCTGGGGCGACAGCGGCCCGAAGGACGCCCAGTTCAGGTAGCCGGGCTCCCCGGGGAACGACGACCGGAAATCCGCGATGGTGCTCACCCGCCCATTCTGGCAGGCGCGCGCAGGACGGGGCCGGGTGGCGCTCAGCCGCCGAAGCGGCGCTCGCGGGTCGCGTAGTCGCGAATCGCGCGCAGGAAGTCGACCTCGCGCAGGTCGGGCCCGAGGGCCTCGACGAAGTAGAACTCGCTGTGCGCGCTCTGCCAGACGAGGAAGTCGCTCAGCCGCTGCTCGCCGCTCGTGCGGATCACGAGATCCGGATCCGGCTGCCCGCCCGTGTACAGGTGCTCGCCGATCGCCTCGGGCGTGAGGTTCTCCGCGAGCTCCTCGAGCGTGCCGCCGCGCTCGCCGTGGGCGGCGATGATGCGGCGGACGGCGTCGACGATCTCGTGGCGGCCGCCGTACCCCACCGCGAGGTTGACGTGCAGCCCGCCGTGGTCGCGCGTGCGCTCCTCGGCGTCGCGGAGCGCGGCGGCGAGGCTCTCCGGGAGCAGATCGGCACGGCCGACGTGCTGCACGCGCCAGTCGCCGCATTCGGCGAGCTCGGCCGCCAGGTCGGCGATGATCTCGATCAGGTCGGCCAGCTCGCGCTCGTCGCGCTTGCGCAGGTTGTCGTTCGACAGCAGGTAGAGCGAGACGACCTTGATCCCGAGCTCGTCGCACCAGCCGAGGAACTCGATCATCTTGGCGGCGCCCGCGCGGTGACCGTGTGCGGCGGTCTCGTAGCCGAGCTGCCGGGCCCAGCGGCGGTTGCCGTCGATCACCATCGCGACGTGATGCGGCACCCGCGAGGAGTCGATCTGATGGCGCAGGCGCGAGCTGTACAGCCGGTACAGCGGGCCGCGGCCCTCGATCGATCGCGTCCTTCGCACGTGCCTACGCTACTCCGGCCCGCCCGTGTGCCGTGCGCGGCATGCCATGCCGCGTACGCTCGGAGCATGACGCAGCCGCACGACGACGACCCGACCTCCGAAGACGGCGTGCCGCAGCTGCCCCTGCTGGATGAGGCCCGTCACGACGCGCAGACGGACATCCGGCCGACCTGGCGCGGCTGGATCCATGCCGGCACGTTCCCGGTCGCGGTCGCGGCGGGGATCGTGCTGATCAGCCTCGCGCAGGGCGCGCCCGCCAAGTGGGCGTCCGCGGTGTTCATGGCCTCGTCGCTGCTGCTGTTCGGCAACTCGGCGGTGTACCACCGCTTCGACTGGAACCCGTCCGTCAAGGCCGTGCTGCGCCGCGTGGACCACGCGAACATCCTGCTGCTGATCGCCGGCACGTACACGCCGATCGCGGTGCTGGCGCTTCCGCCCGAGAAGGGCACGCTGCTGCTCGTGCTCGTCTGGAGCGGGGCCCTCCTCGGCATCCTGTTCCGCGTGTTCTGGCTCGGCGCTCCGCGCTGGCTGTACGTCGCCCTCTACCTGCTGCTCGGCTGGGCGGCCGTGATGTACCTCGTCGACCTGTTCCAGGCCAACCCCGCCATGATGGTGCTCGTCATCGCCGGCGGCCTGCTCTACTCGGCCGGCGCCGCGGTCTACGCCATGAAGCGCCCCAATCCCTGGCCCGGCCACTTCGGCTTCCACGAGATCTTCCACGTCTGCACGGTGCTGGCCTTCCTGTGCCACTGGACCGGCGCCCTGCTCATCGCGCTGGATCCCCTGCCCCACGCCCTGTGACGCCGCGCCCGCCTCACGGCACGGTCGCGCTCGGTTATCCGTCTTCCGCGTCGCGGCGCGCTTCGCGCTCGCGGGCGGCGGCCTCCTCGGCGTCGAGCGCCTCGTTGGCCTCCTCGCGGTACCGTGCGCGGCGCACGCGCCGCAGCATGTCGAGCACCAGCAGGGTGACCAGGACCACCAGGATGACGATCACGGCGAAGCCCATCGGCCCGGGGCTGACCAGCATGGGGTCGACCGTGGGCGTGGGCGTGGGGGTGGGCATGGTGCCGAGGGCCTGCATCGGGTGGCTCCTGTTCTAGCCTGGTGGAACCAGCCTAACTTTCCCCGAGGACGCGCATGACCACGCAGGCCGAGCTCGACGACCGCTACGGGCGGACGGCCGACCCCGCGCGCCGGCGGATGCTGTGGGGCACCGTGATCGCCGTCGCGGCCGCGGGCATCGGGTGGCTCGGCTGGACCGCCGTGTCCACCTCCCTCGACGCCGTGTCCGTCGACGGTCTCGGGTACGAGGTTCTCGACGAGCACAGCGTCCGGGTGTCGTTCCAGCTCACCGCGCCGCCGGGACGCGACGTCGCGTGCGCGGTCCAGGCGCTCGACCAGGAGTTCGGCGTCGTCGGCTGGAAGATCGTCCGGTACGAGGGCGACGGTGGCCACGCGATGTCCCGCACGGAGACCGTCCCGACGGTCGCCGAGGCGACGACCGGTTTGGTCGAAACCTGCTGGGTCACGTAGTCTTTCCGGACTGACTCGCGACGCCCCGGCCGAACGCCGGGGCGTCTTGCACTATCCCCGCCCGATCGAAGGAGTCCATCGTGTCCAATGACGCACAGGTCACTTTCCTCACGCAGGAGGCCTACGACCGACTCGCCGCCGAGCTCGAGCAGCTCTCGACCACCGGCCGCGAGGAGATCGCCAAGCGCATCGAGATCGCCCGCGAGGAGGGCGACCTCAAGGAGAACGGCGGCTACCACGCCGCCAAGGACGAGCAGGGCAAGATCGAGATGCGCATCCGCACGCTGCAGGCGCTGCTCAAGGAGGCCGTCGTCGGCGAGGCGCCCGAGTCGGACGGCACCGTGCAGTCGGGCACCGTCGTGACCGCGCTCGTGCTGGGCGACGAGGAGCGCTTCCTGCTCGGCAGCCGCGAGATCGCGGGCGGCACCGACCTCGACGTGTACAGCGAGCAGAGCCCCCTCGGCGCGGCCATCCTCGGCCTCAAGGAGGGCGACAAGACCTCCTACACGGCCCCCAACGGCAAGGAGATCCCGGTCGAGATCGTCAAGGTCGAGACCTTCACCGGCTGAGGGACGCCTTCTAGTCGGGCAGCACCTCGGGCTCGTAGCCCGCGTCGCGGAGGATCTGGAGCGTCAGCTCACGGTGCTCCTGGCCGCGGGTCTCGACCGAGATCTGCAGCGCCACCTGGCTGATCTGCAGGCCCTGCCCGTGGCGGGTGTGCAGCACCTCGACCACGTTGGCGCCCGCCTCGGCGATCAGCTCCGACACGCGCGCGAGCTGTCCGGGTCGGTCGGGCAGCGGGATCTTCACCGTCATGTAGCGCCCGGATGCCGCCAGGCCGTGAGCGACAACTCGCTGCAGCAGCAGCGGGTCGATGTTGCCGCCCGACAGCACGGCGACCGTCGGCCCCGTGGTCTTCACCTTGCCCGCGAGGATCGCCGCGACGCCGACCGCGCCCGCCGGCTCCACGACCACCTTGGCGCGCTCGAGCAGCACGAGCAGCGCCCGCGCGATGTCGTCGTCGCTGACCGTGACGACCTCGTCGACCAGCTCGCGGATGATCTCGAACGGCACGTCGCCGGGGCGTGAGACGAGGATGCCGTCGGCGATCGTCGGCTGCGTCTCGACGGACACGGGCCGGCCGGCGGCGAGCGACGGCGGGAACGGCGCGGCGTTCTCGGCCTGCACGCCGATGATGCGCACCTCGCGGCCCTCGGCGGCCGCCCGGGCCTTCGCCGCGGCCGCGACGCCCGCGATCAGGCCGCCGCCGCCGATCCCGAGGATGATCGTGGAGACGTCGGGGGCGTCGTCCATGATCTCGAGCCCGAGCGTGCCCTGGCCGATCACGACGTCGCGGTGGTCGTACGGGTGGATGAGCACCGCGCCCATGCGCTCGGCGTGCTCCGCCGCGCGCTTGAGGCCCTCCATCACGGTGGCGCCCTCGAGCACGACCTCGGCCCCGTACCCGCGCGTCGCCATGAGCTTGGGCACCGGCACGCCGAGCGGCATGTAGATCGTGGCCGGGATGCCGAGCTGCTGGGCTGCGAGGGCCACGCCCTGCGCGTGGTTTCCCGCCGACGCCGCCACGACGCCGCGCGCGCGCTCCTCCGGCGTCAGCTGCGCGAGCCGGTAGGTGGCGCCGCGCACCTTGAACGACCCGGTGCGCTGGAGGTTCTCGAGCTTCAGCCGCACCGGGGCGCCCAGCACCTCGGACAGGTGCAGCGAGTACTCGAGCGGCGTGTGCTCGACCACGTCGGCCAGGCTGCGCGCCGCCGCCTCGAACTCCTCGAGCGTCGGGATGGCGGGCGCGGCGGCGGTCGGCTCGGCGGGCTGCTGGGGGTCGAGGGTCGTCACGTGTGCGTTCCGTTCGTGGGGGCGGGGCCGCCGGGCTCGGCGTCCCCGGCGCGGGCGGTTCCGGTGCGGTGGTGCCCGTCGCCCTTGGCGGGTCCGATGGTCTTGGGGACGGTCTCCCAGATCAGGTCGCCGTGCAGCGGCTCGCCCGTGCGCCACGACCCCGAGGACAGCGTCACGGCGACCACGTTGACGAACGCGGCCAGCGGGACGGCGAACAGGGCGCCGGGGATGCCGGCGATCATGGATCCGCCCGCGACGACCATGACGACCGCGAGCGGGTGGACCTTCACGGCCGAGCCCATCAGGATCGGCTGGAGCACGTGGCTCTCGATCTGCTGCACAGCCAGCACGACCGCGAGCATCGCGAGCGCGATCCAGATGCCGTGATAGACCAGCGCGATGAACACCGCGACCGCTCCCGTCACGATCGCGCCGACGAGCGGCACGAAGGATCCCAGGAACACCATCACGGCGATCGGGATCGCCATCGGCAGGCCGAGGAAGAACGCGCCGAGGCCGATGCCGACCGCGTCGATCGTCGCGACGAGCATCTGCGTGCGCGCGTAGTTGATCACCGTGCGCCAGCCGTTGCGCGCTGCGGTGTCGACCGCGGCGCGCGCCTCGCGCGGGAACAGCTGGACGGTCCAGCGCCAGATGCCGCCGCCGTCGGCGAGGATGCAGATCAGGGCGAACAGGGTCAGCAGGATGCCCGCGCCCAGGTGGCCGACCGTGGATCCCACGGCGAGCGCGCCGCTCCACAGCGTGCCGGCCTGCTCCTGGAGCAGATCCACGCCCTGCGCGAGGTACGCGTCGATCTCGGCCTCGGAGATGCCGATCCCGACCAGGAAGCCGCGCAGCTGGTCGATCGCCTCGAAAGCACGCCCGCGCACCGAGGGCATCTCGCGCGACACCTGCCACACGACGAGCCACACCAGGCCGGTGACGATCGCGATGGTCCCGATCATGGTGAGCGCGATGGCGGCCCAGCGCGGGACGCGGTGACGCAGCAGCCAGGAAAGCGCCGGCCAGACGAGGGCCGTGACGAGGATCGCGACGAGCAGCGGGATGACCAGGAGCTTGAACTGGATGACGAGCCAGACCAGCACCCCGGCGGCGGCCGCGATCACGAGGAAGCGCCACGCGTAGGCGGTCGCGATGCGCAGGCCGAGCGGCACGGCGTCGGGCGCGGAGGCCGCCGGGCGCGCCGTCGGACGGCCGCGCGACGACTCGGCCGGGCGCGGCCGGAAGACGTCCCAGAACCCGCCGCGGGGCTTGTCGTCGCTCATCTGCGTCAGTCTAAAGCCGGGCCTCTCCGGCCCCGGCATATATGTCAGCCGCTGCGCCCGCCCGCGATGTCGGAGCCCGCCGCTAGGGTGGCGCGCGTGAAGCAGCAGCTGTCCCTGGCCGAGGCCCGCCGCGTCGCGCTGGCGGCGCAGGGCTTCGCCCGTCCCCGCCCCGAGTCCCCCGGCGCGCGCCAGCTCAACGGCGCGATCGCGCGCATGGGCACGCTGCAGATCGACTCCGTGAACGTGTTCGCGCGCTCGCACTACGTGCCGCTGTTCTCGCGGCTCGGCCCCTACGATCCCGCGATCCTCGACCGGCTCGTGATGCGCCATGGCGCCGGCGGCCGGCCCCGCTCGACGGGCGCGTACTTCGAGTACCTCGGTCACGAGGCGACCTTCCTGCCGGTCGAGGACTGGCCGCTGTGGCGGTTCCGGATGGACGCCATGCGCGCCAAGTACGGCGGCCCGGACAGCTGGTACGCGGAGAACGCGGCGACGGTCGAGTGGGTGCGCGCCGAGCTGGCCGCACGCGGGCCGCTGCGTCCCGCGCAGATCGAGTCGGACGCGCACCGCGGCGCGCGCGGGCCCTGGTGGGACTGGGACGTGGTCAAGCGCGCGCTCGAGATGATGTGGCGCTTCGGCGAGGTCGCGATCGCCGGACGAAGGGGCTTCGAGCGCCGGTACGGGCTCACGGAGCAGGTCATCCCGGCGGCGCTCCTCGACGTCGAGGTGAGCAGTGAGGATGCGATCCGCGAGCTCATGCGCCGGGCCGCACGCGCGTCCGGCGTCGCGACGGCGTCCGACCTGGCCGACTACTACCGCATCCGCGATCGCCGCGCCGTGCTGGCGGCGGTGCACGAGCTGGTCGACGCGGGCGAGCTCGCGCCGGTCGCGGTCGAGGGGTGGAACCGGGGCTCCTCTCCCCTGCCCGCGTGGGCGCACCGCGACGCGACGCTGCCACGCCGGATCACCGCCGCGACGGTGCTGACGCCGTTCGATCCCGTGGTGTGGTTCCGGGAGCGGGCCGAGCGGCTGTTCGACTTCGACTACCGGATCGAGATCTACACGCCGGCGGACCGGCGCCGCTACGGCTACTACTCGCTGCCGGTGCTCGTGGATGACCGCATCGTCGGCCGCGTGGACCTGAAGGCCGACCGCCCCGCGTCGACCCTGCGGGTGCAGTCCGCGTGGTGGGAGGCCGGCGTGCCCACGGCGAGCGCGGAGCGGGTCGCGACGGCGCTCCGTGAGGCGGCCGCCTGGCAGGGTCTGGAGCGGATCTCGATCTCGACGTGGGGCGACGCGACCGCCGACCTCGCATTCGCGATGCCGGATGCCGCCCGGCACGAGCGCCCCTCGGTCGAGCCGTCTGCCCCCGAGCCGGTCCCGGCGGAGGGGGTCGAGCCGGCGCTCGACCCCGCTTGATCAGCGACGCGCGAAGTCCGGGGCATGCTCCGGACGCACGCCCACGCCGACCACGCGCGCGGGGACGGCGCTGAGCACGGGGGCCAGCCGCAGCAGACGCGCGACGGTGCCGGGCACCAGCGGCACCGTGCGACGCGCGAACGCCCGACGCAGACCGAGGTGCACGATGCGCTGCGCCGCCTGCGTGATGATCGTCGCCGGCGCGCGCCGGCGCTGCACGGCCGTCACGACGCGGTCGCTCATCCGACCCTGCAGCAGCGGCTCGGCGACGAGCGCCGCGGCGGCGACGCCGTCCTGCACAGCCAGGTTCACGCCGACGCCGCCCACGGGCGACATGGCGTGCGCCGCGTCGCCGATGCACAGCAGGCCGCGCGTCCACCACCGTCGCGCGCGGTTCAGCCGCACGTCCAGCAGGTGCACGTCGTCGAAGCCCACGTCCTCCATCGCGGCCGCGAGCTCCGGGACGGCCGCGGCGACCTCCGCGCGGAAGGCGCCGATCCCCGCGGCGCGCAGCTCGGGCTCGGAGCCCTTGGGGATCAGCATCGCCGCCTGCACGTAGTCGCCGCGCGGGATCAGGATGAACAGGCGCCCGCCCGCGCCCCGCGGCAGCAGGGTCCGCCCCACATCGACGGGCGCTCCGTCAGCGTCGCGCGCGGCGATGCGGAACCACAGCACATCGAACGGCACGGGGAACTCGCGCATCCGGAGCCCCGCGAGACGGCGCACGCGCGAGCCGCGTCCGTCCGCCCCGATCGTGAGCGTCGCGTGCAGCTCCTCGGTCATCCCGGTCGCGTGATCTCGGCAGCGGACGCCGGCCACGGCTCCGTCGCGGCGGACGAGCTCGACCACCTCGGTGCGCATGCGCAGGTGGAAGCGCGGCTCCTGCCGGCCCGCGTCGGCCAGCAGATCGAGGAAGTCCCACTGGGGGGCCATGGCGATGAATGGATGCGGGTGGCGCAGGCGCCCGAAGTCCGCGAGCGTTGCGACCGTGCCGTCCGCGGCGGGCACGCGCACGCCGTCGAGGCGCGAGAACGGGATCCTCGCGAACTCGTCCGCGAGGCCCAGCTCGTCGAGCAGCAGCTGGGTCGACGGGTGGATGGTGTCCCCGCGGAAGTCGCGGAGGAAGTCGGCGTGCTTCTCGAGCACCGTGGTGTCCACGCCGGCGCGGGCGAGGAGCAGCCCCGCGATCATGCCGGCGGGGCCTCCGCCGACCACGATGCAGCGGGCCGTGCCCGGGGCTCGTTCGCTCATGCCCTCACGATCCCGCAGGCGCGCCGGATCCGCCACAGCCGGGTGCGACGGCGCCCGTCAGCCGAGGAAGAGGGCGCGCAGCCGCTTGGTCGTGAAGACCAGGCCGATGGCGATCATCACGACGTAGTAGAGGACGTGCCACAGGAGCCCGACGCTCAGCACGCCGGTCGTCAGTCCGCGGACCAGCTCGACCCCGTGCCACAGCGGCAGCGCCATCACGATCTGCTGCACCCACTCCGGGTACACCGCGATCGGGTAGAACGTGGCCGAGAACAGGAACATCGGCAGCAGGGCGAAGTTGATCCAGTCCATGTGCTGGAACGTCTTCATGTAGCTCGTGACGGCCATGCCGAGGCTCGCGAAGCCGAACGCGATCAGCAGCACCGCCGGGAGGGCCAGGATCGCGGTCCACGACAGGTTCAGCCCCGCGAGCTGCATGATCGCCATGAAGCCGGTCGCGTAGAGCAGGCCCCGCAGCAGGGCGTACAGGATCTCGCCGAGCGCGACGTCCAGCGGCCCCAGCGACGTGGACAGCATGCCCTCGTAGAGCTTGCCGTAGTTGAGCTTGAAGAAGACGTTCCAGGTGGAGTCGTAGATGGCCCCGTTCATGGCCGAGACGGCGAGCAGCGCGGGGGCGATGAACGCGGCGTAGCTCACCTCGACCCCCTGGGAGGTCTGGACGTCGCCGACGAGGGCGCCCAGACCGATGCCCATGGAGGCGAGGTAGAAGACCGGCTCGAAGAACCCGGAGAGGACGACGATCCAGCTCGACGACCGGGCCGCGACGAGTCCGCGCTCGACGACGGACCAGGGATTGCCCGCCCACAGGGCGCGCACTCCCCCGCGGCGCGTGGTGTCCTCGACGTCTGCCACCGCGGTCATCGGGCGAGCCTCCGGACGAACACGCGACGGCCCCAGACGTACCCCGCCACGCACAGGGCGGCCAGGTACGTCACATGGACCGCGAGCATCCCGGGCGCGATGCCGGCCGAATAGGTGGCCGCTCGTCCGAGCTCGGAGCCGTGCCACAGGGGCGAGATCCAGCCGATCCACTGCAGCCACACGGGCAGTGTGTCGAGCGGGTAGAACGTGCCGGAGAACAGGAACATCGGCATGAACACGAACCGCTGCACGAGCGCGAACTGGCCCTTGTCGTCCTGCAGCGAGCCGGCGTAGGCCATGAGCGGGATCCCGAACGCGAGCCCGGCGAGCAGGCCGGCGGGGATGGCCAGCCACCCCGTTCCCGGCTGGGGCACGGACCCGAACAGCCACACGAACAGGTAGTACGCGGCGACCGCGACCGCCATCCGCGCGGCCGCACCCGCGATCACACCGTGCGTGATCTGCGGGCTCGACAGGGCGGAGGCGTTGAAGCCGTAGAAGTACCGCCGCCACTTGAACCCCGCCATGACCGGGTAGGTCATCTCCTCGGACGCGACCGCGATCGCGGCCGTGACCAGAAGGGCGGGCGCAACGAACACCAGGTAGGGCACCTCGGTGCCGTGGTCGACGACGGGAACCCGGATGAGCGCGGCGAGCCCGAGCGCGAGACCCAGCAGGTACATGATCGGCTGCCCGACCGCGCCGACCACGATCGTCCATCCGTACGCCCGCATGGCGCGCACCATGTGCTCGGTGACGTACCAGCTGCCCCGGCGTCGCGGGCGGCGGCCCCACTCCAGGGCCTCGGCGCGCAGCTCGTCGAGAGTCGGCTGCGCCGTGCGCGTGGCGCTCATTCGATCAGCGACCTTCCCGTCAGCCGCAGGAACACGTCCTCGAGGCTGGAGCGGCGCACGAGGCTCGTGATGGGCTGCAGACCCGCCGCGGTGACGCGCTCGAGCACGGCCTCGCCGTCGTGCGCGTAGATCAGGATGCGGTCCGGCAGCACCTCGAGGCGATCGCCGATGCCCTGCAGCTGCGCGGCGACCTGCTCGTTGCGCTCGGATCCGAAGCGCACCTCGAGGACCTCCCGGCTGGAGTGCTCGCGGATGAGCGATGCGGGCGTGCCCTCGGCCATGATGCGGCCGTGGTCGACCACGATCAGGCGGTCGCAGAGCTGCTCGGCCTCGTCCATGTAGTGCGTGGTCAGCACGAGCGTCGTGCCGCGCTCCTTCAGCCGGAACAGCCGATCCCACAGCACGTGCCTCGCCTGCGGATCGAGGCCCGTGGTCGGCTCGTCGAGCAGCAGGATGCGCGGGTCGTTGATGAGCCCGCGGGCGATCGTGAGGCGGCGCTTCATGCCGCCCGAGAGCTGGTCGACCTTGCTCTTGGCCTTGTCCGACAGCTGCGCGAAAGCGAGCAGCTCGTCGGCCTTCTCGTGGCACACGCGGCTGGGCAGCCCGAAGTAGCGCCCGTAGATATACAGGTTCTCGCGCGCGTTGAGCTCGCCGTCGAGGTTGTCCTGCTGCGGCACGACCCCCAGCCGGGAGCGGATCTCGGGCCCGTAGCGGTCGGGGTCCAGGCCGAGGATGGACAGCTCGCCGGCGGTGCGTGCCGAGACCGCGCCGATCATCTTCATGGTGGTCGACTTGCCGGCGCCGTTCGGGCCCAGCAGGCCGAACGACTCCCCCGGAGCCACCTCGAAGCTCAGCCCGTCGACCGCCACGAAGTCCGGCTTGCCCTTGACCTTGTACGTCTTGACGAGGCTCTGCGCGGAGATCACCGGTTCGGACACCGGACAACCATATCCGCGGCCTCCGACAATGGGCAGACCCCGTTCGATCGTTGAGCGGAGCGAGCGCCAGCGAGCGGAGTCGAAACACAGGAGACCGCCACCGGCACGTCAGAACGGCGGCGGGTCTGCGCCGAAGTCGGCGCGCGCGATCTCCGAGGACGCCTCGAACCGGACCACCGGGGTGGGTCTGTGCTTGTAGGCCTTGCCGGTGGGGCTGATGACCTCCATCACGCCGCCCGGCCCGTGACGGAATCTCCACGCGGAGTTGTGTTTCAGGACGTGGTGGGCGCGGCACAGGTTGGCGAGGTTGCGGACGCTCGTGGGGCCGCCGCGGGAGTACGGGATGGTGTGGTCGTCCTCGCACCGGATCGCGGGCTGCCGGCAGCCGGGGAAGCGGCAGTGCTCGTCCCGGGCGATCAGGAACCGGCGCTGCGCCTTGGTCGGTGTATACGTGTCGACCGTCTTCAGGCACCCGGTGTCGGGATCCTGGAACAGGCGCGTCCAGGTCGCCGCCTCCCCTGCGAGGCGGCGCGCGGCCTCCGCGGGGATCGGGCCATAGCCGGCGAGGAACGCCGACTCGTCACCGACGCCGGTCAGTGACTGCCACGGGACCGTGACCTGCACCGTCGCCTTGATCTTCGTCAGGGCATCCCCGCCCTGCTGGTCGATCAAATCCGCCGTGGGGAGCCCGGCGAGGGCGATCTCGGCGAACACGTCCGCCCGGATCTGATCCAACGTCCGCTCGTCGCCCTCGGCCTTCGTCCGGTAGATCGTGCGCGCCATCTGAGTGGCCCGGTCGTGCATCGCGTACACCGTCACGGCCGGGCCGATGTAGGTGAGCTCGCCCATCCCGTCCGGAAGCGGAGCCACGCTCACGGAGCGGTCGGCCATCGCCTCCTCGTGGCGCTCCTCCAACGGCAGCGGCTCGATGTCATCGGCGAGCTTCCGTGCGACCGACCCGAGCTGCCCCGCGGTGAGCTTCACCGCGCGGGGCAGGATGATCCGCTCGAACTCCGCCCGCGCGTCCTCATCCTCCAGACGACTGCCGGCGTCGACGATCGCCCGGACGTGGGCCTCCGAGATGCGCCCTTCCTCGAACACCGCGAACGTCGCCGGGAACCCGTCAACCAGGTCGACGGACCATTCCATCCGCATCCGGATCGACCGGTCGGAGATCCGGGCGGCCACTCCGAACTCGGCAGCCATCGATCGGACCGGGTGCTCGAACTCCGACCCGATGCCGGCGCGGCGCATCTGCGCCTCCGCGATCGCCCGCGCTTCGGCGAGCCGCTTGGCCTGACGCGCCTGCGCCCTCGCGATGACCGCCTGGTCCTCCAGAAACCCCTCGACCAGCTCCGACATGCGCGCCAGCTCACCCAGGGTGGGAGTCCACCCGGTCGAGTGCGCCTGTGTCGTCATGCTCCGATTCTTCCAGGGGCCACCGACATTCAGCGGGCCGGAAAGGGCAGATCAGGTCAGTGAACCGAATCTGTGGAGAAGTCGTCGCTACGGCACCCTGTGGACGAGCGGCGCGCCGGCCGGCAGGGAGGGTTCGGACACGTTTCGACGCCGGCGCTGGCACGCCTCCGCTCAACGACCGAAGGGTCAGAACTGGACGCGGGGCGGCTCGGCGATTGCGGCGCCGTCGACCACCTCGAAGAACTCCCGCTCGTGGAAGCCGAGGTTGCGTGCGAACAGGTTGTTCGGGAAGACCTTGATCTTGGTGTTCAGCTCGCGCACGCCGCCGTTGTAGAACCGGCGCGACGCCTGGATCTTGTCCTCGGTGTCGACGAGGGCGTGCTGGAGCTGCAGGTAGTTCTGGCTGGCCTGGAGCTGCGGGTAGGCCTCCGCGACCGCGAACAGGCTCTTGAGCGCCTGCTGCAGGTGCCCCTCGGCGACGCCCGCCTCGGCGGGCCCCTGCGCAGAGAGGGTCTCGGCGCGTGCCCGGGTGACGTTCTCGAACACGGCCTTCTCGTGCGCCGCGTATCCCTTGACGGCCTCGATCAGGTTGGGGATCAGGTCCGCGCGGCGCTTGAGCTGCACCGTGATGTCGCTCCAGGCCTCGTCCACCCGCACGTTGAGCTGCACGAGCGAGTTGTACGTCGCCCACAGGTAGATGCCGGCGATGACGACGATCGCCAGCACGATGACGACAGGAATCAGCCATTCCATCGGGAACCCCCCTCGGTGATTGCCCCCATCCTAGACGCGGGTCCTCCCCGCACGATCGGCGGCCGCGGGACTCGCAGGGCCTCCCCATCGTCGCTCCGGGGACAGGTCCCCAGCGCGCTCGGAGCGCGCGCTTCCTGCAATGGGGCCGGATATCGACCCGAAGACAGCTGCGTGAAGCCCGGACCACGCTCGCCGCGAAGCCGGTGTTCGTCGACACCTCGGGACGCCGGAGCCGGGCGCCGCGGCGGCGACCCCCGCGCCGCGACCGACCCCGGTTGCGACGCCGGCGCCCGCCGCGCGGCCCACGACGGCGCCCGCTCCCGAGACCGTCGAGGTTCCGACGCCCACCCCCACGCCTCAGCCCGCCGTCACGACGCAGCCCGAGGCCGAGCCCGCCACGGCCGCCGTTCCGGCGCCGACCGCGGAGCCCGAGACCGCGACCGCGCCGGGCCGCAGCGGCGACGCCCCCGGCCGCGCCAAGAAGCCGACCGAGCCGCCGCGACCGTGACCGGCGGCATGCGACGGGCCCTGCGGCGACGTCCCGCGGAGCGCGCCCACTGGGTCGTCCTCGCGGCCGTACTGCTCGCCGTCCTGGTCGCCCTGCTGGTGCAGGGCTACACCCATCGCCTCAGCACGATCGGCGACGCGGCGCCGCCCGCGACCGCGAGCGCCGAGCGTGTTCCCTCCGAGGTGCTCCACGGCGGGCCGGTGATCGACACGAGGGGCGCGGATCCGCGCACGGCGTCACCCGCGCCGGGCACCGTGGCGCTCACGTTCGACGACGGGCCCGATCCGGAGTGGACGCCGCGCATCCTGGACGTCCTGCGCGAGCACGGCGCCACCGCGACATTCTTCGCGGTCGGCACCGCCGTGATCGACCACCCCGACCTCGCGCGGCGCATCGGCGCCGAAGGCCACGAGCTCGGCGTGCACACCCTGACGCACGTCGACCTCGCCACGGCCCCCGCGTGGCGTCGCGAGGTCGAGATCGACGCCGCGCAGCTCGCGATCATCGAGGCGACCGGGCGGTCCGCGTCGCTGCTGCGGCCGCCCTACACCTCGACGAACTCGGCGGTCGACGACGCGATGTGGTCGGCCATCCGGCACGCGGGCGACGAGGGCTACCTCACGGTGCTCGCGACGAAGGACGCCCGCGACTGGGAGACGCCGGACCCGGATGCGATCGAGCGCGCCATCGTGGACGGCGCCGCGTCGGGCCAGGTGGTGCTGCTGCACGACGGCGGCCGGAACCGCGCCGCGACCGTCGCGGCGCTCGACCGCGCGCTCGACCGGCTCGACGACGCCGGGCACCGGGCGACGACCGTGAGCGAGGCCGTGGGGCTGGAGCCCGTGATGACCGAGGCGGCACCCGGCGACCGCCTGGCCGCGTCCGCGGCGGCCTGGGGCATCCGGATCAGCGACGCCGTCGTCACCGTCATCGCGTGGATGCTCGTGATCACGGGCGCCCTGACCGTCGCGCGGGCCGTGCTGGCCGTGGCCGCGGCGGCTCGGCATCGCCGTGCCGCGCGACGGCGACGGGAGGAGCCGGCGCGGCCCGTGGTGCTCGATCCGGTGACGGTCATCGTGCCGGCCTACAACGAGTCCGCCGGCATCGAGGCGGCCGTCCGCTCGATCGCCGCGTCGAGCACGAGGTGGAGATCATCGTCGTCGACGACGGCTCGACGGACGGCACCGCCGACATGGTGGAGGCGCTCGCCCTGCCGCGGGTCCGCGTCATCCGGCAGCCCAACGGCGGCAAGCCCGCCGCGCTCAACACGGGCCTGCGCGCTGCGTCGCACGAGCTCATCGTGATGGTCGACGGCGACACCGTGTTCGAGCCGGGAACCGTGCGCGCGCTCATCCAGCCGTTCTCCGACAGCCGCGTCGGCGCGGTGTCGGGGAACACGAAGATCGTGAACCGCGGCGGCGTGCTCGGAGCCTGGCAGCACATCGAGTACGTCGTGGGGTTCAACCTCGACCGGCGCCTGTTCGACGTCGCGGAGTGCACGGACCTCACGATGGCCGTGTGCCGGGACGGCTGGCGCGTCGTGTACCAGGACGACGCCGTCGCGTGGACGGAGGCACCCGCCTCGATCGGCGCGCTGTGGCGGCAGCGATACCGCTGGTGCTACGGCACGATGCAGGCGATGTGGAAGCACCGCTGTGCGCCATGCTGATGCGCCCGCACACGGTCGGCCACGAGGGCATCCGCGCCCGCAGCGGGCTCGAGATCGACGTGCCGCTCGCGTGGGACGACATCGCCTCGGTGGAGATCGCCCGACGCGCCGACGAGGAGAAGGCGCCGCGGATCGCCGACGAGGACGGCCGCGCGACCCTCGCGCTGCGGATGGCGAACGAGACCAACATCCTGATCGCGCTCGAGCGGCCGACCGTCGTGCGGCTGCCGGGCCTCGCGCCGAAGGGCGGCGACCACCTCGTGGAGCAGGTGCGGCTCTGGGCGGACGACCAGAGGGCGCTGATGCGCGCGGTCGCGCAGCACATCTGAGCCGACGCGCGCGTGCCCCCGCTGGGATTCGAACCCAGACTGCGGCGAGTTTAAGTCGCCTGCCTCTGCCGGTTGGGCTACGGGGGCGGTCGCTCCACGTTACCCGCCGCGCGTGGCATAGCCTGGTGCCGCTGTCGACGAAGACGCAGGAGGTCCCGTGCCGCACACCCCCGGCCACACGCCCGCGAGCAACATCGAGATCGCCCAGGCCGCTCGCCTGCGCCCCATCGGCGAGATCGCCGCGGCGGCCGGCATCCCCGACGAGGCGCTCGAACCGTACGGACGCACGAAGGCCAAGGTCGCGCTGTCCTGGCTGCAGGGCCTGGCGGATCGGCCGCGCGGCCGGCTGGTGCTCGTCACGGCCGTCTCCCCCACCCCGGCCGGCGAGGGCAAGACCACGACCACGGTGGGGCTCGGCGACGCGCTGACCCGGATCGGCGAGCGCGCCATGATCTGCCTGCGCGAGCCCGCCCTGGGCCCGGTGTTCGGCATGAAGGGCGGCGCCGCGGGCGGAGGCCGCGCGCAGGTCGTGCCGATGGAGGACATCAACCTGCACTTCACGGGCGACTTCGGCGCCATCGCCGTCGCGACCAACCTGCTCGCCGCGATGATCGACAACCACGTGCACCACGGCAACGCGCTGGGCATCGACGTGCGGCGCATCACGTGGCGCCGCGTCCTGGACATGAACGACCGCGCGCTGCGCGATACCGTGATCGGCCTCGGCGGCACGGGCAACGGGCACCCGCGCGAGAGCGGGTTCGACATCGTGGTGGCCAGCGAGGTGATGGCGATCTTCTGCCTCGCGACGAGCCTCGCGGACCTCAAGCGGCGCCTCAGCCGCATCGTCGTCGCCCGCACCCGCTCCGGCGCGCCCGTCACCGCCGCCGACCTCGGAGCGCACGGCGCGATGACCGCCGTGCTGCGCGACGCGCTCGCCCCGAATCTCGTGCAGACGCTCGAGCACACGCCCGCATTCGTGCACGGCGGCCCGTTCGCCAACATCGCGCACGGCTGCAGCTCGCTGATCGCGACCGAGGCCGCCCTGCGCCTGGCGGACTACGTGGTGACCGAGGCCGGCTTCGGCGCCGATCTCGGGGCCGAGAAGTTCGCCGACATCGTCGGGCGCCGGGGCGTGCAGGCGGACTGCGCGGTGATCGTCGCCACGGTCCGCGCCCTCAAGTACCACGGCGGGGTGGACGTGCCGCAGCTGCCGGTCGAGGACGTCGCCACGCTCGAGCGAGGGCTGGCGAACCTCGACCGGCACGTGCGCAACGTCCGGGAGGTGTACGGCCTGCCGTGCGTCGTGGCGATCAACCGCCGCGCGGACGACACCGACGCCGAGATCGCGGCGCTGATCGCGGGTGCCGAGCGGATGGGCGTGCGCGCCGTGGCCGCGACCCACTTCGCCGACGGCGGCGCGGGAGCCGAGGACCTGGCGCGCGAGGTCGTGCGGCTGTGCGACGAGGGCGGGGCCGCCCCGACCTTCACCTACGCCGACGAGGCGCCCCTGTGGGACAAGATGCGCGCGATCGCCCAGCGCGTGTACGGCGCCGCCGACGTGACCGGCTCGGCATCCGTGCTGCGCGCGGTCGAGACGCTCGAGGCGGAGGGCTACGGGGGCCTCCCCGTGTGCGTCGCCAAGACGCAGTACTCCTTCTCGACCGACGCGAAGCTGCGCGGCGCGCCGTCCGGACACGTCGTCGACGTGCGCGAGGTGCGGCTGGCGGCGGGCGCGGAGTTCGTCGTGATGATCTGCGGCGACATCATGACCATGCCCGGCCTGCCCGCCGACCCCGCGGCGGCGCACATCGACGTGACGGACGACGGCCGGATCACCGGCCTGTTCTGACCGCGGCGGCGCACATCGGCAACACGTACGCTGAGGACGTGACGATGCTGAACAAGGACATGACGCTGTGCATCTCGCTGTCGGCTCGCCCGAGCAACAACGGCACGCGATTCCACAACCACCTGTATGAGGCGCTCGGCCTGAACTGGATCTACAAGGCTTTCGCGCCGACGGATCTCGGGCAGGCGATCGCAGGAGTGCGCGGGCTGGGGATCCGCGGCTGCGCGATCTCGATGCCGTACAAGGAGGACGTGATCGCGCTCGTCGACCGCATGGATGCGTCGGCCACGGCCATCGACTCGGTCAACACGGTCGTCAACGACGACGGCGTGCTCACGGCCTACAACACGGACTACTCCGCGATCGCGCAGCTCATCGAGCGCAACCGTCTCGACCCCGCCGCCACGGTTCTGCTGCGCGGATCCGGTGGCATGGCCAAGGCCACCGCGGCGGCGTTCCGCGACGCGGGATTCGGCGACGTCACGATCGTCGCGCGCAACGAGGAGCGCGGCCGGGCACTTGCCCACCTGTACGGCTTCGGCTGGCGGGCCGACCTCGATGACCGCACGGCCGACGTCCTCGTCAACGTGACGCCCCTGGGGATGGCGGGCGGTGCCGACGAGCACGCGCTCGCATTCCCGGAGGCCGCGATCGCGGACGCCGCCGTGGTGTTCGACGTCGTCGCACTCCCCGCCGAGACGCCGTTCATCGCGGCCGGCCGGGCCGCGGGGAAGACGGTCATCACGGGTGCGGAGGTCGCGACCCTGCAGGCGCTCGAGCAGTTCGTGCTGTACACCGGCCTCCGGCCCACGGAGGATCAGGTCCGCGCGGCCGAGGAGTTCATGCGCGCGGGCGCCTGACGCCGCACGCGCGGGCCGTCGATCAGCTCGCGGGAGCCGGCTCGCCGTCACCGTGCGTGCGGCGCGAACGCACGTTCGCCGGTGTAAGGCGTCTCGGGCGTCGGCGGCACGAGCGGGGCGCGCGTGAGCGGATGGTTCACGACCGCCGCCCGGATGCCGAACACGGCGCTCATCATGTCGGCGTTCATGACGGCCGCCGGGACGCCGCTGACGTGCACGGTGCCCCCGTGCAGGGCGACGATGTGGTGCGCGTAGTGCGCCGCGAGGTTGAGCTCGTGCAACACCATGACGATGGTCATGCCCTCGCGCCGGTTGAGATCGGCGAGCAGATCGAGCACTTCGAGCTGGTGAGCGATGTCGAGATACGTGGTCGGCTCGTCCAGCAGCATGATCGGGGTCGCCTGAGCCGGCGCCATCGCGATCCACGCACGCTGCCGCTGGCCGCCCGACAGCTCATCGAGTGGACGCTCGGCGAGCTCGCCGAGTCCCGCCGACGCCAGGGCGCGGTCGACAATCTCCCGGTCCTCGCGACGCTCGCGTGCGAGGAACCCGCGGTGGGGGTGGCGGCCGCACTCGCACAGTCCGCGCACCGTGAGCCCCTCGGGCGCCATCGGCTGCTGCGGCAGCAACGACACCGTGAGCGCGACGTCGCGCCGCGAACGCGTCCGCAGGTCGGCGCCCGTCGAGCAGCACGCCGCCGCCGAGCCCGCGGCAGCGCTCCCCCGACGGTGCGCAACAGAGTGGACCGACCCGTTGCCGCCGATGAGCGCCGTGATGCGCCCAGGCGGGAAGGTGAGATCCACGCCCTCGAGGATCGGCGCCGACGGGGGGGGGTAGCCCACGGTGAGCCCGCGCGCCTCGAGCCGGGGCGCGGCCTATGCTCGGAGGCAGGGGGCGTCTCTGACGGGAACGCGACGAGGCGTTCGAGAACGTCGGATCCGACGAGAAGCGCCGGGCCAAGCACGCGAACAGCCGATGGCGAGGGCGTTGCCATGATTTGCAGTGGGCGCTGTAGAATGGTCTAACCATTGAGCGGAGGTCCGAATGGCGCGTGACCACGATCCCACCGACCCGCGATCCGAGCGCACGCACCGCGACCATCTGCTGACGCAGACCGCGAACTTCACGTTCGCGGTGAGCCAGGCGATGGCGGCCGTTGCCATCCCGCTCATCGCGGTCCAGGCCGGGCATCCCATCGGCGTGGTAGGCCTCATCGTCGCGCTGTCGGCCGTGTCGCAGACGGCGGCACGCCTCGGCATGGGGGCCCTGATGAGCCGCATCCCCACCAAGCACTTCATCGTCGCCGCCACGCTCCTGTTGGCGGGGTCGTGCTTCATCCTCGGCGCGAGCACCCAGCTGTGGGCCTTCGTCGTCGCGCAGCTCCTGCAGGGCGCGGCGCGCGCGTACTTCTGGACCGGGAGCCAGACGCACGTCGTGCGCTCCTCCGACTCCGCGGTGGCGGCCCTGTCCCGGCTGAACGTCGTGCAGGGCGTCGGCCAGCTGATCGGCCCCGCGCTCGCAGGCGCGATCGGGGCGCTGTCGCTGCAGGCCGCGCTGATCGCGGCCGGCGCCCTGAGTGCGCTCGCCGTGATCCCGTCCCTGGCCCTGATCCGGTTCGCGCCGTTCGCGGGGAGGCCGCGGACGGCGGCAGGAACACGACCCGACCGGATCTGGCTGCGACCGGGCGTCGCCACGGCCGCGAGCATGACCGCGGTCGGCGGCGCCTGGCGGGGCGTGCTGAACTCCTACCTTCCGGTGGTCCTCACCGCGGCCGGCCACTCCGTCACGATCGTCGGCGCGCTCGTCACGGTTGCCAACCTCGCGTCGCTCGGCGGCAGCGCCATCGCGGGTCGCATCCACGCGTGGGGGGCCGCCGCCGCGAATGCGATCGGCACCGCCGCGGCCGGGCTCGGTCTCGCCGCCGCGGCATTCCTGCCGGGACCGCTGGCGCTGGTCGTGCCGGTGCTCGCCGTGTCCGGCGCCGGCGCGGGCGTCCTGCAGACGGTCGGGCCGGCCCTGGCCGCGGACTCGGTCGATCCCGAGGAGCGCGGCAGAGCGATCGCGGCGATCGGGACGTTCCGGTCGATCTCCCTGCTGATCTCCCCCCTGCTCACGGCGGGGCTGGTCCTCGTCCTGCCCAGCGCCGCGATCGCCTCCGGCGTGGCCGGTATCATGATGTCCACCCCCGCCCTCGCGGCGCTCCGGCGCCGGACGAAGGCGGAACCGTCACAGGAAGGCGAGGACGATGCGGCCGGTGACGACGACCCGACACGGTAAGCGGGAGCTGCAGACCGTACCCGCCGAACTGTTCGCGCCGATCGAAACGCAGCGGTCATCGCAGACCGTGGCGGACCGGATCCGCGCGCTCATCCAGGACGGCACGATCGCCGTCGGCGACCGCCTGCCCCCCGAGCGCGAGTTCTGCGAACGCCTGGGCGTGAGCCGCGTGACGCTCCGGGAGGCCCTGCGCATCCTCGAGGCGAACGGCCTGATCACCGTCAAGGTCGGCGTCGCCGGCGGCGCGGTCGTCACGGTGCCCTCCGTGGACGTGGTGCGCGACAGCATCGGCGATCTGCTGGCGCTCTCGGCCCTCAGCAGCGCGGACATCACCGAGGCGCGCTCGATCGTCGAGCTCGGGATCACCCCGCTCGTCTGCGAGCGCGCCACCGCGCAGGATCTCGCCGACCTGCGGGCCCTGTGCGACAGCGCCTACGCCGCCCGCGAGCGCGGGATCTACGACGCGCGCGCATCGTTCGACTTCCACCGCCGCGTGGCGGCCGCGACGCACAACCCCGCGATCGTGCTGCTGCTGACCTCGTTCGAGGGCCCGATTCTGCGTTCGCTGACCGACGCCCACCACAGCGACACGAGCGGCGTCGACGAGCACAGGCAGTTCATCGACGCGGTCGCCGCGCGCGACGTCGACGCGGCCGTCGCGGTGATGCGCGCCCACCTGCAGCGCACGGCCGCGCGCGTCGCCTCCGCCTGATCACCGGCGCCACCCGCCCCGTCTTGACAACCGCGTTGCGGACGAGGATCATCGAAGCGTAAATGGTCTAACCATTAACACGACGGATGCTCGACGACGAGCGAGCTCCCTGGACCGCCCGGCGCCCGCCGCGGCGACTCACCCCCTAGGAGTCACCATGCGGATCGAAGCGAAGCGACACCTGTGCCAGAGCTATGGCAACTGCGTCGCCATCGACCCCGACCACCTCGACCTCGACGACGAGGGACTCGTCGTCGTCACCCGCGCCACCGTGGCCGAAGGCGAGCTGCCGACCGTGCAGGCCGGCATCCGCAGCTGCCCCGTGAACGCGCTCATCCTGGCGGAGGACTGACCGTGGCACCCGCGGCCGGCCATCCCGAGCGGATCGTCATCGTCGGCGGATCCGTCGCGGGCGCCCGCACCGCGCAGGCCCTCCGGGCCGACGGCTTCACGGGCGAGCTGGTCGTCGTCGAACCCGAGCCGGGTGAGGCCTACGACCGTCCGCCGCTGTCCAAGGAGTACCTCAAGGGCACGTGGTCGCGCGAGCAGATCGACCTCATCCCCGGCGGATGGGCGTCGGTCGACGCCACCGTGATTCCCGCGGCCGCCTCCTCGCTCGACCCCCGGGCCCGCACCCTCACCCTCGTGGACGGCACCGCCCTCGACTACGACGCGCTCGTGATCGCGACGGGGCTGAGCCCGCGGCCCCTGCGGGCCGATGACGGCGAGCCGATCGGGCACGTGATCGGCACGCTCGCGGACGCCGACGCGCTCCGCTCGCGTCTGGCCGAGGGCCGTCGCCTCGTCTCGATCGGCGGCGGATTCATCTCCGCCGAGGCGGCGTCCGTGGCGCGCGAACTGGGCCTCGACGCCGTGATCGTCGACCGCCGCGAGCATCTGCTGGAGCGCGCGCTCGGCGCCACGGTCGGCGCGCACGTGACCGCCACGCACCGCGCCCACGGCGTCGACGTGCGCAGCCGGGCCGAGGTCGCGTCTATCGCGCGCGCCGGCGACGGCGCCATGGTCACGCTGACGGACGGCACCGAGATCGCCGCGGACGTGCTGGTGTCGGGCATGGGGTCGGAGCCGAACACGGCCTGGCTCGACGGCTCCGGCCTCCGCGTCGACGGCGGCGTCGTGACGGATGCGCGCTGCCGGGCGTTCGGCGCCGCGGGCGTGTACGCGCTCGGCGACGTCGCGCACTTCTACGACGTGCACTCGGCCAAGCCGCGGCGAGTCGGGCACTGGACGAACGCCGCCGATCAGGCGACGGTCGTCGCACACAACCTGCTCAATCCCCGCGACCCCGTCGGGTATCGCGAGGCGCCGTACTTCTGGTCCGATCAGTTCGGCGAGAAGATCCAGGTCGCCGGCCATCCGGACCCGGACGCGCACGTCGACCTCCTCACCCTCGACGGCCCGACGCCGCGTCGCGTCGCGATCTACACCCACGGCGACGACGGCGGCTGCGGCGCGGTCGTCACGTTCGGGTGGCCGCGCGGCATGGTCGCCGTACGCCGGCTGATGCCGCTCGATCCGACCACGGCCGAGATGCTCGTCGAGCTCGAGACCCTCGCCGCGGGCGCCCGCCCCGTCGGCGTTTGAACACCCCCACATCCCACACCCACGAAAGCGAGGCAGTCGATGGCCGCCACCAACATCGGGTCCACCTCCGAGACCCCTCCTCCCCCGGCGCCCGCCGCCGATCCGCGCCGCGCGCGCGACCTGGTCGACCTGGAGACCGGTCAGATCAGCCGCGAGGTCTTCTTCAGCCAGGAGGTCTTCGACCTCGAGATGCAGAACCTCTTCCCGCGCGCCTGGCTCTTCGTCGGCCACGCGTCGCAGGTCGCCGAGCCGGGCGACTACTTCTCGTCATGGATGGGCAGCGACCCCGTGCTGCTCACGCGCGACGTGGACGGCGAGATCTACGTGCTCCTCAACTCGTGCCGGCACCGCGGCATGCGCGTGTGCCGCTACGACGAGGGCAACACGACCCAGTTCACGTGCCCGTACCACGCGTGGTCGTACTCGATGGACGGCAGCCTCGTGAACGTTCCCGGCGACCTGTTCGGCGTGCCGCACATGAAGGCCGCCTACGACGGCAAGCTCGACAAGCCGAACTGGGGCCTGGTGCGCTGCCCGAAGGTCTACAACTACAAGGGCCTCGTGTTCGCGAACTGGGACGAGAACGCCGAGGAGTTCCTCGACTACGTCGGCGACTTCCACTGGTGGCTCGACAACCTCGCCGACGCGTTCGACGGCACGCCCGGCGACACCGAGGTGTTCCACGGCGTGCTGAAGTGGCGCATCAAGTCGAACTGGAAGTTCGTCTCGGAGAACTTCCTGGGCGACACCTACCACGGCGCGTCGACGCACGCGTCGGTCGAGGCCGTCGGCATCGGCCCGGGCGGCCGCGGCAAGCGCCGCCACGGCGAGCGCCAGGACCAGGGCGGCCACTCGACCGGCCGCATGAAGACCTCCTTCCGCAACGGGCACGGCGCGAGCGACAACCTCGCGTACGAGATCGCGTACCCCGAGTTCCTCGAGCCCGAGATGAACGCGTACTTCGACGAGGCGTGGCAGGTCCGCAAGGAGCGCCTGGACGCGGAGGGCCGCCGGCTCGGCGGCCGCGGCCCCGCCACGATGTTCCCGAACATGTCGTTCGCGGCCGGCTTCCCGCGCAGCATCCTCGTCGCGCACCCGATCAGCCCCACCGAGACCGAAGTATGGCGCTGGTTCCTGACCGACAAGCGCGCGCCGGAGCACGTGCGCGAGTGGCTGCGCCAGTACTACATGCGCTACGGCGGTCCCGCAGGCATGACCGAGCAGGACGACATGGAGAACTGGGACTACGCGACCCAGGCGTCCAAGGGCGTCGTCGCCCAGCGGTACCCGTACAACTACCAGCAGGGGCTCGGCACCGAGCAGCTGTCCGAGCTGGATCGCGCCGTGCACTCGAACCACGCCATCTCGGGCGAGGTGAACGCCCGCGCGTTCTACCGGCGCTGGTCGGAGTTCGTCGACAACCTCAGCTGGGAGGAGCTGATCGCGATCGCCAAGTCGGACGACCGCATCGACGCGATCATCCGCCGCCAGCAGGACGAGGCCGCCGCCGAGCTCGCCTCGGAGAAGGAGACGTACTGATGTCCGCCCCCGACCACACCCAGGGCCCCGACCGCTGGAACCTCCTCCAGGAGGTCTCGGAGTTCCTCTACGCCGAGGCCGACCTGCTCGACGAGCGCCGCTACAACGAGTGGCTGGACCTGCTCGCGGACGACTACCAGTACAGCGTCCCCCTGCGGATGAACGTCGAGTACGCCGACGCCGACACGCGCGGCGAGACGAAGGCGGGCTCCGAGGTGTGCTGGTTCGACGAGCCGAAGTCGACGGTGGAGCTGCGCGTGATGCAGCTCGCGACCGGCGTGCACTGGGCGGAGGAGCCGGTCTCGCGCGTCTCGCACCTCGTGACGAACGTGCGGATCGAGGAGGTGACCTGGCCCGAGGTGAAGCTCTCGAGCCGGTTCCTCGTCTACCGCAACCGTGTCGCGGACGAGACCGACTTCTTCGTCGGCCGCCGCAAGGACACGTTGCGCCGGACCGACGACGGCTGGAAGGTCGTGCGCCGCTACCTGCTCCTCGACCAGACGGTGCTTCTCGCGAAGAACCTGTCGGTCTTCCTCTGAGGCTCGCGCCGCGCGGCGCGAGCCTCCCCCGGCTGGGTGGCGCAGGTCCTCGACCTCGCCACCCAGCGGGAAACCTTTCTAGAATGAACACGTGACCGACGCCGACGCCGCGAAGCAGCCGAACTATCCGATCTCCTCCGTCGGCAACGCGCTCCGGCTGCTGCTGATGTTCAAGGATCAGCCGCGGATCCGGCTGTCGGACGCCGCGGCCGCGCTCGGCGTCTCGACCTCCACGGCGCATCGGCTCCTCGCGATGCTGCAGTCGTACGACTTCATCCGGCAGGATCCCGAGGTCCGCACCTACACGCTCGGGCCGGTCCTGCTGGATCTCGGCCTGAAGGCCGTGCAGCACATGGACATCCGTGCGTTCGCACGCCCGATCCTCACCGAGCTCGCCCTGCGCCTCGACGAGACCGTCCACCTCGCGGTGTTGGAGGGCATGAACGTGCGCTACGTGTTCGGCGTCGAGGGCGAGCGTCAGCTGCGCGTGGCCGACCGCACCGGTCAGGTGCTCCCCGCGCACACGAGCGCGATGGGTCGCGCCCTCCTCGCCGATCTGCCGCAGGAGCAGCTCGAGCGGATCCTCCAGACCCTCGCGGAGCAGGACGTCGACGTCGATGCGCTGCGGGACGAGCTCGAGCAGATCCGCGAGGTCGGCTACGCGCTGAACTTCCGTCCTGACGACGTCGCGTCGATGGCCATGACGGTCCAGGATCCCCACGGCGTCGCGATCGCCGCGATCAACGCGGCCGGCCCGTCCGCCCGCATGTCCAAGCAGGACCAGAAGCAGATCGCGCGCCAGCTGCACGCGGCGGCGGCGCAGATCGAGGAGGCGCTGCGCGCGGCCCCGCCGGCCTGACGGCCCGGCCGCGCGCAGCGCACCCGGGCAGGTCAGCGCACGGCGAGGCCGGCGTGCACGAGCCGGGACCGCTGGTACTGCCACACGTAGGTGTCGTTGAAGGTCGACCCGAGGTCGGGCATCGCGGCGCGATCCTCGTCGGAGACCTCGTACTCGACCGGGCCGCGCGCGCTGGCGAGCACCAGCATCCGCGCGAGGATCTCGATGTTGATCGCGCGGACCACCGCCTCCTCGACCGTGCGGCCCACCGAGACAATCCCGTGGCCACGCAGCACGAGCACCGACGCGTCGCCGAGGGACGACGCGACGTCGCCGCCGAGCTCGTCCGTGTTGATCAGCAGGCTCCGCGGGTACAGCGGCACCTCTTCGGAGGCCATCCGCATCGCGGGGATGTTGTACGCGCCCACCACCGGGCGGATCCGGATGCCGGCCAGATCGGCCGCGACGACGTGCGGCGCGTGCGCGTGCACGACCGCGTTGACGTCGGGCCGCGCGCGCAGCACCTCGGCATGGATCGGGAACTCGTTCGGGGCGCAGTACCCGCCCTCGAGCGCGACACCCGGCCGCACCTCGTGGATGTCCTCGGGGCTCGTGAACAGCAGGCCGCTCTCGCGTGGTCCGCGGCACCGGATGGCGATGCCCGCCTCGGTGCGCTGACTCACATGCCCCAGGATGTCCTCCGCCAGGCCCGCGTGCGCCAGGATCCGGCAGGCCTCGGCGAGCAGCTCGCGCGTGCCGGCGTCGAGCGCCATCACGCCCCTCGCTCGGCCGTGCGCAGCGTGCGGAGCAGAGCGGTGCTCTCCGGGTAGGGGCGCTTGGCGTACTCCCCCTCGGCGGCGGCGCCGAAGAACTCGGCGGCGGCGTCGAGCGTCGCGCTCGTCACCCCGACGGACCGGGCGAAGCCCGACGCCAGGCGCATGTCCTTGGCGATGGTCGTGGCGGGCGCGTGCTTCGCCACGGCGCGCTTGTCGCCCGTGACGTGCTCGATCACTCCGCGCTGCCCACCCGCGACGCCGCTCGAGCTCTCGAGCGCCTGGATCACCGCCGCGAGGTCGAGGCCCGCGCTCTCGGCGATCACGAGGGCCTCGGCGACGGCGAGGTGCGTCGCGTACTTCACGTGCTGGTGCACGAGCTTCATCGCGAACCCGTCGCCCAGGGCGCCCGCGTAGATCACGGTGCGGGCGACGTCCGCGACGATCTCGGCGGCGCCGCCGAGCACGCCCTCGGCACCGCCGACCATGAGCGTCAGGTGGGGCGCCTTGCCCGAGACCGGCGCATCCACATAGCGCGCGCCGTTGCCGAGCGACGCGACGCGCTGCGCGACGTCCTGCGCGAGCTCGGGATCGCCCGTGGTCATGTCGATGATGAGCGCGCCGGGGCGCAGGCCCGCGAGCACGCCCGTGCTCTCGTCGTACAGCACCTCGCGCACGGCCGTCGGGTTGGGCAGGGCGAGGAAGATCACATCACTCTGCTCCGCGAGCTGCCGCGGACTCACCGACGGCGCCGCGCCGATCATGGCGGTCGTCGCGACGCGGTCGGTGTGGCGATCCCACACCGCTACCGGATGCTCGCCCGCGATGAGGCTCTCACTGAGCGCCTTGCCCATCACGCCGAGACCGACGACTCCGACATGGTTCGTGTTCATATGGTTCACCCTTCGTGCGCCTTCGCCTGTCCCACAATACAGAACTTCTTTCTGCTTGAGAACCGCCGGTCCGCCATCATCCCCGCATCGACACCCCCGACGTCGGCTTGACAGCGCATTTCGGGCACACCTAGACTCGCTCATGAAGAGAATTTTTCTGCACAGTGCAACGGCGCGGTGCATACGGACACTGCCTCGCCGGCTCGCCGGCGGCGGTCCCCGCCTGGCGAAGACGCCAGAGAGGAGATAGAGCATGCTCGAGGCGATCGGGAGTGCGCTCGAACAGGCCCTGAGCCCGATGTCTCTGCTGATGCTGCTCATCGGCGTGATCATCGGCTTCGTGGTCGGCATCCTGCCGGGACTGGGCGGAGCGGTCACGCTCGCGCTGCTCATCCCCGTGACGTTCGGGATGGACCCCGTCCCGGCCTTCTCACTGCTGCTGGGCATGTACGTCGTGTCGTCGATCGCGGGAGACTTCACGTCGATCCTGTTCGGCATCCCCGGGGAGCCGACCGCGGCGGCGATGGTGCTCGACGGTTATCCGCTGAACAAGAAGGGGCAGGCCGGCCGGGCGCTGGGCGCGTCGCTGTCCAGCTCGGCCATCGGAGCGATCTTCGGGGCCGTCCTCCTGATGGCGCTGATCCCCGTGATGCGCCCGCTCATCATGGCGATCAGCGCGCCCGAGCTCTTCGCGACCGCGGTCCTCGGCCTCACGTTCATCGCCTCGCTGTCGACCGGCAGCATCCACAAGGGCTTCGTCATGGCCACCGCCGGCGTGCTGCTCTCGCTCGTGGGCATCGACCCGAACGTGGGCGTCCCGCGCTACACGTTCGACAGCCTGCACCTCTGGGAGGGCATCGGCATCGTCCCGGTCGTCGTCGGTCTGCTGGGTGGCGCCGAGGTGCTGCAGACCATGCTCGACAAGGAGGGGCACACCAAGAACGCGACCCAACCGCACCTCGGCGGCGTCCTCCAGGGCATCCGGGAGAGCTTCCGCCACTGGTGGCTCACGCTCCGCGCGAGCGCGATCGGCGCCGCACTCGGCATCCTGCCCGGTCTCGGGGGCTCGGTGTCGCAGTTCATCGCCTACGGTCACGCCAAGCAGACCTCCAAGCACCCCGAGGAGTTCGGGAACGGATCGATCGAGGGCGTAGTCGCGGCGGGGTCGACCACCACCGCGAAGGACGGCGGGGCCCTGGTCCCGACCATCGCGTTCGGCGTCCCGGGCGGCGCGAGCATGGCGGTCCTCCTCGGCGCCTTCCTGATCCTCGGCCTGAACCCGGGCCCCGAGATGCTGACGGAGAACCTCGAGATCACGCTGTCGCTGGTGTGGATCATCGTGCTCAGCACCCTCGCGGCCGTCGTGCTCGGCTTCCTGCTGATCCGCCCGCTCGCCCGGCTCACCTCCGTGACCGGACGGATCCTGGTGCCGTTCCTCATCGCGATGCTCACGATCGGCGCCTTCGCGAGCAAGAACACGCTCGAGGACGTGTGGATCATGCTGGTGTTCCTCGCGATCGGCGTCATCGCGAGCCGCTTCAAGTGGCCGCGCGTCCCGCTGCTGCTCGGCCTCGTGCTCGGCGAGATCCTGGAGCGCTACTTCACGGTCAGCTACACCCTGTTCCAGTGGGGGTGGCTGGACCGCCCGGGCGTCATCGTCGTCGAGTGCATCATCGCCGCGATGATCCTGTTCACCGCCGTCCGTCTGGGACGTCAGAAGCGCGCAGCCAAGCGCGCCCGCATCCTCACGGGAGGCCGAGCATGAGCACCGAAGTCATCCGCACGCCCGAGGGCGAGCCGGCGAGCCGGTGGAGCCGCATCAACGTCTCCGACCTCGTCATCACCCTCGTGCTCCTGATCGTGTTCGCGGGCGCGTTCGCGATGGCGACCGCCTGGAAGCCGCTCGCGGCGTACTTCCCGCTCGGCGTGAGCGTGGCCGGCATGGTCGCCACCGCGACGTTCCTCGTGCGCGTCGTGTTCTTCCCACGCAAGCCCGACGCCCCGAAGGCGAACGTGCCCGAGGCGGCCAAGTCGATGTCCGAGCAGGAGTACGAGTTCTTCAAGAGCCTGACGGCCCGCGACTGGCTCACGTCGATCGGATGGCTCGGCGGCTTCTTCGTCGCGCTCTCGATCCTCGGCATCTACATCGCGATCGGCGGGTTCACGCTCGCCTACCTCCGGCTGCAGGCGAGCAAGTCGTGGCGCTTCGCCGTGGCGTACACCGTGGCCCTGGTCGGTGTGATCTACCTGGCATTCGAACTGGTCCTCAAGCTCCCCCTGCCGGGCGGCGCCTTCGGGCTCGCCTGACGACCCGATCCCCCTTCCCCCCGTCCCCCGTCCCCCACCCACCCACCCGAACCCGGTCATCGCCGACCGGACCCTGAAGTACGAAAGGTCACCCATGCGCACCATCCTCACCGGCCTGGCCGCGGTCGCTCTCGTCGGCACGCTCGCCGGCTGCTCCTCAGCGTCCGGAACCCCGGCAGACTCCGCCGACCCCGAAGCGGCGGCGGCCGCCCTCAAGGATCAGACGATCACCCTGGTGGTTCCCTTCGATCCGGGCGGCGGCTACGACGCGTACGCCCGCATGCTCGCGCCCGAGCTCGGCGAGGAGCTCGGCGCGACCGTCATCGTCGAGAACAAGCCCGGCGCCGGCGGCATCCTCGCGACGAACGAGGTCTCGCACGCGAAGCCGGACGGACTGACCATCGTGCTGCTCAACGGCCCGGGCCACGTCGGCTCCGCCCTGGCCGAGGCCGACGGCGTCCAGTACGACGCCGCGGCGATGAGTTACATCGGTCAGATCAGCTCCGAGCCCGACGTCGTCGTCACGAGCCCCGGATCGGGCGTGGCGGGCCCCGAGGACCTGGCGGGCCACCGCTTCGCGGCGACCGGCCCGGGATCGAACGAGTACATCGACGCGGTCGTGCTCAACGAGCTGCTCGGTCTCGGGAACGAGGTCGTCACGGGCTTCGCGTCGAGCAACGAGGCGAGCCTGAGCGTGGTCCAGGGCAACGTCGAGCTGCACTCGCGTTCGCTGGGCAGCCAGCTGCCCGGCATCGACGCGGGCGACCTCCTCCCCGTGCTCGTGATCGGCGAGAACACCGGCGAAGCACAGATCGCGGACGTCCCGAACCTGCTCGAGGTCGTGCCGGACGAGGCGAAGGAGCTCGCCGAGGCGCACTCGGCGCTCGTCTCGAGCGGGCGCATCATCGCGGCCCCGCCCGGAGTGGGCGCCGGCACGCTGGCGGCCCTCCGCGATGCGTTCGAGGCCGTCGCGACCGACGCTGCGTTCCAGAAGACCGCTGCCGACGCCGGTCGCCCGGTGTTCTTCCGCAGCGGCCAGGACATCCAGACCCTGATCGAGACGCTGATGGATTCGCCGGCCGACTACGTCGAGCTGGTCAAGAAAGCCTACACGGGCTGAGGGTCGATCCCCCTCGGGCGCGGGGGTCGACGGGCGGGGGCACCGCCGGTCGGCCCCCGTTCAGTCGTGCCGCGGGCCGTCGACGCGCAGCTCAGTCGGAGACCGGCGCCGCGAGGTGCAGCGTGCGCGCCATGCGCGCGAACCGGTCGATCACGAGCGGCAGCGGCAGCCCCGACTGGCTGCGGACGTTCTCGGTGTCGAGGCCCTCGTGTCCGGGACGATCCGCCGGCCGGATTGCGTAGTCGATGATCCCCTGGCCGAGCAGGACGCCGTCGCGTTCGACGACCGCGCACGCGCCGACCGGGCCCATGGGGGTCATCACCGCTCCGCCAGGGGCCAGGCTGGCCTGCATCCCGAGCTGGCGCAACGAGGACAGCGCCCACTCGCTCACCGCGTCGAGCGGGTTGCCCCCGTCGTCCATGCTCAGCGCCGACCGCGGCGCGATGACCGACCACAGGATGACGTCCGTCGCCGGAGCCGGCCACGGCTCCCCCGGTGTCGCGCGTCGCGCCACGACGACCCCGTCGGCCGCGGGCGGCACGGCGGCATCGGATCCCACCAGCAGCGCCGCGCGATCCGGCTGCCACAGCCGCAGCAGCGGGCGCCGCGCCCCCGACAGGACGTGCTCCGCGAACCGGACGTCCTGCGCCAGGCCGTGCACCGGGTCGGCGGGCTCCGTCTCGACGAGCAGCTCCCACCGTGCGCGCATGGCACCAGCGTAGCCCGCCGCCATGGGGCGCCCGGAGCCGCGCGGTCGGGATCTCAGGCGCCGGCCCGGTCTCGCCGCCAGCGGCTCGGGGTCGCGCCGTGCGCGCGGTGTGCGATCGCACCGCGGAAGTCCGCGTCGCCGCGGGCGCGCAGGGGCACGAAGCTGTCGCTGCAGATCCGCGACCACTCGTCGATGCCTGCCGCGCGGAGCGCTTCCATGACGACACCGTAGGGCCGGTGCGCGGCCCGCACCAGACGGATACCGGCCGATCGTGCGCGAATCGCCGATTCCCGGTGCGCGGATCGCCGAGCGCCCGGCGCGTGCCGAACCTACCGTCGAGTCACCCAACCGATCGACGTGAGGAGTCCCGATGACACACAGAACCGTGCGCGCCGCCGCTGTGCAAGCCGAGCCCCGATGGCTCGACCTGGATGCCGGCGTGGAGCAGGCCGCCGACCTCGCGGCCCAGGCAGCCGCGAACGGCGCCCGGATCGTCGTCTTTCCTGTGACGTTCATCCCCGGTCATCCGTGGTGGATCTGGCTGGACGCGCCCGCGTGGGGCATGTCGCTCGTGCGCCACTACGCCGCGAGCTCGATGACGCGCGACGGCTCGGAGATGGCGCGGATCTCGGCTACCGCCGTCGAGTACGACATCACGATCGTGTTCGGGTTCAGCGAGCGCGACGGCGGCAGCCTGTACATGTCGCAGGCGATCGCGCAGCCCGACGGCTCGGTGCACGTGCGCCGCAAGCTGAAGCCGACGCACGTCGAGCGGTCGGTGTTCGGCGACGGCGACGGAAGCGACATCGTCGTGTTCGACACCCCGCTCGGCAAGGTCGGCGCGCTGAGCTGCTGGGAGCACCTGCAACCGCTCACGAAGTACGCGATGTACAGCCAGGGCGAGCAGATCCACGTCGCATCGTGGCCGAGCTTCTCCGTCTACCGCGGCGCGGCGCAGGCGCTGGGCGCCGAGGTGAACAACGCCGCGCGCCTGATGTACGCAGTCGAGGGACAGACGTTCGTGCTCGCGCCGTGCGCCGTGGTGGGTCAGGCGGGGCACGACCTGTTCGCCGACACCGACCTGAGGCGGCAGTTCCTGCTGCAAGGAGACGGCTTCGCGCGGATCTACGGCCCCGAGGGCCGCTCGCTGGCGGAGCCTCTCGGAGACCGCGGAGGGCATCCTGTACGCCGCTCTCGACTTCGCCCTGATCGCGATCGCGAAGTCGGCGGCGGATCCGGTCGGCCACCACTCGCGCCCGGACGTGTTCCGGCTCGTGTTCAACCAGGAGCCGGCACCTCCGGTCGTCCCCCGTTTCACCCCTCGTGCCGAGGCCGCCGAGGAGCCTGCGCACAGCGACGCTGCGCTCCGTCCAAAGACAGAGCCGCCGCCCCTCACCAAGGAGGAGCGGCGGCTCTCGGGCGTCGGCCTCAGCGGGCGCCGGCCTCGACGGGCTCGGGCGCCTTCTCCGGCGCAGGCTCGACGGGAGCCTCGACCGGGGGCTTCGGACGCGACGCGAACGTCTCGAAGAAGACGCGCGGCGACTGCGTGGTGCTCAGCTGCACCATGTCGCGGCCGAGCCAGAGGTTGTGCCACCAGCCCCAGAGCACGCGCCACTTGCGCTCCCACGTGGGCATCGCCAGGCCGTGGTAGCCGCGGTGCGCGACCCAGGCCAGGAAGCCCTTCAGCGCGAACTTGCCGGACTGGAAGACGCCGTTGTAGAGGCCCAGGCCCGCGACGGCGCCGAGGTTCTTGTGGAAGTAGTCGACGGGCTCGTCGCCGCGGAGGACGGCGACCAGGTTCTTGGCGAGGCGCTTGGCCTGGCGCACGGCGTGCTGCGCATTGGGCACGCACGTGCCGTCGGGCAGGCCGCCGGTCTTGTCCGGGACGGCCGCGATGTCGCCGGCGGCCCAGGCGCCCTCGACCACGGTCTCGCCGTCGACCACGCGCAGGTCGGCCTGCGTCGTGATGCGGCCGCGGGGCTCGGTCGGCAGGTCGCTGCCGCGCACGACGGCCGGGTTGGCCATGACGCCCGCGGTCCAGACGATCAGGCCGCTCGGGAACGACTGGCCGGTCGAGGTCTCGACCACGCCGTCCACCGCGCTGGTGACCTGCGTCTCCAGGTGCACGTTGGCGCCGCGCTGCGCGAGGTCCTTCAGAACCCACTCGCTCGTGGGCAGCGAGACCTCGGGCATGATGCGGCCCATCGCCTCGATCAGGTGGAACTGGGTCTCCTCGAACGAGATCTCGGGGTACTTGCCCACGAGCGACGACGCGAGCGAGCGCAGCTCGGCGAACGTCTCGATGCCCGCGAAGCCGCCGCCGACGATCACGACGGTGAGCAGGCGCTGGCGCAGCGGGTCGCCGGCCGGCAGGGCCGCGGCCTTCTCGAAGTTGGAGATGAGGGTGTCGCGGACGAAGACGGCCTCCTCGACCGACTTCAGGCCCACGGCGTTCTCGGCGATGCCCGGGATCGGGAACGTGCGTGAGACGGATCCGGCGGTCACGACGATCTGGTCGTACGCCATCTCGTAGGGCTCGCCGCCCTCGGGCGTGATCGTGGCCGTCTTGTTGGCGTGGTCGATGCCCGTGACCTTGGCCGTGATGACCTTGGTGGTCTTGAGGTGACGACGGTGCGAGACGACCGTGTGGCGCGGCTCGATCGAGCCGGCCGCGACCTCGGGCAGGAAGGGCAGGTACGTCATGTACGGAAGCGGGTCGACCATGACGACCTCCGCCTCGTCACGACGCAGGTGCTTCTCCAGCTTCCACGCGGTGTAGAACCCCGCGTAGCCGCCACCGACGATGAGGATCTTGGGCACGAGTGAAGAACTCCTTGAGTCAGGGATTGCCCGGCGACCGCCGCACACGGGCCGATCGGACGCGTCGCACTGCCGCGATGACGCCCAGCACCACGAGGATACCAGCGCCGCTGAGGGCCACGAGCGGCAGGGTGCCGTAGCGCAGGCCGTCGGCCGTGGGCAGGTAGGCCGAGCCGGCCTCCGCGGGCGGGTCGGCGGGCGGCAGCGGCGGGATCTCGACCGGGGCCGGGGACTGCGTCGGCTGCGGGGCGGCGTCCTGGCGGCGGTGCAGCGCGATCCAGCGCTCGAGGTCGCCCATGGGGTTCTTCGTGACGGGGGCGACGGCCGCGTTGACCGCCGCGTTCGCGTCGACGAGGCCGTAGCCGTAGAACGCGTCGGGGACCTTGGCGACGCCCGGCGGCTTGCGCGCGGTCTGCACGATCCGGTTGATCACGTCGTTCGCGCTCAGCTCGGGATGCGCCGAACGCACCAGGGCCGCGATGCCGGCGACGATCGGCGCCGCGCCGCTCGTGCCGTCCCACTCGACGATCTCGCCGTCCGCCGACACCCCGAGCAGCTTCTCGCTGGGCGCCGAGACGCCGATCGTGATGCCCTGCGTCGAGGCCTCGACGCTCGCCTTGCCCTGCGGATCCACGCCGGCGACCGTCAGGACGCCCGGGATGGTGGCAGGCGCTCCGACGGAGTTCGTGCCCGCGCCGCGGTTGCCCGCGGCGACCACGATCACGACGTCGTTCTCCATCGCGTACAGGAACGCGTCGTCCCACGACTCGTCCCAGCTCTGCTTGTTGGTCGTGAACGAGAGGTTGATGACATCCGCACCGTTGTCGACGGACCAGTGGATGGCCTCCGCGACCTGCTGCGCGAACGGCACGGCCGCCGATGAGCCGAATCCGAGCGAGACCGAGAGCAGGTTCGCCTGCGGGGCCACGCCGATCATCGCCCGCGGGTCGCCGCCGCTGCGGGCGGCCGCGAGCGAGGCCACCCAGCTGCCGTGGTTGCGGTTGACGACGTCGACCGGCGTGCGCCCGTCGGGGGCGCCGGCGCCCGACACGTCCGTGCCGCCCACGACGGCGCCCTCGAACTGCGCCGGCCCGGCGACCACGCCCGTGTCGATGATCGCGATCGTCACACCCGCGCCGCGCGTGGTCTCCCACGCGTCGGTGATGCCGTACTCCTCGAGCCAGTACTGGCGCTCGCGCGGCGTCGGCTCCGCGGTCGCCGCGGGGTTCGGCGTGCCCTCGGGCGTCGGCGGCGGCGTCGGGGCGGCACCGGTCAGCACGACCACGAGGACCGCGGTCGCGAGGATCCGGCGCAGACGCGTCATCCGGCCTTCCCGGGCTCCGCGCACTCGCAGCGGTCGGGCGACCACGCGGAGCGCTCGAGCGCGGCGTCGCCGATCGGGTTCACACCGGGGCCCGCCGCGAGGGCGTGGCCCGCGAGGGCGTGCAGGCACTTGACGCGCGTCGGCATCCCGCCGGCGGAGATCCCGTCGATCTCGGGCACGTCGCCGAACGCGGCGCGGTCGGCGAGGTACGCCTCGTGCGCGCGCGTATACTGCGCGGCCAGCTCGGCGTCCTCGGCGAGGCGCGCGGCGAGCTCGGGCATCAGCTGGCCGGCCTCGAGTCGCGACATCTCGGCCGTGGCGGCCGGGTGCGTCAGGTAGTAGAAGGTCGGGAACGGCGTGCCGTCGGGCAGTCGCGGCGAGGTCGCGACCACCGTGGGGTTGCCGCACACGCAGCGCGCGGCGATGCCGACGACCCCGCGGGCCTCGCGCCCGAGCTGCGCCGAGACCACCTCGAGGTCGACCGGGCGCACGGGATCGAAGGGAGGAGTCGTCACCCCTCCAGGCTACCGGCGGCGCACCGGGAGCCCCGGCCAGGGCGGCCGCTTGCCAGCATTCCGTGAGGTCTCGTCAGGGCGCGGGCGTCTCGGTCGGCTCCGGCTCGTCCGGCACGCCGATCGTGATCTCCATGGCGGTCTCGGCCGTGCCGGCGCCCACGATCGAACGCAGCAGGACGCCCATCCAGTCCGCGGCCCGCTCCTCCACGTCGGCGCTGACCGGCTCCGGGTCGCGCGGCACCTCGGCCTCGTCGAGGTCGTCCACGATCAGGAAGGAGACCTCCCCCGGCTTGACGTAGTAGAGCCGCTCGCGTGCCTGGGCGGTGATGAACGCCGGGTCGTTCCAGCGATCCCGCTCCCGCTCGAGCTCGGCGATCTCCTCGCGCGTGACCTGGACCGACTCCTGGAGCGCGGCGATCTTCTGCCGCTGCTCCACGTACGTCGACACGGTCGGGGCCAGGACGAGCACGGCCAGCACCACGAGGCCCAGCATGATCGCGGCGAAGCCCGAGAACCGGATGCCCCCGAGCCACTCGCGGGCATCCGCACGCGCGGCGGGCGCGGCCGCGCCGCCCGCGCCCCGGGACGCGGAAGGGGGAGCCGTCTTCCTGCTCACGGCTCCCCCTCCGGTAGATCTGTGCGACTGGTTACGCGGTGAAGCGCGGGTACGCGCCGCGACCTGCGAAGGTCGCACCGGCGCCCAGCTCCTCCTCGATGCGCAGAAGCTGATTGTACTTCGCGACCCGGTCGCTGCGAGCGGGCGCGCCCGACTTGATCTGACCCGCGTTCACGGCGACCGCAAGGTCGGCGATCGTGGTGTCTTCGGTCTCGCCCGAGCGGTGCGACATCATGACCGTGTAGCCCGAGTTCTGCGCCAGCGTGACGGCGTCGAGCGTCTCGGTGAGCGAGCCGATCTGGTTGACCTTGCAGAGCAGCGAGTTGGCGACGCGCTTCTGGATGCCCTCGGCCAGGCGCTGCGGGTTGGTGACGAACAGGTCGTCGCCCACGAGCTGGACCTTGGAGCCGATGCGCTCGGTCAGGGCCTTCCAGCCCTCCCAGTCGTCCTCGGCCAGCGCGTCCTCGATCGTGACGAGCGGGTAGTTGGCGAGCAGCTCCTCGTAGTACGCGGTCATCTGCTCGGCCGACCACTCGTTGCCCTCGAAGCGGTACACGCCGTTCTCGAAGAACTCGGTCGACGCGACGTCGAGGCCGACGGCGATGTCCTTGCCGGGCGTGAAGCCGGCCTTCTCGATCGCGGCCATCAGGAAGTCGAGCGCGCCGCGGTTGCTGGGCAGGTCGGGCGCGAAGCCGCCCTCGTCGCCGAGGCCCGTGGCGTAGCCGCCGGCCTGCAGCTCCTTCTTGAGGACGTGGTAGGTCTCGGTGCCCCAGCGCAGCGACTCGCTGAACGTCTCGGCGCCGAGCGGCACGAGGAAGAACTCCTGCATGTCGACGCCGGTGTCGGCGTGGGCGCCGCCGTTGATGACGTTGAGCGCGGGGACGGGCAGGACGTGGGCGTTCGGGCCGCCGATGTAGCGGAACAGGGGCAGGTCGGCGCTGTCGGCGGCGGCCTTCGCGACCGCGAGGCTGACGCCGAGGATGGCGTTGGCGCCCGTGCGCTGCTTGTTGGGGGTGCCGTCGGCCTCGATCAGCGCGGCGTCGATCACGCGCTGATCGCTGGCGTCGAGGCCCTCGATGGCCGGGCCGAGCTCGCCGATCACGGCGTCGACGGCCTTCAGCACGCCCTTGCCGCCGTAGCGGCCCTTGTCGCCGTCGCGGAGCTCGTACGCCTCGAAGGCGCCGGTCGACGCGCCCGAGGGGACGGCCGCCCGCTGCACGATGCCGTCGTCGAGCAGCACCTCCACCTCGACGGTCGGGTTTCCGCGCGAATCCAGAATCTCGCGCGCGCCTACAGCTTCGATCAGTGCCACGGAACGACTCCCTCTGAGTGGACGGGTTCGGGGCCGCAGAGCCCCGCGGTCAGTCTATGGCCCCGCCGTGACGCCCTCATGCCGTGTGACGGCGCCCGCCCCTGCGGCCGGGCCGTCAGCCCGCGAGCACCGCAATCGCGACGCCGTCCCAGCCCTTGATCCCCACGGTCTGCAGCGCGGTGGCGTCGAAGCGCGGATCGGATCCCAGCATCGCGAGCGCCGCGCGTGTCCCCTGCACCATCGGGTCCTCGGAGTCGTCGCGCACGATCTCGCCCTCGCGGCCGATGTTGTCGACCACGACCACGGCGCCGGGCCGCCCGAGCCGCGCCGCCCAGTCGAGGTACGCGGTGTTCGACTCCTTGTCTGCGTCGATGAACACGAGATCGAAGGGCTCGCCGTCGCCCTCGAGCGTCGGCAGCACGTCGAGCGCTCCGCCGACGCGCACGTCCACGCGGTCCGCGACGCCGGCCCTGGCGAGATTCGACCGGGCCACCTCGGCGTGCGCGGGCTCGGCCTCGATCGTGACGACCTGTCCGCCGTCCGGGAGCGCCCGCGCGAGCCAGATCGTGGAGTAGCCGCCCAGCGTGCCGATCTCGAGCACGCGCCGCGCCCCGGAGATGCGCACGAGCAGGTGGAGCATCTTGCCGGAGACCGGCGCGACCTCGATGCCCGGCATCCCGGCGGCCTGCTGGGCCGCGATCGCGGCGTCGAGCGCAGGGTCGGGTCCGATCAGGACGTCGGCAAGCCAGCGGTCGGCGGCGGTCCAGTTCTCGAGCGTGGGTTCGGCCATGCCGCCATCCCAGTGCCGCGCGCGGCGCGCGTCAAGCCGGTGCCGCGATCCCGCCCGTCAGCGCAGCTTCTCGCCGGCCGCCCAGACCGACTCGGGGCGCAGCTCGACGTCGAGCAGCACGGCGTCGGCCGCGTAGCCCGGCTCGAGCGTGCCGAGCCCGTCGTCGAGGCCGAGCGTGCGGGCGGGGACGATCGTGAGCGCCCCGACGGCGTCCGGCAGCGGGATCCCCGCCTCGACCGCGCGGCGCAGCGCCTCGTCGAGCAGCAGAGTCGAGCCGGCGATCGCGTCGCCGTCCTTCAGCCGCGCGACGCCGTGGCGCACCACGACCGCGAGCGACCCGAGGATGTAGTCGCCGTCGGCCGCGCCGGCCGCCGCCATGGCGTCGGTGATGAGCGCGATACGGCCCGGCGCCGACGAGAACGCCATCGACACCACCTCGGGATGCACGTGCACGCCGTCGTTGATGACCTCGAGCGTGACGTGATCCGAGCTGATCGCGGCGATCACGGGGCCGGGGGCCCGGTGGTGGATGCCCCGCATGCCGTTGAATGCATGGGTCAGGATGGACGCGCCGCGGTCGAAAGCGGTGCGCGCGGTCTCGAGGTCCGCACCCGTGTGTCCCACGGCCGCGCGCACGCCCTGGGCCGTGAGGCGCTCGATCGCCTCGAGCGCGCCGGGGTGCTCCGGCGCGATGGTCAGCTGGCGCAGCGTGCCGTCGGCGGCCTCGAGGACGGCCTCGATCGCCTCGGCGTCGGCGCGGATCAGCAGGCGCGGGTCGTGCGCGCCGCGGAACTCGTCGTCGATGAACGGCCCCTCGGCGTGCGAGCCGAGCACGAGCGGGTCGGCCTTCGCGACGCGCGCGATGGCCTCGAGGCGCGACGTGAGGTCCGGCAGCGCGGCGGTCACGAGCGAGAGCACGCTGCGCGTGGTGCCGTGCCGCCGGTGCACCGCGAGCGCGGCCTCGATCGCGTGGTCCTCGGCGATGTCGAACGCGAAGCCGCCCGCGCCGTGGCAGTGCAGGTCGATGAACCCGGGCGTCAGGATGCGGCCCGATGCGTCCACGACCTCATCGGCGGGCTGCGCGCGCCAGCCGTCCCCGGTCCCGGTGGCCGAGACGCGGTCGCCCTCGAAGCGCACCCACGCGTCCGCGGTCTCGCCGCGATGCGTGACCAGGCGCGCGGAGTGGATGACGGTGGCGGCGGGGGCGTTCATCGGGCGATCCTCACGCCGTCCGAGCTTAGTGGAGGACCGGTCTAGACCGCTTCCCCGCCGGGACACGTCGATCGCCTACAATCCGGCCCATGAGCTCCTCCTCCCCCGCCCTCGCCCGCCGTCTCGGGCTGGGCGACGCGGTCGCGATCGGACTCGGCGCGATGGTCGGCGCCGGCGTGTTCTCCGCTTTCGCGCCCGCGGCCGCCGCGGCGGGCTCGTGGCTGCTCGCGGGGCTGGCGATCGCCGCCGTGGTGGCGTACTGCAACGCGACCGCGTCGGCCCAGCTGGCGGCGGTTCACACCACGTCGGGCGGCACCTACGCCTACGGCCGCGCCGAGCTGGGCGCCTGGTGGGGGTACGCGGCGGGATGGTGCTTCGTGATCGGCAAGCTCGCGAGCTGCGCCGCGATGGCCATGACGTTCGCGGCCTACGCGGCCCCCGCCGGTTGGGAGCGGCCCGTCGCGATCGCGGCCGTCGTGGCGCTCACGGGCGTCAATCTGCTGGGCGTCACGCGCACGGCGCTCGCGGCGAAGATCATCGTGACCGTCGCGCTGCTGGCGCTCGCCGTGGCGGTCGCGGCCGGCTTCGCGGCGCCGGCCGCGGCGGACGGCGGGTTCGGCGGCGACCTGCCGGCCGGCGTGGGAGGGCTGCTCCAGTCCGCGGGCCTGCTGTTCTTCGCGTTCGCGGGGTACGCGCGCATCGCCACGATGGGCGAGGAGGTGCGGGATCCGGCGCGCGTCATCCCGCGCGCGATCACGATCGCGTTCCTCATCGCCCTGGCGGTGTACGCGCTGGTGGGCGCTTCCCTGCTCGCCGCGCTGGGGTCCGCCGGCACCGCCGCGTCGGCCGCGCCGCTGTCGGACGCGGTCGCGGCGGCCGGATGGGGCTGGGCGGAGCCGGTCGTGCGGATCGGCGCGTCCGCGGCGTCGCTCGGCGCGCTGCTCGCGCTCATCGCCGGCATCGGCCGCACGGGGCTCGCGATGGCGAGGGAGCACGACCTGCCGTCGTGGCTCTCGGCGATCCACCCGCGGTTCCACGTTCCGCACCGCATGGAGATCGCGGTCGGCGCGATCGTCGTGGCCGTCGTCGCGGTCGCAGACCTCCGCGGGGCGATCGGGTTCTCGTCCTTCGGCGTGCTGCTGTACTACCTGATCGCGAACCTGTCCGCGTACCGCCAGCGCGCCGCCGTGCGCCGGTACCCGCGCTGGATGCAGGTGCTCGGCGCGATCGGATGCGTCGTGCTGGCCTTCACGCTGCCGTGGCAGAGCGTCGCCGCGGGGGCCGCGGTGGTCGCGATCGGCCTCGCGCTCCGCGCCATCCGGCTGATGCGCGAGCGCTCGCGCGCCGACGCGGGTCACGGCGACTGACAGGCTGGAGCCCATGAGCGAGCGATACACCGAGGCCTACGCGGCGGCCCATGGGCGCTTCACCGTCATCCCCGCCGCCTACGTGTTCCTCCGCCGCGGCGACGAGGTCCTGCTGCAGCTGCGGGCGGGCACCGGCTGCTACGACGCGCACTGGGCCGCCGGCGCGGCGGGTCACGTGGAGCGCGGCGAGTCCCTGCTCGCGGCCGCGGTGCGCGAGGCCGCGGAGGAGCTCGGCGTCGGCGTCGCGCCGGGCGACCTCGAGTTCCTCACGCTCGAGCACCGCACGGGAGACGGCGCGGCGATCGACGAGCGGATCGACGTGTTCTTCGCGTGCGGCACGTGGACGGGCGAGCCCGTGCTGCAGGAGGACAAGGCGTCCGACCTGCGCTGGTTCCCGCTCGACGCGCTGCCGGACCCCGTCGTGCCGCACGAGCGCATCGTGCTGGACGCCTGGCGCGAGCGCGCGCTGCGGCCCATCCTGCCGCTCGGCTTCTGAGGCGGATCAGCCCAGGGGCCTGAGCTCCAGCGACTCGCGCGTCGCGCCCGCGGCCACGCTCGCGTAGGCCGTGTAGCCGTCGGCCGTCGCGCGGTCGAGCAGCCCCTTGAGGTTGCGGGTGCGCTGCTCGAGGCGCACGCGCGAGCCCTCGGCCACGAGCGCGGCCTTCAGCGCGAGCAGCTCGGCCACCGGCACGTCCTTGTCGTGCACCAGCACGACGGCCTCGGCGGTCTCCGCCCCGGCCGTCTCGACGAGGTCCACGATGCGCTCGAACCCGATCGAGAACCCGACCGCCGGCACGTCCTGACCCAGGAAGCGTCCGATCATGCCGTCGTAGCGTCCGCCGCCGCCCAGCGAATACGACACCGAGGGGTGTGCGAGCTCGAAGATCGTGCCCGTGTAGTAGCCCATGCCGCGCACGAGGAACGGGTCGAACTGCAGCGGGATCTCGCCGCCGCCGCGCGCCGCCGCGACGGCCTCTCCCACGCCGACGAGGTGGTCGACGATCTCGTCCGGGATGCCGCCGGGCAGCTTCGCGACGATCTGGTCCCGGCCGAACCGGGCCGGCGCCTCGGCGGCCGAGAGCCCGTTCAGGAACCCCTCGAAGGCGTCCACGGCCCCGGCCGTCGCGCCGCGCTCGCGCAGCTCGGCCGCGACGCCGCCGGGACCGATCTTGTCGAGCTTGTCGATCGTGATGAGCACGCCGGGGCGCTCCTCGGGCGCGAAGCCGAACGCCTCGAGCATCGCGTCGAGCGCGCGGCGGTCGTTGATCCGCACGGTCGCGCCCTCGAGCGAGAGCGCGACGAGCGTGTCGAGCGACGCGACGATCAGCTCGGCCTCGGCGCGCGCGGACGCGTCGCCGATGATGTCGATGTCGCACTGCATGAACTGCCGGTAGCGCCCCTTCTGGGGACGCTCCGCGCGCCACACGGGCGCGATCTGGATGGACCGGAACACGGTGGGCAGCTCGCCGCGGTTCGTGGCGTAGAACCGGGCGAGGGGCACCGTGAGGTCGTAGCGCAGGCCCAGGTCGGTCAGCTTCGCGGGGTCGTCCGCGGCGTGCCGGATCGCGTCGGCGTCGAGACCGCGACGCAGGATGTTGAACGCGAGCTTCTCGTTGTCGCCGCCGATGCCGGCGTGCAGGCGCGCGTACTCCTCCATGACGGGCGTCTCGATCTCGTCGAACCCGTGGGCGCGGTAGCGCTCGCGGATCACGGCGAGCACGCGCTCGCGTCGGGCCTTGTCAGCGGGGAGGAAGTCGCGCATGCCGCGCGGGGCGTTCACAGCAGCCATAGGGAAGCAATTCTCTCAGGATTCCCGCTCGCGGATCTCCGCCTCCAGCGCGCGGAGGCGCTCGCGGAGGGCGCGCTCGGCGTCCCAGCCGTTCGCGCGGGCCGCGGCCGCCAGCGTGAGAAGCAGGTCGCCCAGCTCCTCCTCGCTCTCCGGCACCGCGCCGACCTCGGCCGCGTCGTGCACGGCCACGGCGATCTCGTCGCCCGCGCCGACCTGGGCGGCCTTGCCGACCAGCTTCTGCGCGAGGGCCAGCGAGGGCATCGAGCGGGCGACGCCGTCCAGCACGCTGAGGCGCTGCCGCTTCTCGGCGGCCTTTGCCGCGTTCCACAGCTCGAGAACGCGCTCGGGCGTCTCGGCCGTCTCCCCCGCGAACACGTGGGGGTGCCGCCGCACCATCTTCTCGACGAGCGTCGCCGCCACGTCGTCGATGTCGAACGGCTCGGCCGCGTCGCGCGAGGCGATCTCGGCGTGGAACAGCACCTGCCACAGCAGGTCGCCGAGTTCCTCGCGCAGATCGCCGCGGCCACCGGCCTCGATCGCGTCGATCAGCTCGTGGCTCTCCTCGATCAGATACGGGACGAGGGCGCGGTGGTCGATGCCCTGCGTCCAGACGCAGCGATCGCGCACCGTGCGCATCGTCTCGACCGCCTGCCGCAGCGCGTCCGCCGTCATCCCCTCACCTTCCGCTCGGCCGCCCACGAGGCGCCCGTCACGATGATGCCGCGTTCAGGCGGTGATGGCGCGCGCGCAGCGACACGATGACGCCCGACAGCACGAGCGCGATGAGGGAGCCGCCGAGCACGCCGAGGATGGCCTGATCCCGGATGGCGTCGGACTCGGCGTACGCGAGGTTCGCCAGCAGCAGCGACACCGTGAAGCCGATCCCGCCCAGCGTGCCGGCCGCGACGAGGTCGGGCAGCGCGATGGTCGGCGCCGTGCCGCGCGGGCGCATCCGCATGGCGAGCCAGCCGAACAGCGTGATGCCGAGGATCTTGCCGACCGGCAGGGCGACCAGGATGCCCCACAGGGCCGGGGACAGCTCCGACGGCCTCACCTGCGGGATGACGACCAGCGCCGCCACGAAGGCGAACAGGGGCAGGATCGCGCCGTTGATCCACGGCTCGAGGACGTGCCGCGCACGCATGCCGGGGCTCTGCTGGACCGCGAGCCCCAGCAGGACGCCCGCGATCGTGGCGTGCACGCCCGACAGCAGCACGAAGACCCACACGGCCACCGCGACGACGATCATGGCCGCGACGATCGCGACGCGCGCGCCACGGCTGCCGGCGTCCAGGCGGCTCAGCACCGCGAACACCACGACCAGCACGATCCCGATCGCGAGCAGGCCGAGATCCATGTCGTGCGCGAACAGCACCGCGATGAAGACGATTCCGACGATGTCGTCGATGATCGCGAGCGCGAGCAGGAAGATCCGCACGGGCGACGGCAGGCCCTTGCCGAACACGGCCAGCACGCCGAGGGCGAACGCGATGTCGGTCGCGGTGGGCACGGGCCATCCGTCGCGGGTCGCCGGGTCTCCTCCCGCGAACAGCAGGAAGACCGCGATCGGCACGATCACGCCGCCCGCCGCGGCGATCGCGGGCTGCAGCGCCTTGCGCACGCTCGACAGCTCACCCGTCGTCAGCTCGTACTGCAGCTCGACCGCGACCCCGAAGAAGAAGATCGCGAGGAGGCCGTCCGACACCCAGTGCGCGAGCGACAGGTCGAGCGGCGTGCCCGGGATCGCCAGGTGCGCGTGGCTCAGGTCCAGCACGGCCGGGCCGAACGGCAGGTTCGCGAACAGCAGGCCGAGGGCCGCGGCGGCCAGCAGCAGGACGGCGGGGAATCGCTCGGAGCGGAGCAGCTTCATGTGTGCCTTTCGTCGCCCGTCATCCGCTGACGGATCATGCGGGCGGGATCGCCGGTTCAGAGGACGGACGCTCGTCCGCCGCCGACCAGACTTCCCGGCACACCGCGATCCAGCCTACCGGGCGTCGTCGGGGCGCGCGGCGAGCACGTCGTGCTGCTCCGGATGGCGCTCGAGCCAGCCCTGCACGAAGGTGCAGACCGGCACGATCTTCACGCCGCGCTCGCGCGCGTCCGCGAACGCGTGGGTCGCCAGGCGTCCGCCGATCCCGTGGCCCGAGTACTCCTCCCACACGACCGTGTGCAGCAGCGTGCGCGTTCCCTCGCCGTCCTCGTAGACGAGGACGCCGGCGAGCGCGCCGTGCGGGTTCTGCGCGTCGCTGAAGTGGGCCTCGTAGCGGGTGTGCTCCGGGTTGTCGGACACGACGATGTCGGGCTCGGACTGCGACTCGGTCATGACGCCCATCCAACCGGCGGGCCGGTGCGGGCTCAACCCCCGGTCACGATCCCGTGGCCGCGTCCTCCTTCTTCGCCGCGGGGAAGATCGCGTCCAGCAGCTGGGCGACCCACGCCAGCAGGTCGGCGTCGCCCAGCGGCTCGCCGCCCGCGGTCGGCATCGGCACGACCATGGCCTCGCCGCCCGCCAGCAGCTTGGCGCCCGGGTACAGGCGCTGCAGCCGCACGCGCATCGAGTCGGGGAGCTGCGCGGGCGCGATCCGCAGGTTGCGGCCCATCGCGACGACGTCCGTCAGCCCGGCCTGCGCGGCGCGGCGGCGCAGGCGCGCGACCGCGATCAGCCCGTCGACCTCGGGCGGCGGCGCGCCGTAGCGGTCGGCGAGCTCCTCGATCACGAGGTCGATCGCGTCGTCCTTGGCGGTCGCGGTGGCCGCGGCCGAGAGCTTCTGATAGGCCTCGAGACGCAGGCGCTCGGCGTCGATGTACGACTCGGGCAGGCGCGCCTCGACCGGCAGCTCGAGCCGCAGCTCGACCGGGCCCTCGGTCTCCTCGCCGCGGAACGTCGCGACGGCCTCGCCGATCATCCGGAGGTACAGGTCGAAGCCGACGCCCGCGATGTGACCGGCCTGCTCGGCACCCAGCAGGTTGCCCGCGCCGCGCAGCTCGAGGTCCTTCATCGCGACCTGGATGCCCGACCCGAGGTCGTTGTGGACCGCGATCGTCTGCAGCCGGTCCGCGGCGGTCTCGCTCAGCGGCTTGTTCTCGTCGTACACGAAGTACGCGTACGCGCGCTCGCGTCCGCGGCCCACGCGGCCGCGGAGCTGGTGCAGCTGCGCCAGTCCGTACTTGTCGGCGCGGTCGATGATGATCGTGTTCGCGTTGGCGATGTCGATGCCGGTCTCGATGATCGTCGTGCAGACCAGCACGTCGAACTTGCGCTCCCAGAAGTCGTCGACGACCTGCTCCAGCTGGTGCTCGCCCATCTTGCCGTGCGCCACGGCGATGCGGGCGTCCGGCACCAGCTCGGCGAGGTGAGCGGCGACCGAGTTGATCGACGTGACGCGGTTGTGCACGTAGAACACCTGGCCCTCGCGCAGCAGCTCACGCCGGATGGCGGCCGCGATCTGCTTGTCGTTGCGGGGGCCGACATACGACAGGATCGGATGCCGGTCCTCGGGCGGGGTCGCGAGCGTCGACATCTCGCGGATGCCCGTCACCGCCATTTCGAGCGTGCGCGGGATGGGCGTGGCCGACATCGCGAGGATGTCCACGTTCGTCTTGAGCTTCTTGAGCTGGTCCTTGTGCTCGACGCCGAAGCGCTGCTCCTCGTCGATGATCATGAGGCCGAGGTCCTTGAACGCCACCTGCTCCGTGAGGATCCGGTGGGTGCCGATCACCATGTCGACCGTGCCGTCGGCGAGGCCCTGCACGACCTGGCGCGCCTCCTTGTCGGTCTGGAAGCGCGAGAGGGCCTTGACCGTCACGGGGAACCCGGCGAAGCGCTCGGTGAACGTCTCGAGGTGCTGCTTGACCAGCAGGGTGGTCGGCACGAGCATCGCGACCTGCTTGCCGTCCTGGATCGCCTTGAACGCGGCGCGCACCGCGACCTCGGTCTTGCCGAAGCCGACGTCTCCCGACAGCAGGCGGTCCATGGGAACCGGACGCTCCATGTCGCGCTTGATCTCGTCGATCGTCTGCAGCTGATCCGGCGTCTCGGCGAACGGGAACGCCTCCTCCAGTTCGCGCTGCCAGGGCGTGTCGGGGCCGAACGCGTGGCCCTTGGCGGCCATGCGCGCGGAGTACAGCTTGACCAGCTCGACCGCGATGTCGCGCACCGCCCGGCGCGCGCGCCCCTTGGCCTGGGCCCAGTCGCTGCCGCCCATCTTCGACAGCGTCGGCGCCTCGCCGCCCACGTACTTCGAGAGCAGGTCGAGCTGGTCGGTCGGCACGAACAGCTTGTCGCCGGGATAGCCGCGCTTGGACGGCGCGTACTCCAGGACCAGGTAGTCGCGCGTCGACTTCGTGGCGTTGCGTCCGCCGCTGGAGACGACGCGCTGCGTCATCTCGACGAACCGGCCGATGCCGTGCGTGGCGTGGACGACGTAGTCGCCCGTCTTGAGCTGCAGAGGGTCGACGACGTTGCGCCGCCGCGACGCCAGCTTCTTGACGACGCGGGCGTCGCCGCCGATCGTGCGGCCGTAGAACTCGCTCTCCGTGAGCACCGCGAGCCGCGCCTCGTCCGACTCGAAGCCGCGCTCGATGCCTGCGACCGCGAGCGTCGCGACGCCGGGCTCCGGCACGTCCGCGAGGCTCTCGACCAGGCGCGCGGCGAGGCCGCGGTCGGCGAGCACGTCGCGCGCGCGCTCCACGAGGCCGACCCCGTTCGCGGCGATCACGACGCGCCAGCCCTCGGCGAGGCGGCGGGCGACGTGGTCGACCGCGCCGTCGATGCTGCCCTGGAAGGACGGCACAGCCGCGCCGCGGATCCGGATGGCGGTGCCCGCATCCGGGGCGATCGTCACGCCGTCGTCCGCGAGCGCATCCAGCTCGGCCGCGGTGTCGGCGGCGCCGGAGTCGAACGGGCTGAGGGTCCACCAGACGCCGCCGCGCTCGCGGACGTCGTCGTGGAGGCGGGAGATCGTGAGGAAGTCGCCCGAGTCGAGGTTGATGGGGGCGCGGGCGCCGCTCGTGGCCGCGCTCCACGCCGCCTCCAGGAACTCGCGGTTCGTCTCGCCGAGCGTGAGCGCGCGCGAGACCGCGCGCTCGGGGTCGACGAGCGCGACCGCGGCGCCCTCGGGAAGATACGAGGCCAGCGAGACGAGCTCGTCCGTGACGACCGGCGTGAGGGACTCCATCCCCTCCACCGGGATGCCCTCGGACATCTTCTCGAGCATCTGCGCGATGCCCGGGAACTCGTGCTGCAGCTGCCGCGCACGGGCGCGCACATCCGCCGTCAGCAGCAGCTCGCGGCTCGGCACGAGGTCGACCTCCGGCACCTCGCCCGGCAGCGAGCGCTGGTCGGCGACCGAGAAGGCGCGGATCTGGTCGACCTCGTCGCCGAACAGCTCGATGCGGTAGGGGTGGTCGGCCACGGGCGGGAACACGTCGAGGATGCCGCCGCGCACCGCGAACTCGCCGCGGCGCGACACCATGTCGACGCGCGCGTACGCGAGCTCGACCAGGCGCCGCACGATGTCGTCGAGGTCGTGGCCGCGCGCGCCGGCGGCGAGCCGGATGGGCTCGGCCTCGCCCAGGCCCGGCGCGAGCGGCTGGATGGCGGAGCGGATCGACGAGGTCACCACGAGCGGGCGCGCGCGATCCCACGTCGCGAGCCGGCGGAGCGTCGCGAGGCGCCGGCCGACGGTCTCGGGGCTCGGGCTGAGCCGCTCGTGCGGCAGGGTCTCCCAGGCGGGGAAGTCGAGCACCTCGGCGTCGGGCATGACCGCCGCGAGCGCCCCGGCGAGCGCCTCCGCGCGGCGGCCCGTCGGCGCGACGGCGAGCAGCGCGGCGGGATGCCCGGCCGCCACGCGGCGCTCGAGCAGCGCGGCGAGCGCCGGGGCGTCGAGGCCGTCGACCATCGAGAGGTCGGCGTCCACGGCCGATGCGGTGAGAGCGTCCCGGAACGATTCGGCGGTCTCGAGGGCGCGCACGATCCCCTGAACAGTCACCACAAGAGTCTATGCGGCGCCCCGGACACCGCGGCCGGGGCGGCTCCCTAGGATGACAGCGTGAGCGCACCCCAGCCGCCGATCCCCCAGCCGCCCGTCCCCGGCGGGCACGCGGCGCCCGGCGCGCCCACCGCGCCGTACCTTCCGCCGCAGGATGCGCGCTATGCGGCCGCGCTGCAGGCGCCACGCCGCGCGGCGTCGCCGCTGCTCGGTCGCATCGCGCTGGTGCTGGCGATCGGCGCGACGGTGGGCGCGAGCATCCTGCTTGCCGTCGCGACGGCGGCGATCGGCTCCGGGGTCGGTCCGCAGCTGCAGACGCTGTCGCCGAGCGCCGGGCTCGAGATCCTCTCCCCCGTGCGCGAATGGGTGCTCCTCGCGGAGGTCGCCGCGTGGGGCGGGACCGCGCTCGGCGTGTGGGCCCTCGTGCAGGGCATCGTCGCGGTCGTCCGCGACCGCGGACGCCGCTCCGGAATCGCCGCGATCGTGATCGCGGCCCTCGGCCCGGTCGTCGCCGGGGCCGCGGCCGTGGCGGGCGCCGCGGCGGGCATCGCAGGCTCCGGCGCCGTCTGACCGGAGGCTAGGCCTTCGGGGCGTGGAAGCGCTGCTGCGCGTCGACCAGCCCGACCTCGACCAGATGCTCGACCGCGTCGGCGGCGTCGGCGATCAGGATGGGCAGCGTCTGGCGCTCCGTGGCGCCGAACGGATCCAGCACCCAGTCGGCCGGGTCCTGACGGCCCGGCGGGCGCCCGATGCCGACGCGCACGCGGGCGAAGTCCGGCGTGCCGAGCGCCTTGGCGACGTCCCGCACACCGTTGTGACCGCCGTGACCGCCGCCCGCCTTGAGGCGCAGCGTGTCGAACGGGATGTCCAGCTCGTCGTGCACCACGATCACGCGTCCGGCGTCGATGCCGTAGAAGCGGGCGAGGTTCGCGACGGGGCCGCCCGAGACGTTCATGAAGGAGTTGGGCTTGGCGAGCACGAGCTTGGCGGCGCCCGGGCGCAGCCACGTCTCGGCCACGCGCGCGTTGGCCTTGTGCTGCTTGAACGGCGCGCTGCGACGGCCCGCGAGCTCGTCGATCACCATCTGCCCGACGTTGTGACGGGTCGCCTCGTAGCGGGGTCCCGGGTTGCCGAGCCCCACGATCAGCCACGTGTCGGCCATGACTCCTCCTCGTCCTCGATCCTGCCGCAAGAGTCCGCCGCGGACGAGCCGCCGCAGACGGAGAGAGGGGACGCGATCGCTCGCGCCCCCTCTCGTCGAAGATGTGCCGGTGTTACTCGGCGGCCTCCTCCGAGGCGGTCTCGTCCGCAGCCGGAGCCTCTGCGGCCTCGGCCTCGGCCTCGGCGTCGCTCGTGGTGTCGAGCTGCGGGGTCGAGATGGCGACGACGAGCGTCTCGGGGTCGGCGACCAGGGTCGCGCCCTCGGGGAGCTTCACCTCGGCGGCCGTGATGTGGGTGCCGTCCTCCAGGCCCTCGACGTCGACCTCGAGGTGCTCCGGGATGTGGGTCGCCTCGACCTCGATCGACAGCGTCATGGCGTCGAGGTTGGCGATCGTGCCGGCGAAGGGCTCACCCGTCACCACGACGGGGACGTCGACCGTGACCTTCTCGCCCTTGCGCAGGACGACGAGGTCCACGTGCTCGATGACCTGGCGCACCGGGTCGCGCTGCACGTCCTTGACCAGGGCGAGCTGCTTGGTGCCCTCGATGTCGAGCTCGACGATCGCGTTGGCGTGACGCACGAGCAGGAGCGTCTCGTGACCCGGCAGGGCCAGGTGCACGGGCTCGGTGCCGTGGCCGTACAGGACGGCGGGGATCTTGTGCGCGGCGCGCAAGCGGCGGGCGAAGCCCTTGCCGAACTGGGTGCGCACCTCGGTGGTGAGCGTGGTCTGCTCCGACATGATGTGTCTCCTCGTGGCCGCGCCATCCGTTCGATGTCGCGGGGGTCTGTGGCTGCTCGACTCGAACGCAACGCGTGAGGAGAGCCCCGAGGCTCACCCGCGTCGATAACGGCTGAGCACGCGCATGCGCGGCTCGCCCTCGCCGAGGTCGTTTTCCATGGTACCCGACGAACGGGTACGGTGGTGACGCGCTTTGTCCGCGCGCAGAACCGCCCGACGACCGCGATTCCGCGGGCGTCGCCGCACGCCAGGAGCCCCCGTGATCGATCCCTCGCACGTCGTCGCCGGCGTCATCGCCGTCATGTCCCTCACCGCCACGGTCCTGCTGGTCGGCGCGTTCTTCTCGCTCGGCCGCTCGGGCTACCGCAAGGACTGACGCCGCCTCACGGCGTCACGCGGACGCATGTGAGCGCCCGCCCCACTAGCCTGGACCCGACGAGGCCGATTCCGGCACCCGCTCGTCTCCCCCTGTGATCCGTGTGCAAGGAGATCGCGTGACCGACGCTTCCACCACAACCGCCGTCGCCAACATCGGGGTCGTGGGCCTCGCCGTGATGGGCTCGAACCTGGCTCGCAACCTGGCCAGCCGCGAGGGGAACACGGTCGCCGTGTTCAACCGCAGCCGCGCCAAGACCGACCAGCTCGTCGCCGAGCACCCCGAGGCCGGCTTCATCCCGGCGTACTCGTACGAGGAGTTCGCGGCGTCGCTGGCCAAGCCGCGCACGGCGATCATCATGGTGAAGGCCGGCGCCGGCACCGACGCGGTGATCCAGGCGCTGACCGAGGTGTTCGAGCCGGGCGACATCATCGTCGACGGCGGCAACGCCCTGTTCACCGACACGATCCGCCGCGAGAAGGCCGTCCGTGAGACCGGCATCAACTTCGTCGGCGCGGGCATCTCCGGCGGCGAGGAGGGCGCGCTCACGGGCCCGTCGATCATGCCCGGCGGTCCGGAGGAGTCGTGGGTCACGCTCGGCCCGATCCTGAAGTCGATCGCCGCGGTCGCCGAGGGCGAGCCCTGCGTCACGCACGTGGGCACCGACGGCGCCGGCCACTTCGTGAAGATGGTGCACAACGGCATCGAGTACGCCGACATGCAGCTGATCGCGGAGGCGTACGACCTGATCCGCCGCGGCACGGGCAAGACCCCCGCCGAGATCGCCGACGTGTTCGCCGAGTGGAACTCCGGCGAGCTCGAGTCGTACCTGATCGAGATCACCGCCGAGGTGCTGCGCCAGGTCGACGCGGAGACCGGCAAGCCGCTGGTCGACGTCATCCTCGACCAGGCCGGCGCCAAGGGCACCGGCGCGTGGACCGTGCAGACCGCCCTGTCCCTCGGCGTCCCCGTCTCCGGCATCGCCGAGGCCACCTTCGCGCGCTCGCTGTCGTCGCGCCCCGAGCAGCGCGAGGCCGCCGCGGCCCTGCCCGGCCCGGACGAGACCTTCGAGGTCGCCGACGCCGACGCGTTCATCGAGGACGTCCGCCAGGCGCTGTTCGCCTCGAAGATCGTGGCGTACTCGCAGGGCTTCGACGAGATCCGCGCCGGCGCGGCAGAGTACGGCTGGAAGATCGACCTCGGCGCGATCTCGAAGATCTGGCGCGCGGGCTGCATCATCCGCGCCCAGTTCCTCAACCGCATCGCCGACGCCTACGCGGAGACCCCGGACCTGCCGCTGCTCATGTCCGCGCCGTACTTCGCCGACGCGCTCACGCGCGGTCAGGCCGCGTGGCGCCGCGTCGTGATCGCCGCGACCCAGGCGGGCATCCCCTCGCCCGCGTTCTCCTCGTCGCTGGCGTACTACGACGGCATCCGCGCCGAGCGCCTGCCCGCCGCGCTCATCCAGGGCCAGCGCGACTTCTTCGGCGCGCACACGTACAAGCGCATCGACAAGCCGGGCACCTTCCACACGCTGTGGTCCGGCGACCGCACCGAGATCGAGGCCGAGGACACCCACTGACCTCGCGCTGATCCGACGCCGCGTCCCCCTGCCCGCCCCGGGCAGGGGGACGCGGCGTCTCCGGCTCACGCCGGCCGCACGTTGTGGTTGCGCGAGAACACGTTGCGCGGATCCCACTCGCGCTTGACGGCGGCCAGTCGCGCTCGCGCGGCGCATCCGCCATGAGGTCGCGCAGGGCACGGAGCATCGGCCGCGGATCGCCGTCGATTCCCAGCTCGGCCGCCACGACGCCGTCGAGCGGCCGCGCCCGGAAGTCGAATCGGGTCACGCCGCAGAAGTTCCCGCCGCCGCCCCGCAGCGCCCACAGGAGCTCCGGATGGGTCTCGTCGGTCGCCTCGACGACGTCGCCCGCCGCCGTGACGAGCTGGACGCCGGTGAGCTGATCGCACGCCAGGCCCCAGGCGCGCACCATCAGACCGATGCCTCCGCCGAGCGTGAGCCCGCCCACGCCGACCGACGCCGTGTCGCCGGAGCTCAGGCCGAGGCCGCGGTCGGCCAGGGCGCGGGCGACCGCGCCCCAGTGCGCGCCGCCGCCGACGCCGACGCGCGTGCCCTCGACCGTCACGGCGTCGAGGGCGGTGAGATCGAGGGTGAGGCCGCCGGGAACGGAGCCCCAGGCGCTGTGGCCGCCGCTGCGGACCATGACGTCGAGTCCGGCCGCGGTCGCTCCGCGGACCGCCCGGCGGACGTCGTCGAGCGACGTCGCGCGCACGATGGCGTCGGGCTCTCCGATGCCGGAGTGGAAGCGTCGGGCGGCGTCCCAGTCGGGGTCGCCCGGGAGGATCGCGGTGCCGCCGAACGCGGCAGTGAGCTCGGCCGCACCATAGCCGGGCCCTCCGACATCGGACAGTCCCTCCTCCGCCCGGCCGCCCTCGAGAGCGTCGACAATCACACGCGGCGCATAGCCGGCTCCATAGAAAGCTCATAGGTTCGCGGACACAATGGGTCCCATGAGCACCCCGCACGCCTCCCCCGCCCTGCTGCGCGCCGACGGCACGCCCGTCCGCATCCTGGTCGTCGACGACGAGCAGATGCTGACCGACCTGCTGTCGATGGCGCTCAAGATGGAGGGCTGGCAGGTGCGCACCGCCGGCAACGGCTTCGAGGCGCTGCAGGCCGCCAAGGAGTTCAAGCCCGACGCGCTCGTGCTCGACATCATGATGCCCGACCTGGACGGCATGACCGTGCTGCAGCGGCTGCGGCAGGCGGGCGACGACGTGCCCGTCCTCTTCCTCACCGCCAAGGACGCCGTGTCCGACCGCGTCGCCGGCCTGACCGCGGGCGGCGACGACTACGTCACCAAGCCGTTCAGCCTCGAGGAGGTCGTGGCCCGGCTGCGCGCCCTCATGCGGCGCTCCGGCACGGCGCACGCCGCCGAGGACGCCCCCATCCTGCGCGTGGGCGATCTGACGCTGAACGAGGACAGCCACGAGGTGGAGCGCGACGGCACCGAGATCGAGCTCACGGCGACCGAGTTCGAGCTGCTGCGCTTCCTGATGCGCAACGAGCGCCGGGTCGTGTCCAAGGCCCAGATCCTCGACCGCGTCTGGAGCTACGACTTCGGCGGGCGCTCGAGCGTCGTCGAGCTCTACATCTCCTACCTGCGCAAGAAGATCGACGCCGGGCGGGAGCCGCTCATCCACACGGTCCGCGGCGTCGGGTACATGATCAAGGCGCCCCAGTGACGCCCCTCGGCCGGATCCGGAGGCTGCCGCTGTCGTTCCAGGCGCGGCTGATGCTGACGGTGTTCGGCTTCGTCTCGCTCATCTTCGTGATCGTCGCGGCCGTCACGAGCGTGATGCTGAACTCGGTGCTCGAGGAGCGCCTGAGCCAGCAGGTGCGCAGCCTCGTGACGGAGGCCGGCCCGTGGCTCGTCGGATCGGGCGCCGAGGACGCCCCGCGGGTGCTCGACGGCCTCCAGGTGCCGCCCGGCACCGTGCTCGTGCTCGAGACGGCGGACGGCGATCGGAGCGGCGCCTACGTCGACGACCACTTCCAGGTCGAGACCCTGACGGCCGCGCAGCTCTCCGGGCTCAAGCTGGACCGCCCCGAGGGCCAGGAGCAGGTGCGCACCATGACCGTGCGCGGGCTCGGGGAGTTCCGGGTGCAGGCCGGCGAGGTGCCCGGCGGGGTGGTGGTCATGGGCATGTCGACCCAGGAGGTGCGCGCCACGATCGGCGAGCTGCTCACGACGATCACGTTCGCGACCGCGGCGGGGCTGGCCGTGCTCGGCCTCGCGATCACGGTCGTGATCCGTCAGGGCCTCAAGCCCCTGCGCGCGGTCGCCGAGACGGCCCAGCGCGTCGCGCGGCAGCCGCTCGACCAGGGCGCGGTGTCGATCGAGGAGCGCGTGCCGGCCGAGCAGGCGGATGCGCGCACCGAGATCGGGCAGGTGGGCGCGGCGCTGAACACCCTGCTCGACCACGTCGATGCGTCCCTGACCGCGCGGCAGCGCAACGAGGAGAGGATGCGCACCTTCGTCGCGGACGCCAGCCACGAGCTGCGCACGCCGCTCGCGTCGATCCGGGGGTACTCCGAGCTGTCGCTGCGCGATCCGTCCCTGAGCGAGACGACCGGGCAGTCGCTCGAGCGCATCCAGGCGCAGTCCGTGCGGATGACGGGCCTCGTGGAGGATCTGCTTCTGCTCGCCCGCCTGGACGAGGGGCAGGAGCTCGTCTACGGCGCGGTGGACCTCACCCGGCTCACGCTCGAGGCGGTCGCCGATCAGCGCGTCGCCGGGCCCGAGCACGTGTGGCGGGTCGAGGTCGACGAGGCGCCGGTGATCGTGGCGGGCGACGCCGCACGGCTGAGCCAGGTGATCGCGAACCTGCTGGCCAACGCGCGCACCCACACGCCGGCGGGGACCACGGTGACGGCGTCGCTGACGCTCGACGGCACGGGCAGCGCGACGCGCGCGATCCTGCGGGTCCACGACGACGGCCCCGGGATCGATCCCGCGCTGCAGGGCGAGCTGTTCACGCGCTTCGCCCGCGGCGACCGGTCGCGCGCCCGGTCCACCGGCGGCACGGGTCTGGGGCTGGCGATCGTGAAGGCCATCGTCGACGCGCACCACGGCGAGATCCGGGTGACCAGCCGCCCCGGGGACACGACGTTCGAGGTGGCGCTGCCCGCCAAGCCCGTCGATCCGGCCTGAAACCTCAGTATCCGGCGAAGGCGTCCGTGGTCAGGCCGTGGGCGCGGCCGAGGGCGGGCGCGAGGTCCGCGATCAGCGCGGGCGGTCCGGAGACGTACGCGTGGCGCCGCGACAGGTCGGGTACCGCGCGGTGCAGGCCCTCGGCGGTCAGCCGCTCTCCCCCGGCCCAGGTCCAGTGGGCGGGGAGGCCGGCCGGCTCGTCGCGGGTGTACACGACCGTGCGCACGCCGGTGGCCTCGAGGTCCGCGCGGTAGGCCAGCTCGTCGGAGCTCGAGGCGACGTAGATCAGCACGACGTCGCGGGTCTCCCCGGCCAGGCGCAGGTGGCGCAGCTGCGAGACGAACGGGGTGACCCCGATGCCGGCGGCGACCATGAGCACCGGCGTGCGCGGCGACCGCGGCAGCGTGAAGTCGCCCCACACGCCGGTCACGGCCAGCACGTCGCCCGGCCGGGCGGCGGCGAGCGCCCGCTTGTAGCTCGAGGCGGTCCCCGTCCGGCTCTCGCGGAACGCGATCCGGATCTCCGGCAGGTCCTCGGGCGCCGACGAGATCGAGAACTCGCGGCGCGTGCCCCGCGCGTCCGGATGGCGGTGCGGCACATCCAGCTCGAGGTACTGCCCCGGCTCGAACCGCACGGGGCGCTTGGCGGTGAAGGCCAGCTCCTGCACGGTCGGCGTCAGCGCCGTGCGGCGCCGCAGCGTGAGGCGGACCGCGCCGCGCGCCGCGAACGCGAAGGCGATCAGGTTGCCGATCAGCAGCGCCCGCTCCTGGCCGAGCGTGATGACGCCGAGCGGGATCGGCCATCCGGCGAGGGCGCCGACCGCGACCGCCACGAGGTACTGCTGCCACCGGCGCGGCGGCAGGGTGAGCGGCTCCGAGAGCATGAACGCGCCGAGGAACAGGTACGGCGACTGCACGAGCACCGCCTGCAGCAGCGTCTCGAGCGGCATCGCGGCGCCGGCCGCGTAGAGCTGCGCGATCGTCCGGCCGGCCGCGACCACCACCGCGACGCCGTAGAACAGGGCGACGACCCGCAGCTTCTCGGTGCGCCACAGCACGAGGACGCTCACGAGGAGCAGCGGCGCGAACAGCGCGGGCGTACCGACCCACCACGCCGAGCCTCCCAGCGTGGACAGGGTGGCCGCGGTCGCGCCGACCGCCGCCGGGTTCAGGATGTGCCGGCCGCGCCAGACGATCAGGTACTTCGACAGCGACGCCGCGGCGGCCGCGATCGCGGCTCCCGCCAGCGTCGCGACGTCCAGGCCGGGCCGCACCACGAACACCAGGATGGCGGCGGTGATGAGCGTCGACTCGGGGCGCCAGACGAGCCGCAGGATGCGGTGAGCGACCACGTCGACCGCGGCGCCCACCGCGACCAGCACGGCGGCCGTCGCCAGCAGCTCGGCGGGCGACGGCAGGACGAGCCCGAAGAACGACAGCGCGAGCGCGACCAGCGTGAGCACGCCCAGCGCGAGCAGCACCAGCCGGTACATGGACAGGCGCCCCAGCTGCCGCATGCCGCGCTGGTAGACGGCCGTCAGGCGTCCGATCATGTGAACAGCTCCGCTTCTCCCCGCTCGATGCGCGATCCCAGCGACCATTCTGCGCGGCCGTCGGTCAGCATCCGCACCCAGTCCACGCCGTGGGCGTGCGCGTACTCCGGCCCGGCCTCGAAGAACAGCGCGGTCGCGGCGGCGTCCGCGCTCATGGCCGTCTCGGCCAGCGCCCAGGTCGCGGCGACCGTGCGCACGGGAGCCCCGGTGCGGGCGTTCAGCACGTGATGCAGGCCGTCGCCCCACGCGCGACGATTGGCGGCGGATGCGCACAGCGCGCCGTCCGCGACCGTGATCACGCCGATCGCGCGGCGCGGGTCGTACGGGTGCTCGAGCGCGACGCGCTGCGGCATGCCGCACACGCGCAGGTCGCCGCTCGCGTCGACGACCGCGGGACCGGGGATGAGCTCGGCGACCCGGTCGATCAGGCGCCCCTTGCCGAGCGCGCCGACATCGATCGTGGCGCGGCCGCGGAGGCGCAGCGTCCCGTCGCGCCAGTCCGCCGGCGCCGCGACGGGGTCCTGGGCGCGCAGCGAGTACGCGGCGTCGTAGCCGAGCCTCTCGAGCGAGGCTCCGACGAGCGGGTTCACGGCGCCGCCGGTCGCGCGGCCGAGCTCGGCGTATGCGTCGAGCATGGCGGCCGCGTCGGGAGGAGCGGGGACCTCTCCCCCGGGCGCCAGCCGGGCGACGAGCGAGTCGCCGCGGAACCTCGACCATGCGGCGTCGAAGGCCGCGATGAGGCCGCTCACGCCGTCGCGGACGTCGTCAGGCAGCGGCTCCGGGGTGTCGATCCGCCAGCCGGTGCCGATGGCGTCGAAGCGCCACGTCGCCGTCATCGGGACGCGGCCATCTCAGGCCGCCGCGTCCTGCTTGATCCGCTTGATCGCCTCGTTGAAGCCGCCGCTCGTGAGCGAGGAGCCAGCCACCCGGTCGACGGCCAGCTCGTCGATGTCGACGCCCACGACCTCGTCCGCGATGCCCGCGATGAACTGGCCCTGGTACTGCCGGCTCTCGCGCGCCTGCGGATCGCCCGTGACCTCGACCGCCGTGACGATGTCGTCCTCGAGCGTGACCGTGACGGAGACGGTCTCGATCGTCTCGGGCGTCTGATAGCTGCCCTCGGCGGTGTAGGTGCCGTCGGCGTATGCGGGCTCGGCCGAGGCGGTCTCCGACGTCTCGGTGCCCGTGCTCTCGGCGGGCGGCTCGTCGTCAGTCGAGGCGCCCACGGTCACGGCGCCGCAGCCGGCGAGCGCGATGACGCCCGCGACTCCTGCGAGAGCGGCGCCGGTGCGTGCGGATCGGTTCATGTCGGTCCCCTGTCGTCGGTGCCGCCTCCGCGGCCGTGACTCCATCCTGGCCGACGTCTCCCGGCACCGGATCGGCACCGGTTATGAATCCCCTCTGCGCTCGCGCGCCGGGGGCGGACTGTCAGGCCGCGCCGTCGAACATGCTCGTGACCGAGCCGTCGTCGAAGACCTCGCGGATGGCGCGGGCGAGCAGCGGCGCGGCCGACAGGACCGTGAGCTTGTCGAAGCGCTGCTCGGGCGACAGCGGCAGGGTGTCGGTCACCACGACCTCGTCGATCGCGGCGTCCTGCAGGCGCTCGGCGGCCGGGGGGCTGAAGATCGCGTGCGTCGCGGCGACGATGACCTTGCGGGCGCCGTTGGCCTTGAGGGCCTGGGCGGCCTTCACGATCGTGCCGCCGGTGTCGATCATGTCGTCGACCAGCAGGCACGTGCGGCCCTCGACCTCGCCGACGATGTCGTGCACGGTGACCTGGTTGGCGACCTTGGGGTCGCGGCGCTTGTGGATGATGGCGAGCGGCGCGCCGAACTCGTCGGCCCACGTGTCGGCGACGCGCACGCGGCCCATGTCGGGCGACACGACCGTCAGGGTCTCGCGGTCCTCGCCCTGCAGCGACTCCTCGAAGTAGCGCGCGAGGATCGGCTTGGCGAACAGGTGGTCGACCGGGCCGTCGAAGAAGCCCTGGATCTGCGCGGCGTGCAGGTCGACGCTCATGATGCGGTCCGCGCCGGCGGTCGCGATCAGGTCGGTGACGAGGCGCGCCGAGATCGGCTCGCGGCCGCGGCCCTTCTTGTCCTGACGCGAGTACGGGTAGTACGGCGCGACCACGGTGATCCGCTTGGCCGACGCGCGCTTGAGCGCGTCGAGCATGATCAGCATCTCCATGATCCACTCGTTGACCGGCTGGCCGAACGTCTGGACCACGAACACGTCGCAGCCGCGCATCGACGTCTCGAAGCGCGTGTAGATCTCGCCCGAGGCGAAGGTGCGGCGCTCGGTGGGCGCGACCTCGATGCCGAGCTGGTGCGCGATCGCGTCCGCCAGCTCCGGGTGGGATCCCCCCGAGACGACCACCAGACGCTTCTTGGTCTTGGTGACGATCCCCGGGGCGATGCCCCGCTGGCGCTCGTCGTCAGTGGTCGTCTTGCTCTTGCGCGCCATCGGCCGCCTTCTCTGCGCTCCGGGCGCGCGCCGCGGCGTCGGCCGCGGCGGTGCCCGCTCGGTTCTTCTCCACCCACCCCTCGATGTTGCGCTGAGGGGCGACGCTCAAGGCCAGGGCACCGGCCGGGACATCCTTGCGGATCACGGCTCCGGCCCCCGTCTTGGCGCCGGCCTCAATCCTAACCGGCGCCACGAACACGTTGTGCGAGCCGGTGTGGACCTCGTCGCCGATCACGGTGCGGTGCTTGGCGATGTCGTCGTAGTTCGCGGTGATCGCGCCCGCGCCGAGGTTCACGCCGCGGCCGATCGTCGTGTCGCCGACGTACGACAGGTGCGGCACCTTGCTGCCCTCGCCGATCTGGGAGTTCTTCACCTCGACGTACGTGCCGACCTTGGCCCCGGCGGCGAGCTCGGCGCCCGCCCGCAGGTAGGCGAAGGGCCCGACGTTCGCGCGCGGCCCGATCACGGCGAGCGTCGCGTCGGCGCGCCGCACGACCGCGTCCTCGCCGACCTCGCAGTCGACCAGCGACGTGTCGGGGCCGATCGTGGCGCCCTCCGCGATGGTGGTCGCGCCGAGGATGTGGGTGTTCGGCAGGATCGTGACGTCCGGCGCCAGCGTGGCGGTGTCGTCGATCCACGTGGTCGCGGGGTCCTGGATCGTGACGCCCTCGCGCTGCCAGCGGCGCACGATCCGGGCGTTCAGGATGGCCGCCGCCTCCGACAGCTGCACGCGGTCGTTCACGCCGAGCGCGACGCGCGCGTCCTCGGCCGCGCGCGCCGCGACCTGGCGGCCCGCCTCGCGCAGCAGGCGGATGACGTCGGTCAGGTACATCTCGCCCTGCGCGTTCGCGGTGCCGACCTGCGCGAGGCTCTCGCGCAGCGTCCGCGCCCGGAACACGTACACGCCCGCGTTGATCTCGGCGACCGCCGCCTCATCCTCGGTCGCGTCCTTCTGCTCGACGATCCGCAGCACCGAGCCGTCGGCGTCGCGGATGACGCGGCCGTACCCGCTGGGGTCGTCGAGCGTGGCGCTCAGCAGCGTGGCCTCGGCCGCGGCGGCGCGGTGCTCCTCGATCAGCGCGGCGAGCGCGTCCGTCTCGAGCAGCGGCACGTCGCCGCTCAGCACGAGCACGTCGCCGTCGAAGTCCGCCGGCAGGCCCTCGACCGCGAGCTGCACCGCGCGCCCGGTTCCCGGGATGTCGTCCTGGTCCACGACCTCGACGCCCGGGATGTCCTCGAGCTCCTGCACGACGCGGTCGCGCTCGTGCCGCACCACCACCCGCACGACCGAGGCGGGAAGCTGCTGTGCGGTGTGGAGCACATGCCCCAGCAGCGTGCGCCCGCCGATGGGGTGCAGCACCTTGGGTGTGCGCGAGCGCATCCGGGTGCCCTGCCCCGCCGCCAGGATGACGATCGCCAGGCTCTGAGTCGTCGCTTCGCTGTTGCTCATGCTCCGCCACCAGGATTCGAACCTGGTCCTCACAGCTCCAAAGGCTGTCGTGCTGCCGTTACACCATGGCGGACCGCGGCATGATCCGGAGGTCCCGGGGCCGCTCGGTCAAGTCTGCCATTCTTGAGGGATGGCATCCGAGACGGACGAGGTCGACCGCATCGTCGACGCGTGGACGCACCAGCGCCCCGACCTCGACTTCTCGCCCATGGAGGTGCTCTCGCGCGTGGACCGCCTGTCGCGGCACCTCGACCGGGCGCGCCGCGAGGCGTTCCGCCGCACCGACATCGAGCCGTGGGAGTGGGACGTCCTCTCCGCGCTGCGGCGTGCGGGGGCGCCGTACCAGCTCAGCCCGAAGCAGCTGCTGCAGCAGACGCTGGTCTCGAGCGGCACCATGACCAACCGGATCGACCGGCTCGTCGGACGCCGGTTCGTGCGCCGCGAGGCGGATCCGGACGACGGCCGCAGCGTGCTCGTGACCCTGACGGAGGACGGCCGGGTGCGGGTGGACGCCGCGATCACGCGGCTGATGGACGCCGAGGCCGAGCTGCTGCGCCGCCTCAGCGCCGCCGACCGCGACCGGCTCGCCGCGCTGCTGCGCCGCCTCTCGCTCGGCTTCGACACGGCACCCGAGGCCTGATCCCGCCCGAGACTGCAATCCCCCGCCGAGACCGCTGTGGACCACCGCTGTCTCGGCGGTGCGATGCAGTCTCGGCGGTGCGATGCTGTCTCGCGAGGGTGGCAGAGCCTCAGCCCGTCTGCCCTCAGCCCGTCTGCTCTGTGAGCTCGAACCAGCGCTCCTCGAGCTGGGCGACCTCGTCCTGGAGGGCGCCGATCGCCTCCATCTCGCGCGCGAGGCCCGCGTAGTCGGACTGGTCGTGCTCGGCCAGCGCCGTGCGGGCGGCGTCGATCTGCTCCGTGAGCCGGCCGATGCGGCGCTCGAGCGCCGCGATCTCCTTCTGCGCGGCGCGGAGCTCGGCGCCGCTGAGGGCGGGCTCCACGGCAGCGGCCGTCGCGGCGGCGGGCTTCGCCGCCGGCGCCGCCTGCTCGAGCTGCCGCAGGCGCAGGTACTCGTCCACGCCGCCGGGGAGGTGACGCAGCCGGTGGCCGAGGATCGCGTACTGCTGGTCGGTGACGCGCTCCAGGAAGTACCGGTCGTGCGAGACGACGATGAGCGTGCCCGGCCATGAGTCGAGCAGATCCTCCATGGCCGCGAGCATGTCGGTGTCGAGGTCGTTGGTGGGCTCGTCCAGGATCAGCACGTTGGGCTGATCGAGCAGGATGAGCAGCAGCTGCAGGCGGCGCTTCTGCCCGCCCGAGAGATCCTTGACCGGCGTCGACAGCTGCGCGCTCGAGAAGCCCATCCGCTCCAGCAGCTGGCCGGGCGAGAGCTCCTGCGCCTTGGAGCCGGAGCCGAACGTGTACGTCGTGCGCAGGCGCGAGATCACCACCCGGACCGGCTCGTCGAGGTGCTCCTCCAGCTCGTCCAGGCGCTGCGTGAGCGTGGCGACCTTGACGGTCTTGCCGCGCTTCACGCGGCCGTCGGTGGGCGCGACCGCGCCGGAGATCAGGCCCAGCAGGGTCGACTTGCCGGCGCCGTTCACCCCCAGGATGCCCGTGCGCTCACCGGGCGCGAGCCGCCACTCGACCCGGTGCAGCACCTCCCGCTCGCCGTAGGACACCGACACGTCGAGCAGGTCGACGACGTCCTTGCCGAGGCGCGAGACGGCGAGCGACTGGAGCTCGGTCCTGTTCCGGATCTCGGGCACGTCCTCGATCAGCTGGTTGGCCGCGTCGATCCGGAACTTCGGCTTCGAGGTTCGCGCGGGAGCCCCGCGGCGCAGCCACGCGAGCTCCTTGCGCGCGAGGTTCTGGCGCCGCTGCTCGATCGCCGCGGCCTGACGGTCGCGCTCGACGCGCTGCAGGATGTACGCGGCATAGCCGCCCTCGAACGGCTCGACGATGCGGTCGTGGACCTCCCACGTGGCCGTGCACACCTCGTCCAGGAACCAGCGGTCGTGGGTCACGGTCAGCAGCCCGCCCGCGTTCGGCGCCCAGCGCCGCTTGAGGTGCTCGGCGAGCCAGGCGATCGCCTCGACGTCGAGGTGGTTGGTGGGCTCGTCGAGCGCGAGCACGTCCCAGTCCCCCGCGAGCAGCTTCGCGAGCGCGACCCGGCGCCGCTGCCCGCCCGAGAGCGTGCCGAGTCGGGCGTCCCAGGGCAGGTCGCCGAGCAGCCCCGCGATCACGTCGCGGACCTTCGGGTCCCCGGCCCACTCGTGCTCGGGGGTGTCGCCCACGACGGCGCCGCCGATCGTGTCGTCGTCGTCGAGCGTGTCTGCCTGGTCCAGGACGCCGATCCGCACGCCGCCGCGCACCGTGACCCGGCCGGCGTCGGGCTCCCGGCGGCCCGCGAGCATCGCCAGCAGGCTGGACTTGCCGTCGCCGTTGCGGCCGACGATGCCGATGCGGTCGCCCTCGTTCACGCCGAGCGAGACCGAGTCGAAGACCACCTTGGTCGGGTATTCGAGGTGCAGGGCCTCAGCCCCGAGAAGATGCGCCATATCCCCTCCAGCGTAGGCGAGCCGCGGTGTATCAGACCGCGGGGCGCCCTCTCCTGACACCCGTCGGGACCGGGCCCCAGCCCTCCCGCATCCACGACGCGATCTGCCATCCCGAGGAGGACGCATGAGCTTCGACGTGAGCGTGCCCGCATGACCACGGTCGGCATCGCCGCCGCGCGACTCCTGCCCGCTCCCCCCGTCCTGGGCGCCCACCCGGCCTCCGCCCCGGCCGACGACGCCCTCCCGGCGTTCGACGCGCCCGTGCCCGTCGCGCGCGCCTCGCTGTCGCGACGGCGCGCGAGGGACGCGTCGCACCGCCGCCGCCTGCTCGTCACCGACGCGGCCATGGCATCCGGAGCCTGCGCGGCGGTCGCGCTCGCGTCTCCGGCCCTCGCGGCACCCGCCGCCGCGACCGCCGCGCTCTGGTGCGCCTGCCTGGTGCTGGCGCGGTCGCACGACCCCTGGCTCACGCCCCGCGGCGAGCTGGCGCGCGTGGCGGCGGCGACCGCCGCTGCCCTCGGCCTGATCGCGGTCGCGGCCGTGGCCGGCGTCCTGCCGCTCGATGCGGCGCGCGTGGTCCTCGCCGTGGGCGCGCCCATCGGTGCCGTCGCGATCGCGACCGGCAGGATCGCGTGGCGCTCGCTGCGCGGATCCAGCCCGGCGCGGGCCGTCGTGGTCGGACGCGCGGCCGACGTCGCGACCGTCGAGCACGAGATCGCCCGCATCGCGGCGTCGCCCGTGCGGGTGTGCGGAGCGGTCGTGTTCGATGCCGACGACGCGGGCGACGCCGTCGTCGGGACGGTCGCCGACGCGGTCGACCGCGTGTCGGCGGACACCGTGCTCGTCGCAGGAACGCCGGATGGAGTCCCGGCGTTCCTGCGACGGCTCGCCTGGGCCGTGGAGGGCCGGGCGGCCGACGTGCTGTCATGGAGCGGGTTGACCGACGTCGCCGCCGCGCGGCTGTCCGTCTCGGCATCCGGTGCGCTCCCGATGCTGCGCCTGCGCGTCGCCCGGTACGACGGTCCGCGCCGCGCCGCGCAGCGGGTGTTCGACGTGGTCGTCGCGTCGCTCGCGCTCATCCCGGTCGGCCTGCTCGCGGTGCCGATCGCGATCGCCATCCGGCTCGACTCCCCCGGCCCCGTCCTCTACCGGCAGGAGCGCATCGGCGAGGGCGGGCGGCCGTTCCGCATGCTGAAGTTCCGCTCCATGAGCGTCGACGCCGACCGGCGCTCGGCCGCGCTGATGGCGCTCAACGACGCCGCCGGCCCCCTGTTCAAGGTGCGCGAGGACCCGCGCGTGACGCGCGTCGGCCGCGTCCTGCGGCGCTGCTCGCTCGACGAGCTGCCGCAGTTCTGGAATGTGCTGCGCGGCGACATGAGCGTGATCGGGCCCCGTCCCGCGCTGCCCCGCGAGGTCGCGCAGTACACCGAGGACGAGCGGCGCCGGCTGTACGTGCGGCCCGGGATCTCGGGCCCGTGGCAGGTCGGCGGGCGCAGCACCCTGAGCTGGGAAGACGGGATCCGCCTGGACCTCGGCTACACCGAGAACCGGTCGATCCCCGGCGACGTCGCGCTGCTGTTCCGCACGGTCACGGCGGTCCTCACGGCGCGCGGCGCCTTCTGACGCCCTGGAGGCGGATGTCGCCGGGCGCGCGCAGCTCGCGCCAGGGCTCGGCGCGCGCGGCGGGCGGCACGACGTCCGCCGCGATCAGCGGTCCGAGATCGAGCCGGGCCAGGCCCGCGAGGTCGGCGATCGGCACCTGGAAGGTGCGGAACGGCCCGAGGTCGGGCGTCCGGTCCGCCGCGACGCCGCGGTCGAGGTCGTCGCGATCGAGCACGGGCGACTGGTCGAGCACGAACCCGGCGGCGCGCAATTCGGCGCCCCGGCACCACGCGGCGATCTTGAAGAACCGCAGCGGGATGCGGATGCCGCGGTACGGGATGTCGCGCTCGCCCAGCACGGGTGCCGTGAGCACCGAGATCCGCAGGTCGTTCGCGTCGGCGTACTCGAGCACGTGGTCCTCGAGCCCCACCCACAGCTCCTGGGACTGGTTGAAGCCGGAGGCCTGCGGCGCGGCGTTCGTGTAGTGGAACGTGTCGCTGTCCGCGCGGCGGGCGTCCGGGCCCCACACCGGGTCGCGGCGGCGCACCAGGTGACCGCGGTCGAGGTCGTTGCGGGCATACACCTCCGGGCCCGCCTGCCACTCCGCGGGGATCCGGTCGTCGAGCCGCCAGTCATCGCCGCGCGGCACGTCGACGAGCTCCGCTCCCGCGACGTTCACGGCGGTGAGCCGCGCGAGGCGCCGATCGCGGTCGAGGAGCACCGTGAAGTGCGTGTAGTCGAGCCGCACGGCGTCCGCCGCCTCCGGCAGCGGCAGCGGCGCGTCCAGGAACCCGTCGTCGTAACCCTCGGCCATGCCCCGACGCTATCGGCACCGTCCGACACGACGGGGGCCGCCGGGTGAACACCCGGCGGCCCCTGTGATCGCGCGCGTCCGGGTCAGTACGACTCGACGATCTCCAGCAGGCTCGGCACGTTGGCGTACGCCTCGGCGGCGTTCTCCTTCGTGACGATGACCGGCTCGAGCAGGTACGCGGGGACGACCTTCACGCCGTTGTCGTACTGCTCGGTGTCGTTGACGTCGACCTCCTCGCCGGCCTGCAGCTGACCGATCATCTTGATGGTCTGCTCGACCAGGAGCGTCGTGTCCTTGTTGATCGTGGAGTACTGGCGGTCCTCCATGATCCAGCGCACCGACTCGGCCTCCGAGTCCTGACCGGTCACGACCGGCTGCTTCTTGCCCGCCTGCTCGACCGAGGTCAGGATGGCGCGGGCCAGCGTGTCGTTCGGCGAGAGCACGCCGTCGAGCTCGGTGTCGCCGCTGTAGGTCGACGTGAGCAGGCTGTCCATGCGCTCCTGCGCGTTCTCGGCGAGCCAGCCCTGGGTCGCGGTCTGCGCGATGTCGGTCTGGCCCGAGGCGACCACCAGCGTGCCGTCGTCGATCTTCGGCTGCAGCACGCTCATGGCGCCGTCGAAGAAGACGGCCGAGTTCGCGTCGTCGGGCGAGCCCGAGAACAGCTCGACGTTGTACGGGGCGTCGTGGCCGGCCTTGGCCTCGAGGCCCTCGAGCAGCGCCTGGCCCTGCAGCTCGCCGACCTTGAAGTTGTCGAAGGCGACGTAGTAGTCGACGGCCTCGGTGTTCTCGATCAGGCGGTCGTACGCGATCACCGTGACGCCGGCGTCCTTGGCGGCCTCGAGCTGGGTGCCCAGCTGCTTGCCGTCCTTCGCGCCGACCACGATGACCTTCGCGCCCGACGTGACCATGGCCTGGATCTGGTTCTGCTGCTCGGCGACCGTGTTGCTCGCCGGGGCGTACTGGACGTCGGCCTGGAAGCCGGCCTCCTCGAGGCCCTCGGTGAACAGGTCGCCCGCGAGCACCCAGTTCTCGCTGGTCTTGTCGGGCAGCGCCACGCCGATCGTGGCGCCGGCCTCGAAGCCCGCGGGGGCCTCGGTCTCGCCGGGGGCGGCGCCGCCGCCGCGCTCCGAGGAGCACCCCGTCAGGCCCAGCGCCAGCGCTGCGACCGCCGCCGTGGCGGTGAGAGCGATCTTCTTCATGCGATTCGTGTCACTTTCTGTGTGTGCGGGACGGAGAGCGCGGCTCAGCTGCGAGTCGCGTTCTCCTTCTTCCCGGCCGCGTCCGCGGCGGCGGGGGTCTTGATGTCGCCGGAGAAGTCGGCGACGGCCTTGCGTCGGTTCATGAGGAAGCCGATGACCGAGGGACGGCCCTGCTGCTTGTTCCAGACGTCGACGCCGACCGCGACCAGCAGCACGAGGCCCTTGATCATCGACACCATGTCGGCCTGGACGCCGAGCAGCAGGAGGCCGTTGTTGAGGAAGGCCATGACCAGGCCTCCGATGATGGAGCCGATCACGGTGCCGATGCCGCCCGAGACGGCCGCGCCGCCGATGAAGACCGATGCGATCGCGTCGAGCTCCCAGCCGTTGCCGTCCTGCGGGCCCGAGGCGCCCGCGCGGGCGACGTAGATCATGCCCGCGATCGAGGCCAGCACCGACATGTTCATCATCACGAAGAAGTCGACCCACCGGTCCTTCACGCCCGACAGGCGCGCGGCCTGGCGGTTGCCGCCGACCGCGTAGATGTGGCGGCCGAACACGGTGCTGTTCGTGAGGAACGAGTACACGATCACCAGGACCAGCAGGATGATGCCGGCGATCGGGAAGCTCGTGCCGGGGCGTCCGTTGGCGAACATCCATCCGGCCCACAGGATCGCCGCGGACAGCGCGACGGTCTTGACGACGCTGACCCAGAGGGGCGCCTTGGCGGCGCCCATCTTCGTCTGGATGCGGCGCAGGCGCACCTCGTTGAACACGATCCAGGCGACGCCCGCGAGGGCCAGCACCATCGTGAGCACGTTGAAGTTGAGGGGCACCGCGAGCTCGGGCAGGTAGCCCGCGCCGATGTACTTGAAGTCGGCCGGGACCGAGACCGTCGTCGACTGGCCGATCCACTGGTTGGCGCCGCGGAAGAACAGCATGCCCGCCAGCGTCACGATGAACGCCGGAACGCCCACGTACGCGACCCAGAAACCGTGCCACGCTCCGACCAGCACGCCCACGCCGAGGCCCAGCACGATCGCGAGCGGCCAGGGCAGGCTCCAGTCCGCCATGGCCTTGGCGACGATGATGCCCGTGAACGCCGCGACCGAGCCGACCGACAGGTCGATGTGACCCATGATGATCACCATCACCATGCCGATCGCCAGGATCAGGATGTACGAGTACTGGTTGACGACGTTGATCAGGTTGCCGCTCGAGAGCGTCAGGCCGGCGCCCTTGAACACGAGCGTGAGCACCTGGAACAGCAGGATGATCACGATCAGGCTGCCCAGGATGCCGAACTGGCGCAGCGTGGACTGGCCGCCGCCGCCGAACATCGCGCGGATGTCGCTGAGGTGGAAGCCGCGCTTGGCGGACGGGGTGCTGGCGGTGTCGGTCATGCGTTCGCCTTCGATGCGGGGTCGTTCAGGGGACGGAGCGAGGTCATGCTGCGCATGAGCGCCTCGGGTGTGGCGTCTCTGGCGTCGAGGCAGTCGGTGACCCGCCCCTCGAACACCGTGTAGATGCGGTCGCTGATGCCGAGCAGCTCGGGCAGCTCGCTCGAGATCACGATCACGCCCTTCCCGCTGGCCGCGAGCTCGTTGATGATCGTGTAGATCTCGTACTTGGCTCCCACGTCGATGCCGCGGGTCGGCTCGTCGAGGATCAGCAGGTCCGGGTCGGTGAACATCCACTTGGCCAGGACGACCTTCTGCTGGTTTCCGCCCGACAGCGTCGCGACGCCGACGTCGACGCTCGGGGTCTTGATGCGCAGCGCCTTGCGGTACTCCTCGGCCACCGTGTGCTCGAGCCGCTCGTCGACGACGCCGCGGCGGGAGATCTTCGACAGCTTGGCCGCGACGGTCGAGCGCTTGATCGTGTCCAGGAGGTTCAGCCCGAGCACCTTGCGGTCCTCGCTCACATAGGCGAGGCCGTGACGGATGGCCGAGGGGACGTCCGGGAGCGTGATCTCCCGGCCGTCCTTGACGATCGTGCCGGAGACGTACTCGCCGTACGAGCGGCCGAAGATGCTCATCGCGAACTCGGTCCGCCCGGCGCCCATGAGGCCCGCGATGCCGACGACCTCGCCCCGGCGCACCTCGATGCTGGAGCCCTTGACCACGAAGCGCTCCGACACGGTCGGGTGGCGGACCACCCAGTCGCGGACCTCGAAGAAGACCTCGCCGATGTGCGACTCGCGGTCCGGGTACCGGCTCTCGAGCGAGCGGCCCACCATGCCGCGGATGATGCGGTCCTCGTTGATCTCGCCCTTGGTGATGTCGAGCGTCTCGACCTTGCGGCCGTCGCGGATGATCGTGATCTCGTCGGCGATCTGCTCGATCTCGTTGAGCTTGTGGCTGATGATGATCGACGAGATGCCGCGGCCCTTGAGCCCGAGGATGAGGTCGAGCAGGTGCTGCGAGTCGTCCTCGTTGAGCGCCGCGGTCGGCTCGTCGAGGATCAGCAGCTTGACGTCCTTGTTGAGCGCCTTGGCGATCTCGACCAGCTGCTGCTTGCCGACGCCGAGGTGCTTGATCGCGGTGTCGGGGTCCTCCTCGAGGCCCACGCGCGCCAGCAGCTCGACCGCGCGCGACCGCGCCGCGCGCCAGTCGATCGCGATGCCCGCGCGCACCTCGTTGCCGAGGAAGATGTTCTCGGTGATCGACAGCTCGGGGATCAGCGCGAGCTCCTGGTGGATGATCGCGATGCCCGCCGCCTCGCTCGCGCGGATGTCGCGGAAGCGCATCTCCTCGCCGCGCAGCAGGATGTCGCCCGTGTACGTGCCGTAGGGGTACACGCCCGAGAGCACCTTCATGAGCGTGGACTTGCCCGCGCCGTTCTCGCCGCAGATCGCGTGGATCTCGCCGGCCTTGACGGTCAGGCTCACGTGCGCGAGCGCCTTGACGCCCGGGAACTCCTTCGAGATGTCCCGCATCTCCAGGATGGGCGGGGACACCGTCGGCACGGCTGCCGTATTGCTCACATCGACCTCGCTGTCTGTGTCACACGCGCTCCGTGTGACCGTTCACATCGCAGTACATCGTGCACCGGCCGCCCGGCCATGTCAAGCACGGGGCGAGAAGTCAGCTGCGCCAGGGCGCCGCGGACGAGGCGCGCACGAGCAGCTCGGGCTGGAGCTGCCCGAAACGGGGCGGCTCCTCGCCGCGGATGCCCGCCAGCAGCAGCTCGACCGCGCGGCGGCCGAGCTCCGCGAAGTCCTGGTGCACCGTGGTGAGCGGAGGCCACACGTGCTTCGCGACCGGGATGTCGTCGAACCCGACCACGCTCACGTGGCCGGGAACGTCGAGCCCGGCGTCGCGGAACCCGTGCATGAGGCCGATCGCCATGAGGTCGTTGGCGGCGAACACGGCCGTGAAGTCGCCGCGCCGCGCCAGCTCGACCCCGGCGAAGTGGCCGAAGTCCGCGGTCCAGTCGCCCCGGATGGGCGCGATCGTCGGCAGATCGGCGTCGAGCAGCGCGTCCAGGTAGCCGCGCATGCGCGACTCGGCCTCGATCCAGTCCTGCGGTCCGGCGAGGTGGACGATGTCGCGGTGGCCCAGCTCGATCAGGTGGGCGGTCGCGAGCCGGGCGCCCTCCACCTGGTCCGCCGCGAGACTCTCCCCCGTGGCCCCGGAGGCGGTCTGGAGGCTCACGAAGGGGACGTCGATCGCCATGCCGCGCAGCACGTGGAACACCCGCACCTGCGGCGCGAGCACCACGATGCCGGCGATCTGCTCGCGCAGGAGCTGGCGCACGGCGGCGCCGATCGCCTCGGGCGTCGTGTCGGGCAGGTTCACGGTGGTGACCGAGTACCCCTCGACGCGGGCGGCCTCCTCGATCGTCGCGATCGACGACGCGGGACCGAACTCGCCGATGGTCGCCGACATCACCCCGATGACGTTCGAGCGGCTCGTGACGAGCGCGCGGGCCGCGAGGTTCGGCCGGTAGTCGAGCACCGCGATCGCGTCGAGCACCCGCTGCTTGGTCTCGGGGCGGATGCTCGGGTGGTCGTTGAGCACGCGCGAGACCGTCTGATGCGAGACGCCGGCGAGGCGCGCCACGTCGCGGATGCTCGGCACGGCGGAACGCCGGCCCGGCGTGCGCTCCATCGCCTGCTCCACAGTCCCCACCAGCCTCAGTGCTGCGCGAGCGCTCGCTGCTCGCCTGCCGTCGCCGTGGATCGCCCACGGCACTCATGTGTACGTTCACACACGGTCCCGATCATCATGCCAGGATCCCGCGAGGGCCGCACCCCGGGAGCCGCCGAGCGATCGAGACGCTCAGCGGAACCAGTCGAGGGTGCGACCGTGCTGGTGCGCCGCGGCGGCCGGCGCGCCGTCGATCGCGAGCACCAGGCGGCCCGCCGTCACGCCCTCCCCCGCGACGCCGGGGACGACGCCCGGGACCTCGCTCGACACCCAGTGGCACCGGCCCGCGGCGACCCGCGCGCGCATGGCGTCCGCGAAGGCCGCGCGGTCGTCGGCCGACAGGTACATGGCGACCACCGTGTGGAACACGACGACGACTGCGTCCGGAGCCTCCGCGCCCGCCCGGTCGATCAGATCGTCGAGGTCGACGAGCAGGTCGCCGCGCACGAGCGGCGGCGGGTCCACGCGCGTCAGCCGGATCGCCGTGCGCAGCTGCGCCCGGCGATCGTCCTCCTCCGGCCACACGAGCGTCTCCAGCCAGGCCATCTGCTCGTCGTCCCGCACGTCGAGCGGGTTGAGGTCGAGCCCGGTGCGCCATGCCACGGTCGGCACGCGGTCCGGGAGGGGCGCGGAGCCGGTCACGTCGCACGAGAGCACCCCGCCGCCGTCGGGCGGCGGAATGCGCTTCTCACCCGCCGGCGTGCGCCAGGCGTAGCCCCACCGGTCGGGAACCAGGCACAGCCCCGCCGAGGGACCGACCTCGATCAGCGCGAGCGGGCGGTCCCCCGCCACCGCCGCGAACGCCGGCACCAGGGTCGCCATCCGCCCCGCCTCGTTCGTCTGCGTCGCGTGGCTCAGGATGGTCGCACGGATCGAGCCGTCGTCGGCCAGCAGGGCGCGCCGCAGGCCCTCATAGGGCCCGGGCGCGGGGACGCCATGCCGCCGTGCCGCGGCGAAGACCAGATTCGGCTGCCGCTTGACCGGCGGAAGGCTCTCGAGCCAGGCCACCACGTCGGCGTCCGCAGCGACGCGGCGCGCCCACCTCGCGAAACTCGGCGACGACCCGTCGGCGTAGTCCGCGAACTCCGCGTACATCGCGGGGACGTCGCCGTCGAGCCGCATGGCTCAGTCCAGGCCGTGCTCGGCGAGCCACTCCGCCGCGATGTCCGCCGCCGACCGCTGCTCGACCGTGTTCTGGACGTTGAGCGCCACCAGGCCCTCGGGCGTGAGCGCCTCGCTCACGGGGTCGATGACCGGCGCGATCTCGTCGGCGACGTCGCCGGAGGCGATCGGCACGACGTTCGACGCGAGGAACAGCCCCTCGGGGTCGGCGAGCGGCACGAGGTCCTCGGTCTCGATGCGCGGGTCGGCCGTGAACACGTTGGCGACGTCGATCGTGCCGGCGAGCAGGTCCTCGACCGTGGTGTCGCCCGTCGCCGAGAACTCGAGCTCCACCCCATAGACCTCGGCCGCCCCGTCGGGGCCGTACGGGCGCTCCTCGAGCTCGGGCGGACCGCCGAGCGTGAGGGGCCCCTCGACGTCCGCGAGGTCCCCGATCGTCTCCAGTCCATGCTCGTCCGCGAATGCCCGGGTCACGGTGTAGGAGTCCTGATCGGTCGCGCTGGACATCGCGAGCGGGGTCAGCCCCTCCGGCAGCGCGTCGCCGAGCGCGGCGTACACGTCGTCGGCCGTGCGGGCCTCGGTGTCCTCGTCGTAGAACTGCAGCAGGTTGCCGGTGTACTCGGGGAACAGGTCGATCTCGCCGCTCTCGAGCGACGGGAGGTACGCGTCGCGCTGCCCGATGTTGAAGCGCCGCTCGACCGTGTAGCCCTCGGCCTCGAGCGCCTGCGCGTAGATCTCCGCGATGACCTCGTTGGACGGGTACGCCTGCGAGCCCACCACGATCGCCTCGTCGCCCGCCGGGGCGGAGGCGTCGCCCGAGGGCTCCGCGAGCGGGTCGCTCGAGCCGCAGCCCGCCAGGACGAGCGCGAGCCCCGCGCCGAGGACGCCCGCGATGGCCGCGCGCGTGGCGCGTGAGTGTCGAGTGCCGATCATGCCTGCCGCCTTCCTGCCTGGCCGTCCACCGGCCGTGTGAGTGTGTGTCGCGGTCGATCCGAGCCTACGCCGGGGCGCCGACAAGGGGGCGGGACGCCGGGCCGCGCCCGGCCCGGCGGAGATGGCCGGGCGCGGCGGCGCGCTGCAGCAGCGCGAACACCGCGTCCAGCAGGAGGGCGAGGGCCGCCACGGCGATCGCTCCGCCCAGCACCTGCTCGAACCGGCGCAGCTGCAGCCCCTGGAGGATGTCGAAGCCGAGCCCGCCGAGGTTCACGTAGGCCGCGAGCGTCACGGTCGCGACGACCTGCAGCACGGCCGAGCGGATGCCCGCGACCAGCAGCGGCAGTCCGAGGGGCGCCTCCACGCGCCACAGCACCTGCCATCCGGTCATGCCCTGCGCGCGCGCCGCGTCGATCGTCGCGCGGTCCACGGCCTGCAGTCCCGCGTACGCGCCGGCGAGGATCGACGGGATCGCCAGCAGCACGAACGCGATCAGCGCCGCCTCGGGCTTGTTGGTCACGCCCAGCAGCAGCACGAGCAGCAGGATGAGCCCGAAGGACGGGATGGCGCGTGCGGCGCCGGCGAGACCCACGGCGATCTCGCGGCCGCGCCCGGTGTGGCCGATGGCCCATCCCGCCGGGACCGCGATCGCCGCGGCGATCGCGACCGCCGCGAACGTGTACGCCAGGTGCACCAGGACGGCGCGGGGAAGGGAGCCGGATCCCTCGAGCCGCTCGGGCGAGAGCAGCCAGGCGAGCGCCTCGAGCAGCAGGTTCATGCGAGGGCTCCCGCCGCGCGGCCTGCGCCCGCGGCGTGCGCGCGCGTCCAGGGCATGAGGGCGCGGCCCGCGAGCTGCAGCAGCAGGTCGACCGCCAGCGCGACGAGCGCCACCGCGACCACGCCCGCCAGGATCTCCTCGACGATGCGGCGCTGGAAGCCGTTCGTGAACAGGTACCCGAGGTTGGTCACGCCGATCAGGATGCCGACCGTCGCGAGCGCGATCGTGCTCACGGCCGCGACCCGCACGCCCGCGAGGATCACGGGACCCGCGAGCGGCAGCTCGACGCCCCAGAAGCGGCGCGCCGGGCCGTACCCCACGGCGACCGCGGCGCGGCGCACGTCCGGGTCAACCGAGTCGAACCCGTCGGCGACCGCGCGCACGAGGATCGCGACCGCGTAGATCGTGAGGGCCAGCAGCAGGTTCAGCTCGCTGAGGGCGCTGATCCCGAACACGACCGGCAGCAGCGGCAGGAGCGCGAGCGAGGGCAGCGTGTACAGCAGGCCCGTCGCGACGATCAGCGGGCCGCGCACCAGCCGCCAGCGGTGCGCGATCCAGCCGAGCGGCAGCGACACCGCGAGGCCCCACACGATCGGCAGCACGCTGTGGCGCAGGTGCTCCAGCGTGAGCGCCGCGATCAGTCCCGCGTTGTCGGCCACCCAGCTCATCCGCGCGGCGCCCCCTCCTCGCGCAGCACGCCGTGCACGCGGCCGGCCGCGTCGACGATCACCGTGGCGCCGTCCGAGCGGCGCAGCGTCAGCTCGCGGTCGCCGCCGGCGATGCCCACGAACTCCGCGACGAAGTCGTCGGCCGGCGCCGCGAGGATCTCCTCGGGCGTGCCCTTCTGGGCGATGCGGCCGCCGGCGGCCAGGATCACGACCTCGTCGCCGAGCAGGAACGCCTCGTCCACGTCGTGCGTGACGAACAGGATGGTCTTGCCCAGCGTCTGCTGCAGCCGCAGCAGCTCCTGCTGCAGCTCGCGCCGCACGATCGGGTCCACCGCGCCGAACGGCTCGTCCATCAGCAGGATGTTCGGGTCTCCCGCAAGGGCCCGCGCCACTCCGACGCGCTGCTGCTGGCCTCCCGACAGCCGGCCCGGGTACCGGTCGGCCAGGCGCCCGTCGAGCCCCACGGTGTCCATCAGCGCGCGGGCGCGCTCGCGCGCCTCGCGCCGCGGCACGCCGTTGAGCACCGGCACGGTCGCGATGTTGTCGATCACGCGCACATGCGGCAGCAGGCCCGCCTGCTGCATGACGTACCCGATGCCGCGTCTGAGCGCCACGGGATCCCGGTGGCGGACGTCGTCGTCGTCGATCAGCACGGCGCCCGAGGTGGGCTCCACCATCCGGTTCACCATGCGCAGCAGCGTGGTCTTGCCCGAGCCGGAGGAGCCCACCAGCACCACCGTGCGGTGGGACGGCACGATCAGGCTGACGTCGTCGACGGCGACGGACTCGCCCGCGCCGTCAGGGTAGGTCTTCCGGACGGATCGGAACTCGATCACGGCACTCCTGACGTCGGTCGGACGGGCGTCCCTGTCGGACTCCCTCGGACTCTACCGGCGGCCGGGGACGCGGGGGCCGCGCGCGGGCGCGTCAGGGCAGGACGGTCACCTCGGCGCCGAACGCGACGTACCCCGAGAAGTCCGCGCCCACGCGCTCGATCGCGCTGTGCTGCGGCGTGGGGTAGCTCCAGGCGGCGTCGACCGCCTCGTCCTGCGTGTCGCCCTGGCTGTGCCGCAGCGTCCAGTACTGGCACTCGCCCTTCCACGGGCACGTGTACGGCGTGGGGCTCGCGTGGAACAGCGACCGGTCGATCGTGTCGGGTGGGAAGTACCGGTTGCCCTCGATCTCGATGATCCGCTCGTCCGGGGATTCGGCGACCACGTGGTCGCGCCACAGTGCGCGCATGCTGCGAGGGTAGCCCCGCGCGCCGCGCGCCGGAACCCGCTCAGCCGATGACCCGCGCGCCGGGCACCGGGCCGTGCACGTGCAGCGCCGTGTGGCCGTCCGCCCCCAGCAGCGCGCGCAGCTCGGCGGCGTGCTCGGGCGTGGCGCACAGGAACGCCAGCGTGGGGCCGGAGCCCGAGACGATGCCCGCGAGCGCGCCCGACGCCTCGCCGTACTCGAGGATCGACGCCAGGTCGGGGCGCAGCCGCAGCGTCGCGACCTGCAGGTCGTTGCGCAGCGCGGCCGCGAGCATCGCGGGGTCGCCGGCGCGCAGCGCGTGCAGCACCTCGGCGTCGACCGACGGGCGCGTCGCGATCGGGCCGATGTCGACCCGGTGCCGCTCGCGGTGCGCGTCGAGCTCGCCGTAGACCTTGGGCGTCGAGACACCCTCCTCGCTCGTGACGAGCACCCAGTCGAAGCGTCCGCGCGCGAGGGCCGGGTTGAGGACGTCTCCGCGGCCCGTGCCGATCGCCGTGCCGCCCTTCAGCGCGAACGGCACGTCGGCGCCGAGCCGCGCGGCGAGCCGGTGCAGCTCCGGGTGCGACAGGCGCGTGTCCCACAGCGCGTCGCACGCCACCAGCGCCGCCGCGGCGTCGGCCGATCCGCCGCCCATGCCCCCCGCGACGGGGACCTGCTTGTGCACCTCGAGGTGCACGCCGCCCTCGTAGCCGGTCTCGGCCGCCAGCAGCCGCGCGGCCCGCAGCGCCAGGTTGCGGTCGTCGACCGGGACGCCGTCGAGATCGACCGTGCCCGTGACGGCCATCGTGAAGCCGTCGGAGTGGGTGGCGACGATCTCCTCGCACAGCGAGACGGCCTGGAACGCCGTGGCGAGCTCGTGGTAGCCGTCGTCCTGCAGCGCGCCCACCTCGAGGTAGACGTTGATCTTGCCGGGCGCGCGGACGCGCACGGACGGGAACTCCTCGGCGATCGTCATGCGCCCTCGGGATCCGCCCAGAGGTCCGCGGGGGCGCGCGAGGCGATCTCGTCGATCCGGGCGAGCTCGTCCGCGTCGAGCGCCGGGGCCTCCAGTGCGGCGAGGTTCTCGTCCAGCTGCTCGGGCCGCGACGCCCCGATCAGCGCCGACGCGACCACCGGGTCGCGCAGCACCCACTGGATCGCGAGCTGCGCGAGGGTCTGGCCCCGGCCGGACGCGACCGCGTCCAGCTCCCGCAGGATCGCGAGCGTCGCCTCCGGCAGCCGGCGCCCCGGCAGCGACGAGCGCTGCTGCGCGCGCTCGGCCGTGCCGTCGCCGAGGTACTTCGACGTGAGCAGGCCCTGCGCGAGCGGCACGAACGCGATGGCGCCCATGCCCTCCTGGCGCAGCACGTCGGTGAGGCCGTCCTCGATCCAGCGGTTCACGATCGAGTACGACGGCTGGTGGATGACCAGCGGCGTCCCGAGCGAGCGCGCGACCTCCTGCGCCCGCGCGGTCTCCTCGGCCCCGTACGACGAGATGCCCACGTAGAGCGCCTTGCCCTGGCGCACGAGCGTGTCGAGCGCGCCGATCGTCTCCTCCACGGGCGTGACCGCGTCGACGCGGTGGGAGTAGAAGATGTCGACGTGGTCGAGGCCCATGCGGGTGAGCGACTGCTCGGCGCTGCGCAGGATGTACTTGCGCGAGCCGTGATCGCCGTACGGGCCGGGCCACATGTCGTAGCCGGCCTTCGACGAGATGATCAACTCGTCGCGGTACGGCTTGAGGTCCTCCGCGTAGATCCGGCCGAAGTTCTTCTCGGCCGAGCCGTACGGCGGGCCGTAGTTGTTGGCGAGGTCGAAGTGCGTGATGCCGCGGTCGAAGGCGTGGCGCAGCAGGGCGCGCTGGCGGTCCATCGGGATGTTGTCGCCGAAGTTCCACCACAGGCCGAGCGACAGGGGCGGCAGGTACAGGCCCGACGCGCCCACCTGGCGGAAGTCGCCGAGCCGCGCGTAGCGGTCGTCCGCCGCGGTGTAGGGACGGTGGATGTCGGCGACGGGGCGCGAGTGGAAGCGCGGAGCGTGGGTCACGCCCCCAGGCTATCCGTCGACGGCCGCCGGGGCCGCCCCGGGTCGGACCGCGCGGGCGATCCGGACGAAGTCGTCGATCGCGAGCTCCTCGCCCCGGGCGGTGGGGGCGACGCCCGCGCGCTCGAGCACCTCGGTCGCGCCCGCGGCCGAGCCGCCCAGGACGCCCGCGAGCGCCTGGCGCAGCATCTTGCGCCGCTGCTGGAACGCGGCGTCGACGATCCGGAACGTCAGCTCGCGCTCGGCCTCGGTGCCGCGCGGCTCGGCGTCGCGGTGGAAGCCGACCAGCACGCTGTCGACGTTCGGCACCGGCCAGAACACCTGGCGCGACACGGTGCCGGCCAGGCGCCACGGACCGTACCAGGCGGCCTTGACGCTCGGCGCGCCGTACACCTTGCTGCCGGGCGGGGCGGCGAGCCGCTCCCCCACCTCGGCCTGCACCATCACGACGCCGCGCTCCAGGGCCGGGAACGTCTCCATGAAGTGCAGCAGCACGGGCACCGACACGTTGTACGGCAGGTTCGCGACCAGCACCGTCGGCTCCCCCGGCAGCTCCGTCACGCGCAGCGCGTCCGCGTCGACGACGGTCAGCGCGCCCTCCGGGACGCCGTGCGCCGCCGCCGTGGCCGCCAGCTCGGCGGCCAGGCGGTGATCGATCTCGACCGCGGTCACGCGCGCGCCGGTCTCCAGGATCGCGAGCGTGAGGGATCCGAGCCCCGGCCCGACCTCGACGACCCGGTCGTCCGCCGTGACGCGCGCCACCTGCACGATCTTGCGGACCGTGTTGGCGTCGACCACGAAGTTCTGCCCGAGCTTCTTGGTGGGCGTGACGTCGAGGCGCGCGGCGAGCGAGCGGATCTCGGTGGGACCGAGGAGAGTGACCATCACCCTATTGTCGCCGGTCGCTCAGAACTCCCCGTACACCGCGAGCGTGTTGGCCGCGACCTGCGCGCACAGCTCGTCGAGGTCGGCGCCGAGCTCCGTGGCCATGAACCGCATCGTCACGGGCACCAGGTACGGCGCGTTGGGGCGGCCTCGGTGCGGCACGGGCGTGAGGAACGGCGCGTCCGTCTCGACCAGGATGCGCTCGCGCGGCGTCACGGCGAGCGCGTCGCGCAGGTTCTGCGCGTTCTTGAACGTGATGTTGCCCGCGAACGACAGGTAGTAGCCGGCGTCCGCGCATTCGCGGGCCATGTCGGCGTCGCCCGAGAAGCAGTGGAACACGGTGCGCTCGGGGGCGCCCACGCGCGCGAGCGTGTCGAGCACGTCGCGGTGCGCCTCGCGGTCGTGGATCTGCATCGCGATGCCGTGCTTCTTGGCGAGCGCGATGTGCGCCTCGAAAGACGCGTGCTGCGCCGGCAGGCCAGGCTCGTCCGTGCGGAAGTAGTCCAGCCCGGTCTCGCCGATCGCGCGCACGCGCGGGTGCGCGGCGAGCTCGTCCATGACCGCGAGGGCCTCGTCCAGGCGCCCGGCCTCGGCGTAGTGCGGCGCGTCGTTCGGGTGGATCGCGACGGCGGCCAGCACGCGCGGGTGCGCCTCCGCGGCGGCGACGGCCCAGCGCGACGACTCGATGTCGCCCGAGGCCTGCACCACGCCCGCGATGCCCGCGTCGAGCGCGCGGTCGAGCTGCTCCTCGAGGCTCAGGGGCTGCTCGCCGTCCTCGATCTCGAGGTGGCAGTGGTTGTCGTAGACCGGCACCGCGAGCGGCTCGGGCACGGGCGGATGCCGGAGATCCTTGCGGCCGTCGGCGTCGCGCTGGCGGACGTAGCGGCTCGGGTCGTCCGGGGTCTCGAGCGGGGTCATGCGGCGGCGGCCCCGGTCAGTCGGCCTGCTCGATCCGCGGGAACAGCGGCGCGAGCGCCTGCGTCGCGGTGCCGGCGGGCAGCTGCCCCCAGGCGCCGGCCTTGCGGATCGGCTGCGCGGCGAGGCCGCCCAGCGCACCCTCGGCGCCCAGAGCGGTCCACAGCTTTCCGGTGGCCTGCGGCATGACGGGCGAGAGCAGCACCGCGAGGGCGCGCAGGCCCTCGGCGCACGTGTAGAGCACGGTCGCGAGACGCTCGCGCTTCGACTCGTCCTTCGCGAGCGCCCAGGGCTCGTTCTCGGTGATGTAGCCGTTCAGCTCGTCCACGATCGTCCAGATGCGCGCGATCGCCTCGTCGATCCGGAACTTCTCGATCGCCGCGTCGGCCTCGCTCGCCGCGTCGGCCACGACCCGCTGGATCGCCCCGTCGGCCTCCGAGTACTCCCCCGGCTGCGGGACGACGCCGTCGAAGTACTTGCCGATCATCGCGATGGTGCGCGACGCGAGGTTGCCGAAGCCGTTCGCGAGCTCGGCCTGGTAGCGGGCGGAGAGGTCCTCCCAGGAGAACGAGCCGTCCTGGCCGAACGCGATCGCCGACAGGAAGTAGAAGCGGTAGGCGTCCGAGCCGAACACGTCGGTGATCGCGTCGGGAGCGATGCCGGTGAGCTTCGACTTCGACATCTTCTCGCCGCCCACGAGCAGCCAGCCGTGCGCGAAGACGCCCTTGGGCACCTCGAGACCCGCGGCCATCAGCATGGCGGGCCAGATCACGGCGTGGAAGCGCAGGATGTCCTTGCCGACCACGTGGTAGCCGGGCCAGCGGCGGTCGAAGGACTCGGGGTCGGCGCCGTAGCCGATGCCGGTCGCGTAGTTCAGGAGCGCGTCGATCCACACGTAGAGCACGTGCGAGGAGTCCCACGGGATCGGGATGCCCCAGTCGAACGCGGAGCGCGAGATCGACAGGTCCTTGAGTCCCTGCTGCACGAACGCGACGACCTCGTTGCGTGCCGACTCGGGCTGCACGAAGTCGGGACGGTCGCGGTAGAGGGCGAGCAGGCGGTCCTGGAACTCGCTGAGCTTGAAGAAGTAGTTCTTCTCGTGGAGCAGCTCGAGCGGCTTCGAGTGGATCGCGCAGACCTTCAGTCCCTCGAACGCGCCCGTGCCGTCGACGATCTCGCTCTCGGGCTTGAACTCCTCGCAGCCCACGCAGTACAGCGCCTCGTACTCGCCCGCGTACACGTAGCCGCGGTCGTAGATGGCCTGCCAGAACTTCTGCGCGTTGGTCTCGTGCCGCTCCTGCGTGGTGCGGATGAAGTCGTCGTTCGCGACATCCAGGGTCTCGAGCAGCGGCTGCCACGACTCGGACACGAGCTTGTCGACCCACTCCTGCGGCGAAACGCCGTTGGCGGCCGCGGCCCGCATCATCTTCTGGCCGTGCTCGTCGGTGCCCGTGAGCATCCACGCGTCGTCGCCCGCCTGGCGGTGCCAGCGCGCGAGCGCATCCACCGCCACGGTCGTGTACCCGTGCCCGATGTGGGGCACGTCGCTCGGGTAGTAGATCGGCGTGGTGATGTAGAACGATCGGCCGGAAGTCACCCGTCAATCCTAGATGCGCCTTCACCCGGCGTTTCGCGGTCCAGCGGGAGCGAGGGGGCGAGCTTCTGCAGGCGCGCGTTGGTCGACAGCAGGGCGTCGTAGAGCTCGTCGAACATGGGGCGGAGGGTCGCGTAGACGGCCGCGTCCGCGGGGCGCGTGCGCACCTCGCGGCTGACGGGGATCATCTGGGCGGCCACGTCGATCGACTCGATCAGGCCGAGGGCCTCCATGCCGAGCAGGGCGGCGCCGAAGCCGGAGCCCTCCTGCCCCTCGGGCAGGCCGATGGGCGTGCCGAGTGCGTCGGCGAGCGTCTGCTGCCACAGCGGGTGCTGCATGACGCCGCCCGTCGCGCGGATCTCGTCGATCTCGAGCCCCGCCGCGCGCATCGAGTGCAGCACGAGCGAGAGCTGCAGGGCCACGCCCTCGACCGCCGCGCGGACGAGGTGCTCGCGCCGGTGCCCGCGGGTCAGTCCGACGTAGGCGCCGCGCGCGACGCTCGACCAGTGCGGCGCCCGCTCGCTGAGCAGGTACGGCAGCATCATCAGGCCGCCTGATCCGGCCGGGACCTCCGCGGCCTCGTCGAGCAGCTGCGCGGTCGGCACGTCCTCGCCGCCGGCGATCTCGGAGCGCACCCAGTCGAGCACCACGCCGCCGTTGTTGATCGCGCCGCCGATCACCCAGCGGTCCTCGGTCAGGGCGTAGCAGAACACGCCCCCGCGGGGGTCGACCGCGGGCCTGTCGACGCCCACGCGCAGCGCTCCGCTCGTGCCGATCGAGCAGGCCGCGACGCCGGGGCGCACCGCGCCCACGCCCAGGTTGGCGAGGGGGCCGTCGCCGGCCCCGACCACCACGGGCGTCGCGAGCGGCAGGCCGGTTGCGGCCGCGGCCTCCTCGGTCATGCCGGGCAGCACGGTCGTGGTCGAGACGAGCTCGGCCAGCTGGTCGTCGCGGATGCCCGCGAGGCTCAGCGCCTCCTTGTCCCACGCGAGCCGGTGGATGTCCATCAGGCCCGACGCCGACGCGAGCGAGTGGTCGACCACGAGCGCGCCGGTCATCCGGAGCAGGACGTAGTCCTTGATTCCCACCCAGAACGCGGCGCTCTGCCGGATGCGCGGCTCCTGCTCGCGGAACCACATCAGCTTGGTGAGCGGCGACATGGGGTGCACGGGCGTGCCCGTCCGACGGTGCAGCGCCAGCCCCCCGGCCGACGCGCGCAGACGCTCGGCCTGCACCGAGGCGCGCGTGTCGGCCCACGTCACGACCGGCGTCAGGGGCTGCAGCTCGACGTCCAGCGCCATCACGCTGTGCATGGCCGACGAGTACGACAGGCCCGCGATCCGGCCCGCGCCCACCTCGGCGACGACCTCGCGCACGCCCGCGTACACGGCGCCGAGGATGAGGTCGGGGTCCTGCACGGCGTGGCCGGGATGCGGCTCCTCCAGCGGGTAGCCGTTCGAGGCGGTCGCCACGCGGCGACCGTCGGGCGTGTACGCGACGACCTTCGTGGCCGTCGTGCCCATGTCGACTCCGATGACGACGTCGCGCGCTCCCCGCGGCTCGGCGCCTGTGCCCATGTCCGCTCGCTTCCTCAGGCCGCCGGCTCGCCCAGCGACACCACCACTTTGCTGGATCGGCGCGAGTCGCGCGCCAGCTCGAATGCCTCCAGCGCCCGGTCGATGGGCAGCACGTCGGTGACGACCTGCTCGAGCTCGGGGCGCGCGGCCAGCAGCGCGACGGCCTCGTCGATCTCGTCGCGGAACCGGAACGCACCCAGCAGCGCCACCTCCTTCGAGATGAACGGCGCGAGGTTGATCGGCCGCGGCTCGTTCGGCAGCATCCCGACCTGCACCACGGTGCCGCGGCGGCGCACCGCCACGCCCGCGGCGCTGATCGCGACGGGAGCGCCCGAGCACTCGAGCACGACGTCGAACGCCTCGACCGGCAGCGACTCCTCCGTGACGCGCACGACCGCGTCGGCGCCAAGCGTCGTGGCGCGCTCGAGCGGCTCGGCGAGCACGTCGCTGACGGTGACGGATGCCGCGCCGCGCGCCTGCGCGGCCGCGAGCGCCAGCAGGCCGATGGGACCCGCTCCCGACACGAGCACGCGCGCGCCAGCGAGGTCCCCGGCCCGCGTCGCGGCGTGGAGGGCCACGCCGAGGGGCTCGGCGAGGACCGCCCGGCGCACCGGCAGACCCTCGGGCAGCACGCGCACCATGTCGGCGCGCACCACGAGCAGCTCGGCCATCGCGCCCTGCGTGTGGGGCCACGTCGAGGCGCTGCCGAGGTAGGAGCCACCCGGCCACAGGTGCGGCTGGTCCTCGGTGCCGGGCACGGCGGTGCCGAACCGCGCCGGGTGCACCGTGACCGGCGTGCCCGGGGCGAGGACGCCGGTGGGGTCGAGGTCGACCCGTCCCGACAGCTCGTGGCCGGGCACGAGGGGCTCCCGCACGACGTACTCGCCGTTCGCGCCCTCGAAGCAGTAGTGCAGGTCGGATCCGCAGATGCCGACGTAGTCGATCCGGATCCGCACCTCGCCCTCGCCGGGCTCGGGCTGCGGCGTCTCGCGCACCGCGAGCGCCTCCTTGCCGTCGATCCAGACCGCGCGCATGTGGTTCCTCCTGCTCACACGACCGCGGTCATGCCGCCGTCGACGAAGATGTTCTGCCCCGAGACGAAGCTCGACGCGTCCGACGCGAGGTAGAGCAGCGTGCCCCACAGCTCGCGGAAGTCCCCCCAGCGCTGCGCCGGGGTGCGGTTCACGAGCCACGAGTTGAACGCCTCGTCCTCCACGAGGGTGCGGTTCATCTCGGTGGCGAAGTAGCCGGGCGAGATGGCGTTGACCTGGATGCCGAAGCGCGCGAGATCCGCCGCCATGCCCTGGGTCAGCAGCGCGACGCCGCCCTTCGACGCCGAGTACGGCGCGATCGTCTGGCGCGCCAGCTTCGACTGCACCGAGCCGACATTGATCACCTTGCCCGAGCCGCGCTCGGCCATGCCCGGCGTGACGAACCGCGACACGTAGAACACGCTCGACAGGTTCGCGGCGATGACCGTGTCCCAGTCCCCCACCGGGAACTCGGTGAACGGCGCGCGGCGCTGCACGCCCGCGTTGTTGACGAGGATGTCGGGCACGCCGTGCTCGGCGATCAGGCCGCCGATCCCGTCCTCGACCGCTGCGGCGTCCGTCACGTCGAACCCGACGCTCGCGGGGCGGAAGCCGCTCGCGCGCTCGAGCTGGTCGCTCGCGTCGCGCAGGGCGCCCTGGTCCCGGCCGTGGAGCACCACCCTGGCGCCCGCCTCCGCGAGCGCCAGGGCGAGCGACCGGCCGAGGCCGCGCGACGAGCCCGTCACCAGGGCCAGGCGGCCCGTGATGTCGAAGATGTCGTTCGTCATGGTCCCGGCCGCCGGATCAGAAGATCGCGTAGACGGCGAGCACGATCGCGAAGCCGACGAGCGACTCCAGCGCCTGCTGCACTGTCCACGTCTTCAGCGTGGTCTTCACATCCATGTTCATGAGGCGGCCGACCAGCCAGAAGCCCGAGTCGTTCACGTGGCTGGCGAACACCGAGCCGGCCGCCGCCGCGAGCGTGATGGCCGCGGTGTCGACGACGCCGAAGCCGCCGGCCGTGACGGCCGGGGCGAGCAGGCCCGCCGTGGTGACGAGCGCGACCGTGGCCGAGCCCTGCGCGACGCGCAGCGCGACCGCGATCAGGTATGCCGCGAAGATGAGCGGCAGGCCGAGGTCGTCGAGCGACTCCGAGAGCGCCGCGCCGATCCCCGACGCGCGCAGGACGCCGCCGAACATGCCGCCCGCGCCCGTGATCAGGATGACCGACGCGACCGTGCCGAGCGTGTTCTCGATCAGCTTCTCGAGCGCCGATCCGGTCTCGCCGCGGAACTTGCCGAGCACCAGCAGCGCGACCAGCGCGGTGATGAGCAGCGCGACCGGCGACGTGCCGATCAGCATGAGCGCCTGCACCCAGGTGTCGTCGCGGTTGACCGCGCCCACCGAGCCCAGCGCGTTCAGGCCCGTGTTCATGAAGATCAGGAGGATCGGCAGCAGCAGGATCGCGACGACCGTGCCCGCCTTGGGCGGGTTCACCGGCTGGTCGGGGTCGGTCGTGCCGAACAGTGCGGGGACGATCATCGGGTAGCGCTTGTTGACGAACTTGCCCCACAGGTAGCCCGACAGGTACCACGCCGGGAACGCGATCACGAGGCCGATCAGCATCACGACGCCCAGGTCGGCGCCGAACAGCTCGGTGGCCGAGACGGGGCCCGGGTGCGGCGGCAGGAAGACGTGCATGACCGAGAACGCCGCGGCGCCGCTGAAGCCGTAGAGCAGCAGGTTCTTGCCGCCGATGCGGCGCGCGACGGCGAAGATGATCGGCAGCATGACCACGAGGCCCGCGTCGAAGAAGATCGGGAAGCCGAGGATCAGCGACGTGAGACCGAGCGCGAACGCCGCGCGCTTCTCGCCGAAGATCGCGACCATCCGCTCGGCGATGACCTTGGCGCCGCCGCTGGACTCGATCAGGCGGCCGATGATGGCGCCCAGGCCGATCAGCAGCGCGACCGATCCGAGCGTCGATCCGAAGCCCGAGACGAGCACCTCGTTGACCAGCACGCCCATCGGCAGCCCGGTGGCGATGGCCGTGAGCAGCGAGACGACGATCAGCACGAGGAACGCGTGCAGGCGCACCTTGATGACCAGGAACAGGATCAGGGCGACGGCCGCCGCGGCGATGCCGAGCAGCGGACCGGCCCCGAGGGTCTGGGTCCAATCTTCCATGTGGTTTCTCCGTTGAAATCGAGGGATCGCGCCGTCGTGGCGCTCCGCGCGTCGCGGCTCGGGAAAGTCGAGACCGCTCAAAGGTACTACTTATTCAGCAGGTAAGGTAGCACCATTCCGGATGGCAAGGGAGCGAGATGGCCGGTGGAGTGCACTCGGACGTGCTCGGCGAGCTGGGGCGGCGCATCGCGGCGGGCGAGATCCCGCCCGGCGCCGTGCTCACCCTGGCGGGCATCGAGGCCGAGCAGGGGGCGTCGCGCACCGTCGTGCGCGAGGCGGTCCGGGTGCTCGAGAGCCTCGGGATGGTCGAGTCCCGCCGCCGGGTCGGGATCACGGTGCTCCCCCGCGAGCGGTGGGACGCGTTCGATCCCCTCCTGATCGGCTGGAACCTGGAGGGACCGTTCCGGCAGCAGCAGCTCGAGGCGCTCATGGAGCTGCGCGTCGCGGTCGAGCCGATGGCCGCGCGCCTCGCGGCGGAGCGGGCGACGCCGGCCCAGCGCGCCGAGCTCAAGCGTCTCGCAGAGGAGCTCAACGACCTGGGCCATCGCGGCCTGGGCGCCTCAGACCCCTATCTCGAGATCGACCTGGCGTTCCACGCGACGCTTCTCGCAGCATCCGGCAACCCGCTGCTGGCGGCGCTCGAGCGCCCGGTGCACGCCGTGCTGGAGGGCCGCACACGCCTGGGCCTCACTCCCTCGATCCCAGTCGCGGGGACGCTCGAGGACCACCTGCGCCTCGCGCTCGCGATCGTCGCCGGCGACGCGGATGAGGCCGAGCGGCACTCGCGCGGGCACATGCACACCGTGTGGGGCGAGGTGGCCGGCGACGCGTCGGCCTGGGGCTGACGCGAGCCCGTGCTCAGCCGCGGGCCGCGAGCGCGGCCTGATACAGGTCGCGCGACGAGTGCCCCGTGTGCGCGGCGACCTCGGCGGCGGCATCCTTGAGGCGCGTCCCCGACGCGACCAGGCTCTGCACCTGGGCGAGCGCGTCCTCGAGCGGGGTCTCGCCCGCGGTCGCGCCCTCGACCACGATCACGAGCTCGCCGCGCACGCCCGCCTCGGCCCACGCGACCAGCTCGGCGAGCGTGCCGCGCGCGACCTCCTCGTGCAGCTTCGTGAGCTCGCGGCAGACGGCCGCGCGCCGGTCGGCGCCGAACGCGGACGCCATGTCGGCCAGGGTCTGCGCGACGCGGGTCGGCGCCTCGAAGAAGACGAGGGTGCGCGACTCCGCCGCGAGGGCCGTCAGCTCCCGGCGCCGCTCCCCGGGCTTGCGGGCGACGAAGCCCTCGAACGCGAAGCGGTCGGTCGGCAGGCCCGACACCGCCAGCGCGGTGAGGACCGCGCTGGGACCGGGGATGGCCGTGACCAGGACGCCGGCCTCGGCCGCCGCCGATACGAGCCCGTAGCCCGGGTCGCTGACGGTGGGCATGCCCGCGTCGGTGAGGACGACCAGATCCTGCTCGCGCGCCAGCTCGACCAGCTCCCCGGCCCTCTGCCGCTCGTTGTGGTCGTGCATCGCGATCAGCCGCGGGCGGTTCGAGATCCCGAGCGCGGCGAACAGCCGCTGCGCCGTCCGGGTGTCCTCGGCCGCCACCAGGGGGGCCTCCTCGAGCACCTCGATCAGGCGCCGCGAGGCGTCGCCGAGGTTGCCGATCGGGGTCGCCGCGAGGATGATCACCGCCTCAGCGTAGCCGCGTCCACCCCCTTGGCCCGGGCGCGGCCGGCGCCCAGACTGGGGGTCCGACGCCGAGAGGAGCCAGCCATGGCCGACACGCCGCTCATCCAGATCATCATCGGAAGCACGCGCCCCGGACGCATCGGACGCACCGTCGCGGAGTGGTTCACGGCGCACGCCGAAGCAGACGAGCGGTTCGACATCGAGCTGATCGATCTCGGCGAGGTGAACCTGCCGATGCTCGACGAGCCGAACCACCCGCGCAAGCGCCGGTACACGCAGGAGCACACGAAGCGCTGGAGCGAGACCATCGACCGCGGCGACGCGGTGGTGTGGGTCATCCCGGAGTACAACTACGCGCTCAACTCGGCGACCAAGAACGCAATCGACTACCTGTTCCACGAGTGGGCAGGAAAGCCCCTCGGCGTCGTGAGCTACGGCGGCGTCTCGGGCGGCCTCCGCGCGGCACAGCAGCTCAAGCAGGTCGGCTCGTCGCTGTCGATGAAGACCATGCCGGACATCGTGATGATCCCGAACGTCCACTCCCTGGTGGACGACGACGGCGCACTGCAGCCCACCGAGATCATGGACACGTCGGCCGCAGCGCTGCTGGACGCGATCGCCGAGCGACTCTAGCCCGGGACGCCGCTTCCGCGCTCGACCTCAGAAGGGTGGTGCGCCGCCACCGACGTATTCGATGCGGTACGGGGTGTCGTAGTACTCGTACCCGGCCGGGCTGCGGTATCGGAGGATGCCGCGGCCGACCTGGTCGACGTCCCAGGGCGAGTGGTGCTTCATCATGTGGTGGGGCTCGCAGATCGTGGCGAGGTTCTCGACGCCGGTGGGGCCGTCGTTGGACCACGGGATCGTGTGGTCGATGTCGCAGTGCTTCGCCTTCGTGGCGCACCCCGGGACCCGGCACGTCCCATCCCGCGCCAGCAGGTACCGCCGCTGCGCCGCGGTCGGGGTGCGGTGATCGACCGTGAGGAGGGCCCCGGTGTCGGGGTGGAGGAACAGCCGCTCCCACCCCACCGCGCCGGCCGCGAGGCGGCGGGCGGTGTCCGCATCGATCGGCCCGTACCCGGCCAAAAGGGCCGTCTCGTCGTCGAGACCGGCGAGGGTGGTGACGGGGATGGTGACTTCGATGCTCGCGTTGATGTGCTGCTCGACCGGGTGACCGGACGGCATGCCCGACAGCAGCAGATCCAGTGCGAGGTCCGCCCGCAGCCGGCCCAGGTCGCGCTCGTCCGCCGCGACCGCGGGGTCATCGGAGGCGCCGCGGGCGCGCTTCACCACCCGGGCCTGCGCGGTCAGCCGATCATGGGCGGCGTGGATCATGTACGCCGGGCCGCTGATGCACAGCACCGCCTGCCCGTCCGGTTGGTCCTCCACCCACGTGCCCCGCCGCTCCCGCGCCTCCTCATGCCGCACCGTCGCCGACACCGGCTGATGCTTCTCCGCCACCCGCGCAGCCAGCGCCTTGGTGCGATACGGGGTCGCCTTCTCCGCCAGCGGGAGGATCTCCGACTCGAACGCCGCCCGGGCGTCATCCTCATCGAGGTCCGCACCGGCCTCGGCGATGACCTGCGCGTGCCGGGAGGTGATCCGCCCCTCCCCGAGCGCCGCGTGCGTCGCCGGGAACCGGGTCACCAGCGTGTGCGCGCGGTCCATCCGCCCCTGCACCGCCCGCGGCGACTCCCTCGTCGCCAGCGCCACCTCCGCGGCCATGGACCGCACCGGGAACTCATACACGCTCGCATCCGGCATCCGCCCGATCTGATCGATCGCGATGCCCATCAGCGCCGCGAGTTCCGCAGCCTCCGCCGCATCCAGCGCCGCCCGCTGAGCCCTGATCTCCTTCAACCGCTCCACCCCGGCACGCGTCCGCGCCAACTCACCCGGGGTGAACTCCCACCCCGAGCTGTCCGCATCCGTGAAGCGTGGCATGCCCCCATTCTCCCACCACCCTCGGACATTTGTTCGAAGGTCGGGAGAGGTTGTGGAGAAGTCGGAGGGCTGCGCCGCGGGCGGCTTCAGCCGTTTCGACTCCGCTCGCTGGCGCTCGCTCCGCTCAACGAACACGGCGGGGCGGCGCTCCCTCGCTCGGCGCCCAGGGCCGGCCAGCGCCCGCCGTAGGCTGACCGGGTGACTCTCGCGCCCCGGACCGCCCGCTGGCTGGTGCCGCTCGGGCTCACGCTGCTCGCCGCCGCGCTGCGCTTCATCGGGCTGTGGCATCCGCAGGACCTGGTGTTCGACGAAACCTACTACGTCAAGGACGCGTGGACCCTGCTGCACCTCGGATACGAGGGCGCGTGGCCCGACGACGCGAACGAGAGCTTCACGTCGGGCGACACCGACGTGTACTCCACCGACGCCGCGTACGTCGTGCATCCGCCGCTGGGCAAGTGGCTGATCGCGGTCGGCATGCTGCTGTTCGGGGCCGACTCCGGCTTCGGATGGCGCTTCTCGGCCGCGCTGATCGGCACGCTGCTGGTGCCGCTCGTCTACGAGATCGCGCGGCGCCTCTCGGGCTCCATCGCGATCGGCGCGGTCGCGGGCGGCCTGCTCGCGGTCGACGGACTCGCGATCGCGCTCAGCCGGGTGAGCCTGCTCGACGGGTTCCTGGCGTTCTTCGTGACGCTCGCGTTCTGGTTCGTCCTGCTCGACCGCGATCGCACGGACGAGCGCATCCTGTCGTCCGAGGGCATCGCGGGCCCCTTGCTGTGGCGCCGCCCGTGGATCGTCGCCGCCGGGCTCGCGCTCGGCGCGGCGTGCGCCGTCAAGTGGTCGGGCCTGTACGTGCTCGCCGCGGTCGGCATCTGGATCGTCGTCCACGACGCCATCGTGCGGCACCGCGCGCGCAAGGAGGAGTGGTTCGCCGGCTCGGTGCTGCAGGGGGCGATCGCGTTCGTGCTGCTGGTCCCGGTCGCCGCCGCGGTCTACCTCGCGTCGTGGACCGGATGGCTCGTCACATCGGGCGGCTACGACCGGGCCTCGGATGCGAACCCCCTCGTCGCGCTCCTCAACTACCACTCGTCGATGTACGCGTTCCACGTGGGGCTCTCCAGCAGTCACCCCTACGCCAGCCCGGCCTGGCAGTGGCCGCTGCTGCTGCGGCCCACCGCGATGTGGCTGGCTCGCCCCGAGGCGGGCGAGGAGTGGTGCGGCTGGAGCGACGACTGCATCGGCGTGATCGGCAGCCACCCCAACCCCGTGACGTGGTACGCCGCGTGGGCGGCGGTCATCCTGGCGGTCGTGCTGCTCATCCGCCGGCGCGCGGGCGCCCTCGCGCCGGGCTTCGGCTTCGCGCTCACCGGCCTCGCGGCGACCTACCTGCCCTGGCTGCTGTACCCGTCGCGCACGATCTTCCAGTTCTATACCGTGACGATGCTGCCGTTCCTGGTCATCGCGCTGGCCCTGGCGCTCGGATGGCTGACGCGTCCGCGCGATCCCGTCACGCCGCGCGACCCGAGCCCGGCCGAGGTCGTGTCGGCCGAGGAGGTCGCGGCGGCCGAGACGCGCGCGTGGCGGGTGTTCGCGATCGCGTTCGTCGCGATCGCCGTGCTCATCGCGGTGTTCTTCCTGCCGTTGTCGACCGGCTTCCTCGAGCCATACCCGCTCTGGCAGCTCCACAACTGGCTGCCCGGCTGGGTCTAGCACGAGGCCCCGGATCCGACGTCCGGATCCGGGGCCTCGACGGCTCAGCGAGCGTCAGTTGAGCTCGAGCGGGTGGGCGCCCACGCGGCCCGAGCCGTCCAGCGGGTCCAACGCGTCGATCGCGGCGACCTCGGCGTCGGTCAACTCGAAGTCGAACACGTCGAAGTTCTCGGCCATGCGCTCCGGGCGCACCGACTTCGGGAAGACGATGAAGCCCTTCTCGAGGTGCCAGCGGATGACGACCTGCGCGGGCGTCTTGCCGTGCGCGGCGGCGGCATCGGCCACCGCCTTCTCGCCGAAGAGGTCGTACTTGCCCTGGCCCAGCGGGCCCCAGGACTCGATGAACATCCCGTGGTCGGCGGCCCACTGCGTGATCTCGCGCTGCTGGTACGCCGGGTGCAGCTCGATCTGGTTGACCGCGGGGGTCACGCCGGTCGCCTCGACGACGGCCTCGAGGTGCTCGACCAGGTGGTTCGAGACGCCGATGCTGCGCGCCTGACCGGCGTCGCGGATCTCGACGAGCTTCTGCCACGCGTTCACGAACGTGCCGCGCTCGGGGGCGGGCCAGTGCGTCAGGTACAGGTCGACGTAGTCCAGGCCCAGCTTCTCGAGGCTCTCGGCGATGGCGGCCTTCGGGTCGTCGCCGTCCTGGCGGTCGTTCCAGAGCTTGGTGGTGATGAACAGCTCGTCGCGCGGGATGCCGCTCTTGGCGATCGCGGCGCCGACGCCCTCCTCGTTCTTGTAGATCGCCGCCGTGTCGATGTGGCGGTATCCGGCCTCGAGGGCCGCGGTGACGGCCGCCTCGGCCTCGGCCGGGGGCACCAGGAAGACGCCGAAGCCCAGCTGGGGAATCTCGAAACCGGAGTTGAGGGTGATGGTGGGTACGCTCATGATCTCGAGCCTAGAAGCGCCAGAGGCCATTAGGGGCGACTGGCGACAAATCCGTCAGACGAACACGGGGTCGAGCGCCGCGACGCGGTCGAAGAGCCGGTCGAACACGCTCATCCGGTCGAACTGCAGCGCGTGGGCGCGCGCCCGCTCCTCCCACACCAGGCGCTCCTCCGTGCCCATCGCGAGCGCCCGGTCGATGCTCGCGGCGATCTGATCCGGCGCGTCGACGTCGATGACCATCGCGGTGTCGCCCACAGCCTCCCCCACGCCGCCCGTCAGGGTCGTGATCGCGGGGCCGCCGCCCGACAGCGCCTTCTCGGCGAGCGCGATGCCGAACGTCTCGATGAACTCCGGCCGCGGCTTGGTCGGCAGGACGTAGGCGGCCGATCCGGCGAACAGGAACGGCTTCTCGGCGTCGTCGACATCGGTCAGGAACCCGATGCGGTCCGCCGCGGGCGAGGCCGCCGCGATGCCGCGCAGCTCCTGCTCCTCGGGCCCGCGCCCGGCGATGATCAGCTGCTTCCCCGCCGCGGACTCGGACGCGGCGAAACCCGCGATCAGGTCCTCTACCCCCTTGGCCCGCGCCAGGCGCGACAGGTAGAACACGTAGCCGTCGCGCTCCAGACCGCGCGCCGCCAGGTGCCGATCGACCTCGGAGGGATCGAGACCCAGGAAGAGCGAGGAATCGATCGCGGGGTACGAGATCGCGATCTTCTCGGCGCAGCGCTCGGCGTAGCGGGTGCCGTGCATCCGGTCGAGCAGGCCCGCCTCCTCGACGATGAGGTCCTTCGTGTACTGCGACACCGCGACGCACACGTCGCTCGCCAGGTACGACTCCAGCACGTGCGCGGCGGCGCCGAAGCGCCCCTCGGTCACGCACTGGCGGACGACGTTGGTGACATCGGATCCGACCGCCTCGGCGATCGTCACGACGTTCACCGGCAGGCCGGTCCGGCGCGCGACCTCGACCGCGTCGGTCACGGCCGTGGTGTGCGGGCTGAGGTACAGCGACATCGCGACCGTGGGCACGCCGTCGGTGAACAGCTCGACGAGCCGTCCGACCAGGCCCTGGATGTACCGGCCGTCGACGACCTTGTAGTCGCCGACCGGCTCGGGGCGCTCGACCAGGATGCCGTCGCTGTACGGCAGCACGGTGTCGAGCGGCTTGAGCGGCAGGCCCGCGGCCTCCAGGCGCTCGATGGGCCACGTGACGATCCGCACCTCGTCGAAGCCGCGCCGCCGCGCCGCCTCCGCCAGGTTGCGGGCTTCGCCGGAGTGACCGCAGATCACGGGATCGGCACGGACGACGATGACGAGTCGGCGGGACATGTCGGCTCCTCTGCTCGGGGGCGCAGATGCGGCTCGCTGCCGCGATTCCGGGCATGGTACGCCACGGATGTGTCAGACGGATGCCCGATCCGGAAACGCGGGCACCGCTCCCCTCCCGGCGCCCTCCACCGGGTCCGTCGCCTGCGGCCGGTAGACGAACGTCACCAGCACGACCGAGATGATCATGAGCAGCAGCCACGACACCAGCTTCGAGATCGACACGATCTGCCAGCCGTCCGCCTGATCCGGGTAGATCCAGGCCCCTGCCGCCGTGCCGATGTTCTCGGCGATCCAGATGAAGAACGCCACGCCCGTGAACGCGACCAGGATCGGCATGCGGCGCCACGCCCGCGTGCGGTGGTTGCGGAAGTGCAGGGTGCAGCGCGCGTAGACGACCAGCACCAGCGCGAGCAGGACCCATGCGCTGCTCGACGGGCGTGAACGCCCGGCGGCTCTCAGACTGCTGCGACGCGGGCGACATGGCGCGATCCTAGGGCCGCCGCCGGGGAGCCGCCCGGGACTCGTAGACTGGGAGGCTATGCCCGAGGACCCGACCGCGCCCTGGCGGATCGCCTACCCGCCCGAGCTGCCCGTCAGCGCCGCGCGGGACGAGATCGCGCGCGCGATCCGGGATCACCAGGTCGTGATCGTCGCGGGCGCGACGGGATCGGGCAAGACCACGCAGCTGCCGAAGATCGCGCTCGAGCTCGGCCGGGAGCGCATCGCGCACACCCAGCCGCGGCGCCTCGCGGCGCGCACGATCGCGGAGCGCGTGGCCGAGGAGCTCGAGGTTCCGCTCGGCGGGCTCGTGGGCTACAAGGTGCGCTTCACCGACAAGGTCTCGGACTCCACGCGCATCGCGCTGATGACCGACGGCATCCTGCTTAACGAGATCCACCGCGACCGGAGGCTGTCGCGCTACGACACGATCATCGTGGACGAGGCGCACGAGCGCTCGCTCAACGTCGACTTCCTGCTCGGCTACCTCAAGCAGCTGCTCCCCCAGCGTCCGGACCTCAAGGTGATCATCACCTCGGCCACGATCGACCCGGAGTCCTTCGCGAAGCACTTCGCGGCCGCGGACGGCACGCCCGCACCGATCATCGAGGTCTCGGGGCGCACGTTCCCCGTGGAGATCCGGTACCGGCCCCTGGTGGCGGACGCCGCGGCCGAGGACGCGCCCGACGAGGGCTACGAGGTCGAGGACGAGGTGTCGGCGATCGTCGCGGCGCTGCGCGAGCTCGACCGCGAGGCGCCGGGCGACGTGCTGGTGTTCCTGCCGGGCGAGGCCGAGATCCGCGACGCGGCCGACGCCGTGCGCGGCGCGTTCCGCGACCAGCGCGCGCCCACCGAGGTGCTGCCGCTGTACGGCCGGCTGAGCGCGGCCGAGCAGCACCGCGTGTTCGAGCGGTCGACCGTCGCGGGCCTCAAGCGCCGAGTGGTGCTCGCGACCAACGTGGCCGAGACGTCTCTGACCGTGCCGGGCATCAAGTACGTGATCGACACGGGCACGGCCCGCATCTCGCGATACAGCAACCGCGCCAAGGTGCAGCGCCTGCCGATCGAGGCGATCTCGCAGGCGTCGGCGCAGCAGCGGTCCGGTCGCGCGGGCCGCACCAGCGCCGGCATCGCGATCCGGCTGTACGGCGAGGACGACTTCGCGCGCCGCCCCGAGTTCACCGAGCCCGAGATCCTGCGCACGAGCCTGGCGTCGGTCATCCTGCAGGCGCTCGCCCTGGACTTCGGCGACATCCAGGACTTCCCGTTCCTGACGCCGCCCGACTCGCGCGGCGTCAAGGCCGCCCTGGATCTGCTGGTCGAGCTCGGCGCCGTCGTGCTGACGCGGGACGGCTCGCCGCGGCTGACGCGCGTGGGCCGCGACATCGCGCGCCTGCCGATCGACCCCCGCTTCGCCCGGATGCTCGTCGAGGCGCACCGCAACGGGACCGTTCCCGAGGTGCTCGCGATCGTGTCGGGCCTGTCGATCCAGGACGTCCGCGAGCGCCCCGAAGAGCAGCGCGAGCAGGCGGATCAGGCGCACGCCCGGTTCGCGGATCCGACCAGCGACTTCCTGACGCTGCTCAACCTCTGGAACCACCTGCAGGAGAAGCAGGACGAGCTCGGCTCGAGCGCGTTCCGCCGCCTGTGCCGCGCGGAGTTCCTGAACTACGTGCGCGTGCGGGAGTGGTTCGACGTCCACCGCCAGCTCCGGGGACTGGCCTCGGGGCTGGGACCCCGCGACAGCGGGAAGCGCAACCGATCTGCGAGCGCTTCCCGGTCGTTGAGCGGAGCGAGCGCCAGCGAGCGGAGTCGAAACGGAGGAGACCAGCCGGGGCATCAGGCCGATCTGATCCACCAGGCCCTCCTCGCCGGTCTCCTGTCGCAGATCGGGTTGCTCGACGAGCGCGAGAAGTCGAAGGACCCGCGCAAGGGAGCCGAGTACCGCGGTGCGCGCGGCATCCGGTTCTCGATCTTCCCGGGTTCGGTTCTGCGCAAGCGGCGACCGAAGGCGGTCATGGCCGGCGAGCTGGTCGAGACCTCGCGGCTGTTCGCCCGGACGGTCGCGCAGATCGACCCGGCGTGGGCGGAGGCGCTCGCGGGCGACCTGGCCAAGCGGCAGGTCACCGAGCCGCACTGGTCGAAGGACGCGGGGGCCGCGGTCGCGTACGAGAAGGTCACGCTGTACGGCGTCGAGATCGTGCCGCGCCGGCGCATCCAGTTCGCGCGCGTGGACCGCGCGGCGGCGCGCGAGCTGTTCGTGCGGCACGCGCTCGTCGAGGGCGAGTGGGATCCGTCCCGCCTGCCGCAGAACGTCACGGCGTTCCTCCGCCAGAACCACGAGCTGCGCCGCCGCCTCGAGAAGCTCGAGGAGCGCGAGCGGCGCCGCGACATCCTGGCCGGCGACGAGGCGGTCTTCTCGTTCTACGACGCCCGCATCCCCGCCGACGTGTTCGACGTGCGGTCATTCGAGGCCTGGTGGCGGGACGCGCTGACGCGCACGCCGAAGCTGCTGACGATGCGCGAGTCCGACCTGGTCGAGGGCCAGGCGACGGCCGATGCGCGCGACTTCCCCACGCGGTGGACGCAGGGCGATCAGACGCTCAACCTCGCGTACCGGTTCGAGCCGGGCGCGCCGGATGACGGCGTGACGGTGGTCGTGCCGCTCGCCCTGCTGGCGTCGCTCGAGCCGGTCGGCTTCGACTGGCAGGTGCCGGGCATGCGGTCGGAGCTCATCACGGCGCTGCTGCGCGCGCTGCCCAAGGCGATCCGCCGGCACGTCGTTCCCGCGGCGGACTGGGCCGACAAGCTCGCCGCCGAGCTCGAGGGCGCGGGCCCCGAGGACCACGCCGGCCGGCCGCCGCAGACCCTGCGCGAGGCGCTCGCCCGTCGCATCCAGCGCGTCGCGAACCAGCCCGTCACCGACGCGGACTTCGAGATGGAGCGCGTGCCCGCCCACCTGACCATGTCGTTCCGCGCCGTGGACGAGCGCGGGCGTGCCCTCGGGTCGGATCGGGACCTGCGGGCGCTCCAGGAGCGGCTCGCGGGGCGCGCGCGGCAGAGCGTCGCGCGGTCGCTCGACCGGGCCTCCCAGCAGGCCGACGCGCGCAAGGCCGACCCCGCAGCCGTCGCCGCGACCGCATCGGCCCCCGTGCTGGAGCGCAAGGGCCTCACCGACTGGGCGATCGGCGATCTGCCCGAGGTGGTCGACACCAAGGTGGCCGGCGGCGTCGTGCGCGGCTATCCGGCGCTGGTCGACGAGGGCTCCTCCGTGGCGATGCGCGTCGAGGCCACGCCCGAGCGCGCCGCTTCCGAGACGCGGCGCGGCGTGCGGCGGCTCCTGCTGCTGCAGGTGCCCTCCCCGACTTCGTACGTGCAGGAGCACCTCACCGCGAACGAGAAGCTCGCGCTGGCCGCCTCGCCGTACCCGTCCGCCAAGGCGCTGATCGAGGACTGCCGCGCCGCCGTCGCCGACGCCGTGATAGACCGCGCAGGCGCGCTCCCCCGCACCCGCGCGGCGTTCGACGCGCTCCGCGCCGAGGCCACGCGCGGATCCGTGGACGACGTGTTCGCGTGCGTGTCGCTCGTCGCCCGCATCCTGACCGCCGCGCGCGAGGTGGAGCGCGGTCTCAAGAAGTCGAACTCGATGGCCCTCCTCGGTCCGCTCGGGGACATCCGCGGTCAGCTCGCGGGCCTCATCCACCCGGGCTTCGTCTCGGCGACCGGGCTCGCGCGCCTGCAGCACCTGCCCCGCTACCTCGAGGGCGCGCGACTGCGCCTCGAGGCGCTGCCCGACAACCCGGGGCGCGACCGCGCCTGGATGACGGAGCTCGAGCGCGCGACGGCCGCCTTCGCCGAGGCCGGCGGCACGATCCCGCTTCCCGCCGAGACGCCCGAGCGCCTCGTGCGCGTGCGCTGGATGCTCGAGGAGCTGCGCGTGGGCCTGTTCGCACAGCGCCTCGGCACCGCCGAGCAGGTCTCGGTGCAGCGCATCCAGAAGGCCCTGCGCGGCTGAGATCCGACGCCGCCGGGCCGAAACGGGGGCGAAACGCCGCCGATTTAGAATGGAGCATCCCCTCGCACTCGCACCGCCGCCCGCACACCCGCGCGGCATCGATAGGAGCATGATGTCCTCGACTCTCCCCGCACGTCCGATCGCCGCGGCCGCCGCTCTCGCCCTCTCGGGCCTGCTGCTCGCGGGCTGCGCCGGCGGCGCCTCGACCGAGTCGGAGGCGCCCGAGACCGCGGTCAGCGCAGACGAGGAGCTGCACGCGATGCTGCCCGCCGACGTGCAGGAGTCGGGCTCCGTCGTGGTCGGGACCGAGGCCGGCTACGCCCCGTACGAGTACATGGACACGGACGGATCGACGATCATCGGCCTCGACATCGACCTGCTCGACGCCGTCACGGCTCGCCTGGGCATCGAGTACACGCTCGAGAACGTCGCGTTCGACACGCTGCTCCCGTCGCTCGACGCCGAGCGCTTCGACCTCGTCGTCGCCGGCATGACCGACACGGTCGAGCGCCAGGCGAACTACGACTTCGTCGACTACTTCATGGCGGACCAGGCGATCATCGTGGCGGCCGGCAACCCGGAGGGCATCGGCACGCTCGCCGATCTGTGCGGCCACCCGGTCTCGGTGCTGGTCGACTCGACGCAGCAGGGCATCCTCGAGGCGCAGAGCGCCGAGTGCGACGAGCCGATCGAGATCCTCACCCAGCCGACCGACTCGGACGCGCTGCTGCAGGTGCAGCAGGGCCGCACGGTCGCGATGCTGACGCAGGAGGCGACCGGTCGCTACAACGCCGCGCAGATCGGCGGCGGACAGGCGTTCGAGGTCGCCAACACGGAGTCGATCGACCCGTCGCCGCTGGGCTACGTCTTCAAGAAGGGCGACGACGAGCTGGTGGCGGCGTTCCAGGCCGGCCTGCAGTCGCTGGTCGACGACGGCACCTACGGCGAGATCCTCGCGTCGTACGAGCTCGAGTCGTCGGGCCTCGACGAGATCACCGTCAACGGCGCGGACGAGTGACCTCCGCCGGCCCCCTGAGCTCCGACGCCCGCGCGGCCGCCGGGGCGCGCGTCGTCCCGGTGCGGCACTGGGGCCAGTGGGTCGTGGTCGCCATCCTGGTGGCGCTCGCGGTCAAGCTGGTCGCCGACATCGCCGCGCACAGCGCGGTGCGCTGGGATGTCGTGTTCTCGCGCTTCGGCGCGCAGGCGGTGCTCGAGGGCCTCGGCATGACCGTGGTGCTGACGATCGTCAGCATGGTGCTCGGCGCCGCGCTCGGCGTCGGCATCGCGATCATGCGCCTGTCGAGCAACCGCCTGCTGGCCGCCTTCGCGTTCGGGTTCGTGTGGCTGTTCCGCGGCACGCCGCTGCTCGTGCAGGTGCTGATCTGGTTCAACCTGTCGCTCTTCCTGCCGCGCATCGATCTCGGCTTCACGACGGTCGAGACGAACGCGATAATCCAGCCCTTCACCGCGGCGATCCTGGCGCTCGCGCTCAACGAGGCCGCGTACATGGCCGAGATCGTCCGCGGCGGCATCCTGTCGGTCGACAAGGGCCAGGCGGAGGCCGCCGGCGCGCTCGGCATGACGCCCGGCCAGACCATGCGCCGCATCGTGCTGCCGCAGGCCATGCGGTCGATCCTGCCGCCGACGGGCAACGAGCTGGTCACGCTGCTGAAGGAGACGTCGCTGGTCTCGATCATCGGCGCCGGCGACCTGCTGTTCCGCTCGCGCCAGATGGGCACCGGGGACTTCACGCAGATGGAGATGTTCCTCGTCGCGAGCGCGTGGTACCTCATCCTGACGAGCGTGGCGAGCGTGATCCAGGCGGTCATCGAGCGCCGCTTCGACAAGGACCGGGCGCCGTCGGGCCTGCTCGCCCGGCTGCTCCCGCTCCGCGGCGAGCGCAAGGAGGTGGCGGCATGACGTCGGACGCGCTGGTGACCATCCAGGACGTCGAGAAGTCGTACGGCCACAACGAGGTGCTCAAGGGCGTCAGCCTCGAGGTGCGCGCGGGCGAGGTCGTGGGCATCCTGGGCCCGTCCGGCTCGGGCAAGTCCACGCTGCTGCGCTGCATCAACCACCTCGAGGAGGTCGACCGCGGCGAGATCCGCGTCGACGGCGTCCTGGTCGGCTACCGCGAGCACCGCGGCCGCCTGTACGAGCTGCGCGCCCGCGAGGTCGCCGAGCGGCGCCAGGACATCGGCATGGTGTTCCAGCGGTTCAACCTGTTCGGGCACATGACCGTGCTGGAGAACGTGATCGAGGCCCCGCTGCGCGTGCGGCGGCGCCCCCGCGCCGAGGTGCGCGCGGAGGCCATGGAGCTGCTCGACAGCGTGGGCCTCGCGCACCGCGCCGACGCGTACCCGTCGCAGCTTTCCGGCGGGCAGCAGCAGCGCGTGGCGATCGCCCGCGCCCTGGCCATGAAGCCCAAGGTCATGCTGTTCGACGAGCCGACGAGCGCGCTCGACCCGGAGCTGGTCGGCGAGGTGCTGGGCGTCATGCGCCGCCTGGCCGACGAGGGCATGACGATGATCGTCGTCACGCACGAGATCGGCTTCGCGCGCGAGGTCTGCGACCGCGTGGTCTTCATGGCCGACGGCGTCGTGGTCGAGCAGGGCCCGCCTGCGCAGGTGATCGACGCCCCGCAGCACGAGCGCACCCGGACGTTCCTGGCCCGGATGTCCCGCTGACGCGAGCGATGGCGGGCCGCCGCGCGCGGCCCGCCATCTGTAGCGTGACGCCCGCCTGTGGCGCCAGCTGCCACTTCCATTCGTGCGACGCCGAGTCGCCGAACGTGTCGCGGATCGCGACGATCGTGTCGACGTCGCCGCGGTCGGCCATGTCGACGACGGCCTCGCGGGTCGCCGTCTGGACCCCCACGTTGCCGGCGCCGTCGACGCCACGACACCGTGCCCGCGTCGCCGCCCACGCCCCACTGGAGCTTGTGGTTCGGCTCGCGGAACGACGCGGTGTGCAGCAGCATGCCCGCCGTGCCGGGCGCGGCCCACGCCGAGCGCAGCGCGTCGATGCCGGCGTCGAAGCTCCCCGTGATGCCCGGCACCGAGATCATGTTGGTGTAGTCGAGGTAGTCCAGGCCCTCCTGGAACCACCCGCCGTCGGTGTGCGCGGCGTCGAGGTGCTGGCGCAGCTGGTCGATGATCCGGCCCATGCGCGCGTCGCGGAAGCCGTACGTGCCCTCGCCGCGCAGGGCGAGGTGCTGGGCGAGCTCGGCGCCGCGGATCACGGCGACCCAGTTGCTCGCCTTGTCGGGCCCGACGACGTTCGGGTGCTTGACCGACTCGAAGAACACGCCGCGGGCTTCAGCCAGCTCAGCGCGATGTCCCCCGACGCGGTCTTGGACGTCATGAGCTCCATGGCGGCGGACGAGGCGTGCACGATCACGTCGTCGTACAGCGCGGTCGCCTTGACCTGGTCATTGAAGACATGCACGCGGATCTTCGTGGAGTCGGCCGGCACGACGAACGCGCCGCGCGTGCGCTCCCAGCTGTTGGTGGGCACGTTCGTCCCGAAGAAGAACGTCCCCTTGGATCCGTCGAGCACGTCGATCCGGAAGCCGGCCTTGCCGCCGCCGCTGATCGCGTCGATCTTGGACGCGAAGTCGACCACGTACGTGCCGCCGCCCGCGGGCAGCGTGATGTCCTGCGTGAGCGCGAGACGGCTCGTCGTGGTGTCGGTCGTGATCGACACGGCGTTGTTGCCCGGCGAGGTCGGTGAACGCGCCGTTGATCTCGATGTCGACGTCGTCGAGGCGCATGGCGCCCTTCATGTAGTCGACCATCGGCTCGATGCGCACGTTGGTGGCTCCCGCCGGCACCTTCAGGCGCGTGGCCACCTCGTGCCAGCCGCTCGCCGCGTCGAGGCCGAAGAACTGGGCGGGCGAGCCGGTGAACGTCACGCGCACGCCGGCCTAGGTGTACTGCCCAGCCAGGTTGTTTGAGATCCGGCTGATGGGCGGGAGCTTCCCGATCGCGGTGTGG